>DAOPYF010000005.1:30778-45640 GCA_035352735.1 Treponemataceae bacterium | reverse complement strand
TTTTCTGGGAATCCATACCTTACATGATAGTTGATTTCGCGCGATTCGCAAGGAATCCGCCGGAGAAAGCTTTAGAGCCGATCGGGCGCGGTCTCTCGCTCGAGGCGCTCGAGATACCGAGCGGCGTCCTCGTACGACGCGCCACACATCTCGTCGGAGGCGCGAAAGGCCGCGCACACGGGAGGGTATTCGGGCGTCCCGTAAATCAGGCAATGATTGCCCTCGTTGAGGTTCACGCACCGCACGCCCGCGGGCTTTCCGCGCCCCATGCCCGGGATTGAGGAGCTTATCGATATCACGACGCAGCAGGCGCCGCATCCGGGACGGCACTCGGCCATTATAGTCGTCTCCGCGCGCGAGTTTTCATAAAGCGGAGTATAGCACGAAAATCTTTTCGCGCGGGCATTATACTTAAGGGGTAAGAAGGAAAAAGCGCATGGAGATGACGACGGCGGAACGGGACGCCATTGAGCGGATGATCGACTCTCAGATCAAGGCGCGCGGCATAGCGGATAGCCGTGTCCTCGCGGCCCTCGCGCGCGTTAACCGCTTTCGCTTCGTCCCCGAGGAATACCGCGAGCTCGCCTGCTCCGACCAAGCGCTTCCCCTCATCGAGGGTCAGACGATATCGCAACCCTACATCGTCGCGAAGATGACCGAGCTTCTCGAACTCTCGAGCGCGAGCCGCGTGCTCGAGGTTGGGACCGGATACCAGACGGCCGTCCTCGCCGAGCTCGCAGGCGAGGTATGGTCGCTCGAGATCCTCAAGGACCTTCATGATCTCGCGCGGCGGAACCTCGCGGCCGACGGCTACCCGAACGCGCACCTGATCGAGGGAAACGGTTACGAGGGATACCCCGACGCGGCGCCCTTCGACGCGATCATCGTGACCGCCGCCCCTCCGGCGATACCGGGCAAGCTCGTTGCCCAGCTCGCGACCAATGGGCGCATGGTGATCCCGGTCGGCACCGCGCTTCAAATGCTCTCCGTAATCACGAGGATCTCAGGCGATCGGGTCAGGGAAGAGCATATCTTCCCCGTAGCCTTCGTGCCGATGGTCAATGCGCCGTTCGGCTCGCCACGCCCCTAACGGCGGAGGGAAGCGTCCCTGCAAGGGAGAAGCTCAGTCCGTCGTCCAATGATCGATAGAGGTTTCCATTCGCGTCGCCCGCGAAAAGCCCGAGCGCGGTAACCTTGAGCGCGTTCACCGTCGCGCTTCCCGGGAACGAGACCGTAAGCCAGCTCGCGCCGTAATCGTCGGTAACCGAGACGAGGCGGGTAGCGTTGGTGCTCGAGCCTCCCACGACGAGGCGATTCATCCCGACGACCGCGAAGGCCTGCACATAGCCCGTGCTCAGGGGAATGGTTATCGCGCCGGCGAAGGTCGCGCCATAATCGGTTGAAACCTGTATTTGCGTACCGGCGTTCGAGGGCTGCCCTCCGCCGGCGATGAGCCTTCCGTTAATCCCAACCACCCGATTAAGCTGATACATCCCCGAGCCAGAGCCCGTCACAGCCGTCCAGGTCACGCCATCGGGGGACGATTTCCAAGACGAGCCGTTGCTCGAGGTCACGTACCACTTGCCGTCAAGATAGGCGGCATTTGTCGAGGTATACGCGACCGAGCCGAAGGTCGGCCAGAAAAGCCCATCCGCGGAGTAGTACGAATATCCGTTCGCGGGGATATCGGTAACGGCGCAGTAATTCCCCGAAGGATCGGACTCGAGATGGTCGACGGTCGTCGGCGAGTTCGGCATGGCGTGCACGGTCCACGTAATCCCGTCCGTCGAGGTAGCGACGCCCGGCGATCCCGAGACGGCGAAAAGCCCGCCTGCGCCGCTCGTCGCCTGCGTGCACGCGGTAAGACCGGTCGCGTACGGCCCGTTCCAGGTCGCGCCGTCCTCGCTCCAGTATGCCGTGCCGGTCGCGGTTACCGCCACGAGCCGCGTCGCGAGCTTGTTGTCGGCGGAGACGGAAAAACCCGTTCCCGTGGTCTCGAGGTAGAGGAAGTAGGAAGACGCGCTCAATGAACTGAGCGAAAAGAGCGTCGCGCTCTCACCCGGTTTTACGGTTCCCGACGAGGGTCCCGTCGCGACGAGGGAGCCCGAAATACTATAGAGGGCTGCGTTCGCGAAGGAGGCCGAGGAACCACCGGTATTCCGCAGGCTCAAGGTCGACGAAAAAAGCGCGTTCCCCGTCGGGACGCTGTTTCCCTTGTTCACGAGGCGGATAAAGCGCCGCGTCGCGGTACCTTGGCTCGCGGTCCACGCATACGGGCTCTCGCTTCCATACCCCACGCTGACCGTATCCTCCGTGAGCGGAATGAGCGTCGCCTCAACCTGATTCGTATTCCCCTCCTGAACCGTTATGTTCGAAAGCAGGGCAAACGACACCGACGAGCGGTCCGCGATCGCGGAAGAGGAACCGAGCGCGTCAGTAAAGGCAACAGCCTGATCGCCTGACCCGGCAACCGTTATCGGGGCGGTGAGCGACAACTCGGATGCGGAATAGATGAGCGCGACCCAGGGGTAGGTATCGGGAGGGATGTCATTCACGAGGATTACGGTACCGGCCGCCGCGTCGTAAGGCCCATGAAGCGTCGCCGAGCCGAGCGCGATACCGAGTTGCACATACAGTTTCGCCGCTCCTTGCACGATCGCCCGACCCGCGACGGCCCCGGACGGAACTGAGTCCGAAGCGTCCGCGCCGGGCAAGGCGGAAAGACTGAGCGCAAGGGCGCCCGCGCGGTGTGAACTCACCGCGGGATCAAGCGCGGAAAAACAGGCTGTCGCCAGGAACAAACCAAGGAACAGGGCAACGGCGAGCATAAGGGGGGAAAGCGTTCTTTTCATAATTTTACCCTCCGCGTACGCCTAAAGTATAAAATTTCCTATACCGTACGCGCCAATCGCCCGCGGAGTTTTGAATGAGTATTTACAGAGGGGAATGCCGAAGGAATCTAGCCGTTTCCGTAGACGCCCATCGCCTCGCGAAGGTTTGCCATCGCGGGGATCGCGCCGCGCCGCCTGACGCACACGGCCGCCGCTGCGTTCGCGAAGCGGACGTCCGAGGCGATCGCGGCCTCCCCCCGGGCGAGCGGGTTATCCGTCGCCTCGGGCCTCGTGAGCCGCCACAGGAGCGCGCCGACGAAGGCGTCTCCGGCACCGGTCGTGTCGACGGCGTCCGACGCGAACGCCGCGACGAGGTCGCCCGATCCCGAACCATACCAGTAAGTCCCCTGTTCGCCGAGGGTGATGAGCGCGAGGCGCGGGCCCTCGGAGAGAATCGCCTGAGCCCCGCGCTCGAGGTCCGCCTCGGACTCAAGTTCCACGCCGTACAAAAGCTCGAGCTCTTCCTCGGAAACCTTCACGATGTCGGCAAGCGGAACCACGCGCCGCATGAGCTCGACGGCTTCGTCGCGATTTTTCCAAAGCGCGGGCCGCCAATTCGGGTCGTACGAGACGAGGGCGCCCGCTGCCCTTGCGCGCTCGATCGCCGCGAAGGTCGCGCCCCGCTCGGGCTCGAGCGTGAGCGAAAGAGACCCGACGTGAAGGATCTTCGCCGACTCAAGGACGCGCGAATCGAGCTCGTCGGCACGGAGGCACGAGTCGGCCCCGGGATTCCGGCAAAACGAAAAACTCCGCTCGCCGCCCGCGCGTATCGACACGAAGGCGAGGGTCGTATGCTCCTCCGCCGAGACGCGAAGCCCGGATGAGTCCACGCCGAGGCCCTTGAGGGTATCGGCGAGAAACTCGCCGAAGGGATCCGCGCCGACCTTGCCGATAAACGCCGAGCGCCCGCCGAGGCGCGCGACCGCAGCGGCGACGTTCGCCGGCGCTCCGCCCGCGTTCCGCTCATAGAGGGCCGCGCCCGATTCGGAATGGCCCGCCTCGGTAAAGTCGATCAGGATCTCGCCGAGCGCCGCCACGTCAATCGTCTTCATGGATTCCTCCCCGCGCGAACGAGCCCGAACGCGCGCCTTGTCTAGCGAAAGTATAACGCATCGCGAATGGTTTCGCCGAAAGAAAAAAAGAAACGGGCGCGCCGCTCGCCTTCAGGGCCGAGCGGCCGGACTTTCCGCTTGTAGTCGGGCGCCAAAGAAAAAAGGGAGCCGCAAGCGGGCTCCCCTATCGCGTTCGGAATATCGCGCCAGGCGGGCGCCCGAGCTACCGCTTCAATTCCTCGCGCGAGAAATTCGGTGCCCGATGCGCGATCGCGCTATTTCGCCATCGCTCCCGTCACGACCGCGCGCACGCGCTCGGAGAGCGCCTGCGTCTCCTCGCGGCCGAGGTCCGCCGTCGCGATCGCGGGATGAATCGTGACGCGCACGGTTGCTTTCTGGAAGCGGCCTTTCTCCTCGAGGAGGCGCCACGAACCGTCGATGGTGACGGGCACGATCGGCACGCCGGCCTTGAGCGCGAGCTTAAAGCTGCCGGCCTTGAACTCCGCGACGGGACCGCCCTTGCTCCGCGTGCCCTCGGGGAAGATCACGAGCGAGTACCCGCGCTTCACGCTCTCGACCGCCTCGGCCATCGCGCGAACCGACTGCCGCATATCCTTGCGATCGAGGAAGGTGCACTGCATGAGCTTCATCCAGCCGGAAAGCACCGGGATCTTGAGGATCTCTATCTTCGAGATAAAGGCCTTCGGCGCGTTTACGTACCCGAGCAGGATCGGTATGTCGAAGTAGCCCTGATGGTTGCCGACGAACACGACCGCGGTATCCCGCGGGATGTTCTCCTCGCCCGTGACGGTGACCGTGCCGCCCGAAAGCGCGACGACGTAGCGCGCCCAGGCGCCGACGTTCTCCTTCACGATCGCGTCGCGCTCCGCCGTCTTTCCCTCGCGGTCGAGCTTACGCGCCTTCTTAAGCAGGGGTTTCGTCCGAAAAAGGTATATCCAAAATTTAATGAATGCGATAATCGTTCGTATCATGGTTTCTCTCCGTCAGGCTATTGTATCAGAAAAAGCCGATGATGCAAGCGAGATCAATCAGCGGACGCCGTAATGTGCCAAGCCCTCAAGGACGCCCGCCGCCCCCGCCGAGCGCGAAAGGAAGGTCCCCGGATCGCGCGCGAGGTCCGCGAGGTCGGACGCGTGGTTCGCGACGACGATCGGCTTATACGCGCGGGTCAGCATGTCCCGGTCGTTCCCCGAGTCGCCGGCGACGACGACGCGCTCGTCGGGAATCCCGAGCTTCCCGGCGAGGTACTCGATCGGCGCGCCCTTGCCGCCCCAGAGCGGCATCACGTCGAGGAAATACTCGACGGTGACGATATTCTTGCAGCGGTCACGCCACGGCGCGGTCCGCCTGAGAATTTCCGGGAAGGTATCCGCGACGGGCGCGGTAAAATAGTAGGAGAGCTTCGCCTGATGCTGATGCCAGGCTTCCTGCTCGACGAGGCCGGGACAGCCGGCGATCGCCGCGCGGATGTCCTCGCGCCCCCAATCCTGCCCCATGACCGCGCGCCAACCCGGATCCTCCATGTCGGGGGTAAAGCCCGAAAGGAGGGAGGTGCCGACGTCGCACATGATCCAGTCGGGCCTCGGGATCGGCCCCGCCTCCGCCACGGCCGCGATATCGCCGAGCGAGCGGCCGCTATTGACCGCGAAGATGAGGCGACCGCGCGACGCCTCGATGAGGCGGGCGAACTCCATGAGCCCGGGATTTCCCCGCTCGGGAACGAGGAGGGTTCCGTCGATATCGCACACGATGAGCCACTGTTCTTCTTCCATGGTTGCTACCCAGTATACACCACTTTATGGTTTCGTAAGTTAATGCGCGCGAGGAGCCTCGTCCGGCGCGATACGCGAGGGCACGTTTTCGGGTATACTCAAGTCCATCACACGCAAAAGGGGAACGCGAAGCGCATGGGAGAAAGGGACAACCCGACAAGGACGGTCACCGTCGCCAAAAACGGCGAAGGCTCAAGCCTCGCGGGCTACCTTGCCGCGCGTTTCACGTACCAGAGCGAGGCCGAGTGGGCGAGTCACATACTCGCCGGAAGGATCGCGCATAACGGCGGGCCCTGCGCGGAAGGGACCCCGCTCCGCGAGGGCGACCGCGTCGCCTTCACCCCCGAGCCCTATGACGAGCCGCCGGTCAACGTGAGCTTCGCCATCCTCCGCGAGGACGCCGATTTTCTTTTCGTCGATAAGCCCCCGCTCCTTCCCTGCCATCCCGGCGGGATCTACCTCCGGAATACCCTTATCTCGCTCCTCGCGAACGCGTACGGGCCGCTCCATCTCATCAACCGGCTCGACCGCGAAACATCGGGCATAGTCATCGCGGCGAAAACGAAGGAAGCGGCCGCCCGAGCGGGCGAGCTCATGCGGGAGCGCATGATCGAAAAGGAGTACCTCACCCTCGTCGAGGGCGCGTTTCCCGATCGAATCGACGCGTCAGGCTTTCTCGTCCCCGACGCTGCGTCCCCGGTCCGGAAGAAGCTCCGGTTCGTTCAGGCGCCTCCGAGTCGGCGCGATGCAACCGTAAGCGCGCGCGATACCCCCGACAGCCCGAGCGGGGAAGGCCTCGCCGTCCGGACGATCTTCACCGGAAGGGGAAGATTCGCGCCCGGCATCTCCCTCGTTCACGCGCGGCTCCTCACCGGGCGAACCCATCAGATCAGGGCGACGCTCCAAGGCCTTGGGTATCCCGTCGTCGGCGACAAGTTATATGGTAAGGACCCAACCGCGTTTCTCCGCTTTATCGACGGGACCCTCACCGATGAAGACAGGCGCTCGCTCCGCCTTGAAAGCCAAGCGCTCCATTGCGCGCGTGTTTCGTTCGCGTTCCCCGGCGGCGTTTCCTACGACGTCTCGTCGAATCCGCCCGACGGATGGCGCGATTTGACCCGCTAATTGTAAACGCAATGTAAATTTTTTCCTTGCCTTTTTACGCGACGGGCGGTATAAATGACTCAAAGCCTCTGCGCGGCCATGGAACGCACGCACCGCATCGTCGAATAGTTCACCCAGCCCTTCCATCCCGTACCCTATCATTGAAAAAAAGTGAGCGATACAGTGAAAAGAGACGGTTTGCCCGGCAATGAGCCGGACGACGCTCAGGCAATTCGACGCTGGCTCAAAGAAGAGCTCATGGCGCACGCGGGTGACGCGGCTATCTCCGCATGCCCGGATGCACCGGCGGAGGAAGGAGCGACCCGCGGGCGAACCGCGGAAACCCTCTATCGGACCGTCGACCCTAACGGCTTTCTAGTCATAAGCGGAAAAAAATTCTACATCGACGTATCCTTCGCGGGAAAATGCATCGCGTTCAGGCGACTCGGGGGAAGCGAGATCGAGCTCTTCTTTCAGGGTAAAAAGCTTGGGCGCATCGACGTGCTTTCGGGGATTCTCGAATTCGAGCGAGCGCAACGCCAATAAGGCATCATGCTCCAAAACGGAGCCGATAGCCGCAACGCCTGCAAAGCGGCTCTGCGACCGTCCGCGCGGAAAACCCGTCGTATAGCGCGCGCGCTCGCGGGGAAGCCATGATCTCGTCCCACTCCGTTTCCAGGACGTTCCCGAGCGCGATGATCCCCTCGCCGTCAAGGCAGCACGGCACGACCGTGCCGTCGGCGAGTATCGCGGCCTGGTCCCTGAGCCCGCGGCAAAAACCGCGCGGGCCATAATCCTCGCCGTCAAGGGCGGGCCAATCGAAGGTGTCGGCGGCATGGAGCGCGACGCCGGGGGCGAGCCTGAGTCCGTTTTGCCCCGAAAGCACCGCGTCTATTCCGCCCCGACCTATCCCGTATCGACGCGCAAGCTCCTCGAGGATCTCGGCCGTCTCGCTCGCTTGGTCGCGCGTCCAAAGCCTGAAGCTGACCAAGAAGCGCGGGTTCACCGAACGATTCGCCGCGACGAGCCGGTCCGCCGCCTCGAAGATCGCGCGCGCGAGGGGTAGCCGCCGCTCGGGGGGAAACTGCGCGAGGCTCTGGAGGGACACGTTGACGCGCGCGAGGTTCGCCTTTAGCGAAAGCGATCCGAGGGACTCGGGCAGAAGCGTACCGTTCGTCGTGATGATGACGGAGAAGGACGAACCGGCCGCGATGTCGATGAGCGAGGAAAGGTCTGGGTGCGTGAGCGGCTCGCCCTTCACGTGAAAGTAGAGCGTCTTAGCGCGCGCGCGAATGCGCGAGAGTATCCGCGAAAAATCGCCTACCGACATCGTCCTTCCCGCACGTTTCGTCGGCGGGCAGAACGGGCACGAAAGATTGCAGACGTTCGTGATCTCGAGATAGATTTTTTCGAGGGCCCTCATGCGTCACACGAACTCATTGAGGGTCTGCGCGCGGGAGAGAAGCTTTGACTCGATGAGCTCGGGCGTGTCGATGAAGGACACGCCATAGAGATAGGCGTCGTTATGCTTTTTTACCCACGTGATACGGGCTTCCGCCTCGACGTCGGGGATATCGGGATCGATGTTTGTAAAGACGAGCTTGAGCGGCGTGTCGATCGCGTGGCGAACCGCGCACTCGAACTGAATCCCGCCGATCGATACGTTCTGCGTCATGATGCCGATGACCGGGTCCCGCGACGACTCGGGATAGACGTCGACCGCCCAGCATTGCGGGAAGCGACCGAACTTCCTCCGCTCGGGCACCGCCTCGGCGACGCGGTCCTTCCCCGAGAACTTCGCCTGATAGAGCGCGCGGTCCGCTGACTGCACGAGCGAGACGATGTCGAGCGCGGCAGAGGGGAACGTCGACGTTCCCGCGGAGAAGGTAATCCGGTTCTCCTTGAAGAACGGGTCGCCCTTGAGTTCCGTCCTGATACGGTTCGCGAGGATGAACGCGCCAGCGGCCTCGGTTTCCGGAAGGATGAGCAAGAATTCCTCGCCGCCGTAGCGGCACACGATGTCTTCCTCGCGCACGGCGGCCTTGAGAAGGCTCGCGATCTCCTTGAGCACCTCGTCACCGAACTGATGGCCGCGACTATCGTTGATTTGCTTGAAGTTATCTATATCTATGAGGCACACCGACAGGGGCTTTCCGTACCGCTCGCATCGGTTGTATTCCTTCTTCAGGATGATATCCATGTAGCGCCGATTGAAAACGCCGGTGAGGCCGTCAACCATGGCGAGACGCTCCGTCTGCCTAAAGACGTGAACCTCGATCAGCATCGGGGAGTTCATGATCTGCCGAATGTTTGTGAAATAGTCGACGAGCGCGAGATGTATCCCGATCTTTTTGCCGAGCTTTTCCCGGAGCACGTTTCCGTTCTCGATAATCTTTTTCCAGTGAGCGATAGCCTCTTCTTCGGTAAATTCAAGGTGTACGAAAGCCTCAAGCAGGCAGGCGAACGAAACGTTGTCCGTTACGTATTCATCCGCGTCGAAATTTGGCTCTTCGTTGATAAGTTCGAAGATACTGTCGCGTAAACAAACTGAATCGTCTTTCATCTTGTTTCGCCATCCAGATATATAAAACTTTTGTCGTCAGTATATATCCGGACGCCGAAATTGTCGAGCGTTATCGCGCGTTCTTCTCGATAATAGCCATCATTTCCTCGATCTTCGCCCTGCGCTCGGCCTCGCTTCCTGAAAGAAGCGTATCCGTCACGCAACTGTCGAGGTGCGCGCGAAGCACGCCCGCGTTTACCTTCCGCAAAATGGAGATGGCGGCGAGAATCTGGTTTGATACGTCGACGCAATAGCGGTCTTCCTCGACCATCTTGATAATGCCGTCGATTTGGCCGCGGGCCGTCTTCAGAAGCTTCGCGGCGCTTTCCCTGTCTCCCTTCATCGCGCGGCTTTATATCCCGCGTCAGCGACGGCGCGCTCGATTGTCGAGAAATCGATCTCGACGTCCGACGTTAGCTCGGCGGTCGCCGACTCGAGCTGAACGACCGCGCTCACCCCCGGTATCGCGCCGAGCGCCTTCTCCACCCTGCGCGCGCAATGCGCGCAGCTCATTCCCTCGATCTTTACGGTTTGCTTCATATCAGCGGTTCCTCCTGAACAGGTTAAGGCTCAATGCGTTGAGCACGACGGAAATGGAGCTCATGCTCATGGCGGCGGCGGCGATCATCGGACTTAGCGTAAAGCCCGTCGCCGCGTACAGCGCCCCAGCCGCGATCGGGATGCCGAGCGTGTTGTACACGAGCGCCCAAAAAAGGTTCGTGCGGATATTCCGTATTACCGCCTTCCCGAGCCTGAGCGCTGTCACCGCGTCGCGGAGATCGCTTCGCGCGAGCACGATGTCCGCCGAGTCGATCGCGATGTCGGTGCCCGAGCCGATCGCGATTCCGACGTCCGCCTCGACGAGCGCGGGCGCGTCGTTGATGCCGTCGCCGATCATGGCGACCTTCTTGCCGCCGGCCTTAAGCTTGCGTATCACGCCGACCTTCTCCTCGGGCAAGAGCTCCGCGTACGCGACGTCGACGCCGGCGGCGAGCCGCACGGACTCCGCGGTGAGCGCGTTGTCGCCGGTCAGCATGATGACGCCGAGCCCCATCCGCTTCATGGTCGCGATGGCCTCGCGGCTTCCGCCCTTGATGACGTCAGCGACCGCGATGATTCCGAGCGCCTTCCCTCCCGAGCCGAAGCAGAAGGGAGTCTTTCCCTTTGCCGCCTCCCGGGCGACGATCGGCTCGAGTTCTTCCGTCGGGATCCCGTTCTCCTTGAGGAGTCCCGGCCCGCCGGCGAAATAGCGCCTTCCCCGTATCGTAGCCTCTACGCCCTTACCGGGGTATGGCGTGAACGCCTCGACGGGCGTCGTCTTGAGCCCTGACTTCTCGGCCTCGGTGATTATGGCGAACGCGAGCGGGTGCTCGGACGGCGTCTCGATCGAGGCCGCGAGCGCGAGAAGCTCGTTGTCGTCCATCTCGCACGCGGAATGGATATCGGTCACGGTGGGTCGTCCCGCGGTAACCGTCCCGGTCTTGTCGAGCACGACGGTGTCGACCGAGTGCGCGATCTCAAGCGCGGCGGCGGTCTTCACGAGGATACCGTTCCGCGCGCCGACTCCGGTGCCGACCATGACGGCGGTCGGGGTCGCGAGCCCAAGCGCGCACGGGCACGAGATGACGAGCACCGCGATCCCGCAGGAAAGCGCGAAGTCAAGGCTCGCGCCGAGCAGAAGCCAGGTGACGACGGTCGCGGCCGCGATGAGCATGACGGCGGGCACGAACACGGCGCTGATCCGGTCGGCGAGCCGCGCGATCGGCGCCTTCGAGGCGGACGCGCTCTCGACGAGCCTGATTATCCGCGCGAGGGTCGTGTCGTCGCCGACGCGGTCCGCGCGGAACTTCAGGAAGCCGTTAAGGTTGATCGACGCGCTCACGACGCGGTCGCCCACGCTCTTAAACGCGGGCACGCTCTCGCCGGTGATCGCGGAAACGTCGACGCTCGAGGTTCCCTCGATCACGATTCCGTCGACCGGTACGTACTGTCCCGGCCTGACGACGAGCACGTCGCCGGGCACGACGCTCTCGACCGGCACGCGCCGCTCCGCGCCGTCGACGATGACGGTCGCGCGGTCGGGCCGGAGGCTCACGAGTTTCGTGATCGCGTCGGTAGTCCGCCGCTTCGCGCCCGACTCGAGGAACTTACCAAGCGTGACAAGCGTCAGGATCATCGCGGCCGAGTCGAAGTACAGGTTCATCGCGCCGGGCGCGTGATGCCCCATCGATCCGAGGCCAAACTTCCACGCGATAAAAAAAACGGTATACACGCCATAGCCCATCGCCGCGGTCGAGCCGATCGCGATGAGGGAATCCATATTCGGCGCGAGGCGCGCGAGTGATTTAAAGCCGCGGATAAAGAATGTACGGTTCACGTACGCGACGGGTAGCGTGAGGAGAAACTGTAAAAAGGCAAAGACAAATTGATGCTCGCCTTCCATAAAAACGCGGCCCAGGGGCCACCCGAACATCGGGGCCATCGCGATATACGAAAGCGGAACGGAAAAAGCGACGGAGACGATGAGCCTGATGAGCGCATTCCCTTCTGGGCTTTCCACGGCCCTTACCGGACGACCCTGCGGGACCGCGGCCGAAAGGCCTGAAGCGCGCCCGTCATCGGCAGCCGAAAGCCCATACCCCGCGTCGACTACGGCGGAAACGATCGCGTCGGCGCTCACGGCCTCATCGTCGTATTCTGCGACCATTGAGTTCGCGAGGAGGTTTACCTCCGCGCTTTCGACGCCGGGCAGCTTTCTGACGGTTTTTTCGATGAACGCGGAACAGGCAGAACACGTCATGCCCGTTACGTTGAATTTTCGCGTTACCATGATAATCCCATCCTTTTCCATACCCCCCCCAGGGGTGGGGTACTACAATAATAGTACGGTCGCAAACACGATAAGTCAAGCCTTTTCAACGGAAGGCACTCACCCACCCCTCCAACTATGCAGTAAACTCCGCACCCGGAACCTTGACGCGTCGGAATGCGGGGCGGTATAGTACACCGACAAAAAAAGCCGGAAAAAACGGAATGCGGTGAGAATCCGCAGCGGTCCCGCCACTGTAAGCAGGAATGAACGCGTGATACGCCATCGGGCGCGAAGGCCCCAAAAGGACCTTCGCACGAAACCCCGAGAAGGCCGCGCAAGTAAGACGATCTGTAAGCCAGGAGACGATTTCCGGCAACCACCCCATTCAGCAAAACCCGAGGAGGAATTATGCTGCGCAGTGTCGTTTTTTCATTTCTTTGTTTCTGCCTGGCGCTTTCGGTGTCCGCGGAAATCCTTCCAGACTACGTCGTGACCGCGAGCCGCGAGAGCGAGGATTCGCTCGACGCGAACGCGAAGGTAACGGTCGTCACCGCGGACGACATCGCCCGTTCGGGCAAGACGAGCGTCGTCGAGGTGCTCGAGGATATCGCGGGCGTCAGTTTCCGTTCATACTCCACCGAGGCCCAGGCGCAAGTCAGCATGCGCGGCTTCGGGGAGAATTCCTTCGGCAGGGTTCTCGTGCTCGTCGACGGGAGAAAGCTCAACGATCCCGACATGACCGGCATCAATTGGCAGGCGATCCAGCTTTCCTCGATCGAGCGGATCGAGATCCTCGACGGGCCATCCGCCGTTCTCTATGGCTCGGGCGCGGTGGGCGGCGTCATCAACATCATCACGAAGGAAAGCGCGAAGGGCTTAACCGCCGAGGCGACCGTTTCCTACGGAAGCTTCGACACGCGGCGCGCGCTCGTCACCGGGGGCTACGGCACAGACTCCCTCGGGCTTCTCGCGTCCGCGGATTTATACCGAACCGACGGGTACCGAGACCGATCGAGGGCGGAAAACACGAACGTCACGGTCAACGCCTTCGCCGACGTGACCGACCTCGTGACGATCAAGCCGTACTTTACCTACGCGGACGTTAAATACCAAATGCCCGGCGCGCTTTTGAAGGCGCAATACGACGCGGACCCGACCGCCGCGGTAAATCTTGACGACGACGGCAGCGAGAAGACCCTCGGCGCGGGGCTCCTCGCGCAGGCAAGGCCGGGAGACCTCCTCACGATCGAGTGCCCCCTTGACTGGAAGCGAAAAGACCGCGAGGCGAACTTCGGCTCCTCAAGCTGGCCTACCTTCGCCGATACCGGAATCACCACGATCGGCGCGCGGCCCAAGGCTTCATGGACGGGCGAAGCGCCGACGGGAAATTTTCTCGTCACGGGCGGGCTCGACTTCGAGGGTAACTTCTACGCGTGCGATACCTGGACCGACGATAAAAGAACGGAAGGGCACGACGACTTCGAGATCAAGCAATTCTCTTGGGCGCCGTACCTGAGCGCCGGCCTCGCGCTTCCGCGAGACATCAAGGCATCGGCGGGAATTCGCTGGGACCATACCGCGATCCACGCGGAGAAAGAAGCGCTCGACGAGTCAGACGGCTACGACGACCTTTCCTGGGACGCGGGGCTTACCTGGCGCCCCGTAGAGCCCTTCTCCGCCTACGCGCGGACGGGCACGACATACCGCATCCCCTTCATCGACGAGAAGGCGCAACTCTATGGCGGAGCTGATTTCAACGCGGACCTCGAGCCCGAGCATGGATACAACGCCGAAGTCGGCGCGCGCTATCGCGACGGCAAGAAACTTTCCGCTTCGGCGAACGCATATTGCCTTCTCATGAAAGACGAGATCGCCTACGATCAGACCACGTATCTCAACGTGAACATGGACCGCACACGCAGGATTGGCGGCTCGGCGTCCGTTACCTGGCGCCCCGTCGCGCTCGTGACCCTCGACGGCAACGTGGCGTATGTCCGCGCGACCTTTACCTCGGGCGACTATAAGGACAACGTCGTACCGCTCGCGCCGGCCCTCACCGCGCGCGGAGGGGCGACCTTCAACCTGCCCTTCGGTATCTCGATCGCGCCCGACGTATCGTATACCGGCGAGTCGTATGCCGGTCAGGACTTCGCGAACGACGCGGGGACGATAGACGACTATGCCCTCCTCGGGCTCACCCTCGGCTTCGCCCCCGAGATGAAGGGCAGCTCCTTCGCGGTTCGGTTCAGGATGGACAACATCCTCGACGCATCCTACGCGCCGCTCGAGTATTACTCGTCCTATACCGGAGCGCTTTCGTATTACCCCGCCGCGGGACGGTCCTATACCCTCAGTGCCTCGTATCGATACTGACCCCGACCGGCGAAGGTTCCGCGCGGCGATTCTCATCGCCGCCGCCCTTCACGGCCTCGCATTCGCGCTCGTCTCGTTTCTCCCCACGCCCGGCCTCGCGTGGGTCGCGGACATCTCTGCGACGGGCAGCGGCGGCTCTGCGTCAGACTGGGGCGGCAGCGGCGATCCAAGCGGCATCGATGCCCCAGACGGCGCGGACGGCCTCGCAGGGCACGCGCGACGCGAAAGGATGCGCGTCATCCCGATACTCGTCGCGCCGCTCGGGCGCGATGAA
>DAOPYF010000005.1:1218-30678 GCA_035352735.1 Treponemataceae bacterium | reverse complement strand
TGACACGGCCATGCTTTTTTCAATACATTCTGGGCTACTCGACGCATGCATCCTTGCCATCCTTTCCCGCGGCGACGAGTACGGCTACAAGCTAACCCAGGAAGTCAGGCAGGTGATGACGATCTCGGAATCAACCCTGTATCCCGTGCTCAGGCGGCTCCAGAAAAACGGTTGGCTCACCACCTACGACCAACCGTTCCAGGGACGCAACCGGCGGTACTACCGGATCACCGCGGAAGGGCGCGATCAGCACCTCCTGCACATGAGCGAATGGAAAGACTATCGAAAGAAAATCGAAGGCATCTTCGGAGGAGAGAAAACGGAATGACACGCAGGGAATTCATGCTTGAACTGCGCGAGCGGCTCAATAGGCTTTCGAGCGCGGAACGCGAAGCGGCGCTTTCGTACTACGAGGAATACTTCGACGAGGCGGGTCCCGACCATGAGCAGGACGTCATTCGCGAACTCGGGAGCCCCGCCGCGCTCGCCTCGCGCATCCTCGCCGACCACGCGGTCAAGGAAGCGCGCGACGCGCCACTCAATCCCCGCAAGGGTTTTTCGGCGCTCTGGTTCGTCCTCCTCGCGATCCTCGCCGCCCCGCTCGCGCTCCCCGCGCTCTGCGCGCTCATCGGCGTCATTATCGCGGTCGTCGCCGTCGTCGCGGTGATCGCCGTCGGCGCCGTCGGGCTCGTGATCGGCGGCATCGCGCTTTTCGCGGGCGGTTTTTTCGCGATCTTCGCGACCCCCGCGAGCGCGCTCATCCTTTTCGGCGTCGCGTTTCTTCTGTGGGGCATCGGGAAGGTCGCGTTCGTGATCATCGGCGCGACGCTCTCCCTCCTCGGTAATATCCTCGGGTGGCTCTTTGGCGGGCCAAAGGGGGCGCGGTATGGCAGATAATCGCGGTCATCGGCTCGTGCGGGGTCTCTGGCTCATCTGCATCGGGTGCGTGCTCATCGCCGTCGGGCTCAGCCTCGGCGGCCATTGGGCGGCGCCGCATTGGTGGCCGTTCGGCGATCGGGGCTTCCGCATCGAGTGGGGTTCGCGCGGCTCCGGACCCGAGCGCATTCGGGACATCCCCGAGAAGGAAGGAGATCTTCCCCAGGACATCAGCTCGCTCGAGGTGAACCTCACCTTCGCGAACCTTTCGATAAAAAGCGGGTCGCGCGCGGGATATCGCGCCACCGGCTTCGACGCAGACAGTCTCGACATCTCGGTGTCGGGCACGGCCGTGCGCGTCTCTGACGGGAAGCTCGGGCATTCCCTCAACCTCGATGACGATTTTACGAAACCCCTCATCGAGATCACCCTCCCCGAGGGACGCAAGCTCGATCGATGCTCGGTGAAGCTCGACGCGGGAGCGGTCACCCTCGAGTCGGTCTCGGCGGCGGACTTGTCCGCTGAAAGCGGCGCGGGATCGGTTAAGGGGATAAGGCTCGATGCCGACCATGCGCGCGCCAAGACGGGCGCGGGCAACCTCGAGCTGACCGACTGCCGGTTCGCCGACGCGAAGGTAGAAACCGGCGCGGGCCGAATCGCTATCAAGGCGGACCTTGGCGATGACGCGGAGGTCTCGACCGGGGCAGGTACCGTGGAGCTCTCCCTTCCCGGCACGGCGCGCGACTGGCGCTTTGAGTTCACGCGCGGGATCGGCGTCGTCAGGATCGGGGACGAATCGTACACCGGCGTCGGGAATGGGATCGCGGGGAATCCGAGCGCCGAAAAGCGGATCAAACTCCAAAGCGGCGTCGGCGCGGTTCGCGTGAGTTTTTACTGACACGGGTTATTCTAGGTAGCGGGATTCCGCGCAAAAAAACACTTCGCGGTATAAAATCGCGACATAAAAAAAGAGGCCGAAATCCTTAACGGGATTTTCGGCCTCTTCTCGCTGACCCATAGACGAGTCGAACGTCCGACCTGTCGCTTAGGAGGCGACCGCTCTATCCAACTGAGCTAATGGATCATACCGATATTAGTATACACTGAAATCGCCGGACGTTTCAATCATCGCAGACCATTAGGACACGAAGGATTACGACTTCGCCTTCAGGGACTTTAGCCACGCGACTGCCGCGTCGAAGCCCTCTCCCGTGCGCGCGTTGACCGGAAAGATCGGCGCGTCGGGGTTGAGCGACTTCACGCCGCTCGCGAAGTAGTCCATGTCGAACCCGACGTACGGGGCGAGGTCCATCTTGGTGAGGATGACCGCCGCCGCCTTCTGGAAAACCGACGGGTACTTATACGGCTTGTCGGAGCCCTCGGCGGTCGACGAGATGACGAGCTTGATGTCCTCGCCGATGACGAACTCCGCCGGGCACACGAGGTTCCCGATATTCTCGATGAAAAGCCAGCCGCCCTTCTTGAGGCTCATCCCCGAGAGGATCGACTCGACCATCGGCACGTTCAGGTGGCAGTCCCCGCCCGTGTCGATCTGATGCGCGTCGATGCCGAGCTCGCGCAGGGCCTTGGTATCGATGTCGGAGGCGATGTCGCCCTCGATTACCGAAACCGTGTCGCGGGGAAGCCGCGCGATGATCTGCTTGAGGCTCGTCGTCTTGCCAGCGCCCGGGCCGCCGAGGATATTGACGGTGAACACGCCGTCCTTCGCGAGGCGCCCGTGAAGGCTTTCGGCCATTCGGTCGTTTTCCTCGTACACCGCGCGCCTGACCGATATGCGCTCCGTCATTTTCCGTCCTTCTCTATTTCCATGCTATCGATGTAAAACTCGTTCCCGACCGATGTCATCGTGCCGGGGGTCCCGCAGTCGGGGCAATCGAACGAGAACTGCTTCCGCTCGAAGAGCTTCCCGCACGATGGGCAGCGGATCTTCGGCTTCACGTAGGCAAGCTTGAGCTCCGCGCCCTCGAGCGGCGTGCCCTTCGAGAAACTCCTGAAGTAAAACTCGAGGGACTCGGCCATATACCCCGTCGTCTCTCCGACGACGAGGCTTATCGAGGTAACGCGGGAGGCGCCGTTCTTCCGCGCCTCATCAAGCGCGATCTTAATGAGCGCCTCGGTGACGCTCGCCTCATGCATTCGTATGCGTCTCCGTCTCGGCCCCTTTATTGGCCCGCGTGACGGCGTTCGATGCGGCTTCCTTTATCGAGAGGCACTTCTTCGGGCACACGAGCGCGCAGTTGCCGCAGATGACGCACGCGAGGTGATCGATCTTCCATTCCTTCTTCGCGCGGTCGACGGCTATCGCGTGCGTCGGGCAGCGCTTGGAGCAGATGCCGCAGTGGATGCACTGCGAGAAGTCGATTTCCACGTGCCCGCGCGTATGCGCGAAGGGCTCTCGCTTGACGAAGGGATACAGTCGCGTCGCAGGGCGCGAGAACAAATTCTTTATGACGGTACCCGCCATGGGGAATAAAGACATAGTTTACCTCTCGGTGCAGGATATGCAAGGGTCGATGGTCAGCACGAGGTTCGGGACGTCGGCGAGCGTCGACCCCTTCAGGGTGGCGATCATGGGAACGACGTTCGCGAAGGTCGGGGTTCTGACCCTGAAGCGCTCAAGGAATTTCGTGCCGTTTCCGCGCACGTAATACACGGCCTCGCCGCGGGGCTGCTCGACCCTGATAAAGGCCTCGCCCGTCGGCATGCCCTCGGGTTTCGCGAAAAGCTCGCCCGCCGGGATCTTGGCCGCGACCTGCTTGATGAGGTCTATCGACTGCCATATCTCGCGCACGCGCACGAGCACGCGCGCGTAGCAGTCGCCCGCGGACTCGGTGATCGGTTCGAAATTGAGCTCGCCGTAGGCCGCGTAGCCCCGCTTTCGCGCGTCGTACGCGACGCCGCTCGCGCGGAGCATCGGTCCGACGGCTCCAAGCTCGTAAGCGTCCTTCGCGGAGAGCTTTCCCGCACCGACCAAGCGGTGCTTAACCGACGCGTCGTTGACGAATATGTCGGAGAGCGTCCCGAGTTCCTTCTTCAGGGACTCGAGTACGGACAGTACCTGAGCGAACTGTTCGGCCGTCACGTCGCGCCGGACTCCGCCGACCTGGCAGGTGCCGAAGATGACGCGGCCGCCGGTCGTCGCCTCGATAAGGTCGAGGATGTACTCTCGCGCGCGCCAGCTCGCCTGGAAAAGGTTCTCGAAGCCGAACGCGTCGGCGGCGAGTCCGAGCCACAGGAGATGGCTATGGATCCTCGAAAGCTCGCTCCAGAAGGTGCGGAGCCACAGGGCGCGCTCGGGGACGGAGATCTTCATCATGTCCTCGACGGCCATGCAGTAGCCCATGCCGTGCATGAAGCTGCAGATGCCGCACACGCGCTCGGCGACGAACACGTAGTCCTGGTACTCGCGCTTCTCGACGAGAAGCTCAAGCCCGCGGTGGATGTAGCCGATCTGCGGCACCGCGTCGACGATCGTCTCGTCCTTCAGGATGAGGTCAAAGTGAAGCGGTTCGGGGAGCACGGGGTGCTGAGGGCCGAACGGGATTATCGTGCATTCTTTCATATGGCGCCGCCTTGCTCGCTGGACCTAACCGCGAAGGGTTGCTTCTTCGCGACGGTGTAGAAATTTCCCTTGTAGTCGACCGAGATGTTCTCGATGTTCACGCCGAACAGGTCCCTGATCTCGTTCTCGTAGAGGAACGCGCCGCGCCATACCGGCGTGATGCTCGCGAGGCTTTCGCCCGCGGCGACCTCGCAGCGGACGTTCACGAGGTCGAAGTCCTTGCCGAAGGAATAGGTCATCTCGGTTCCCTTCGCGGTGCTCACCGCGAGGATCTGGACGAGGCGCATCCCGAGGGACGCGAGTCGCATGACTTCCTCGAGCACGCATGACTTCTCGACCGTTATGAGTTCTTGCTTTCCGATCGGTTCACGCATGATGTGCCTCCTCGGCGTTGGGCTGCGCGGCCTCGGCGGGTTCCGCCGAATAGCTGTCGCTTATCTCGTACTTGCCGCCCGAGCCCTTTCGGTTCGCGCGGAACGCCTTGTGCTTTTCCTCAAGCACGCCGAGCGCCTGCACGACGCCGTCGATGATCGATTCGGGTTTCGCCGCGCATCCGGGGACGTACACGTCGACGGGGATCACGCTCGCGACGCCGCCCTTCACGTTGTAGCAGTCGGCGAAGACGCCGCCTGAGTACGCGCAGATTCCGACGGCGACGACGACCTTCGGCTCGGGCATCTGGTCGTAGAGGTTCTTGACGATCGCGGCGTTCCGGTGGTTAACCGAGCCCGTGATGAGGAATATATCCGCCTGCTTGGGATCTCCCGTGTTGATGCAGCCGAACCGCTCGACGTCGTACATCGGCGTCAGGCAGGCGAGCACCTCGATGTCGCAGCCGTTGCAGCTTGACGCATCGTAATGGAGAAGCCAGGGTGATTTCTTGAAGAATGCCATATTACCCCCGGTTTATGAGAAAGAGCGGGATGAGGTTTCCCGCGCCCATGATGAGCGCGACGAGCCATGCCGACGAAAGCATGAACTCCCACTTAACCCTCGCCACCGCGTTGTCTATCGCGATCTCGAGAAGGAACGTCACGATCACGCCGATCGCGCCGACGATCGGGTTCGCCCCGAAGAAGATGAAGAGGAACCCGTAGAGGAACACCGTCTCGTACCAGTGCGAGATCTCGGTGAGCGCGAGCGTCGCGCCGCCCATGTCCGAGGTGATGCCCTTGACGAGCTCCTGGTGCGCGTGGTGCGAGGTCGACAGGTCGAACGGCGACTTCCTGAGCTTGATCGCGAGGATGTACACGATCCCGAGGTAGATCCCGGGAAGGTAGAGCACGACCGGCACGGGCGCGTTCATGATCTTGTACATGTCGAAGCTGCCCGCGACCTCGTACATGCCGACGAGCGCGATGATCAGCATCGGCTCGTAGCCCATCATCAGGAGAAGCTCGCGCTCGGCGCCGACGGCGCTGAACGGGGAGCCCGTCGAGTACGCGGCGAGGACGAGGAAAACGCCCGCGAGCGTCAGGACGAAGATGATGAGCAGGACGTCGCTTCCCTGGAAGAAGAGAAACCCGGTGAAGATCGCGAAGATCACGTGGCACACGACGAACGGGAGCTGGAGCCTGTTCACGAGGATGTTCTGCTTCTGGAAAAGCTTGAACACGTCGTAGAAGGGCTGCAGAAGGGGCGGACCCTTGCGTCCCTGCATGCGCGCCGTGATGATACGGTCGATTCCGGCCATGAGGCCGCCGATTATCGGAGCGAAGAGCACATAGCCGATCGCTACGTAAAGTTGCGTTGTCATAACAGTGATATTCCCCCCATGACCATAAGAAGGATCGTGCAGACGATGATGCCTACGGGAAGTATGCGCTTTTCGTCAAAATAGCGGGTAAGGTAGTAGTTCTGGACCTGGACCTGCTTGTCGGCGCCCGCCGAGCCCTCGAAGTGCAGGGCCTCGGTAACCGTGCGGCCTCCCATGTAGGCAGTGCCCATCGTGACCTTCTTCCTCCACGGAACCGCGATGAGGAGCGCGGGGATCACGATCAGCATGCAGATCATGATGATCATGATGAACACGTTGCTCCTGCTCAGCCCGAACGCGTGGCCGTAGGTCGAGACGAGGTAGGGCTCGACGGCGAAGCTCGAGATGACCGGGAAGAGCACGCAGGTGAGGATGGTCATCACCGTGAGGATGAACATGGAAGCGTATTCCTCGCCGGAGACGTGGTGCTCGTAGAGGCCGGATCTCGCGTGCGGGTTTCGCTCGCGGATGATCGTTCCCATCCACTTCGTCCAGAAGAAGATCGTCGCGGCGCTGCCGTAGGCGATCAGGATGATCATGACGGGACTGACCATGTTATTGAGGCTGATGAGCGCCTCCATGGCCGCCCACTTCGAGATGAGCATTCCGAACGGGGCGACGAACATGCCGCAGATACCGGCGAGCATCATGAGCGCGATGCGGGGCATCTTGATGATGAGCCCGCGCATGCCCTCGATCTCGAGGGTGCCCATGCCGGCCGCGGCGGTGCCGACGGAGAGGAACATGAGCGACTTCGCGACCGCGTGGAATATCGTCAGGAAGAGCGCGACCCAGATCGTCTGGTAGGTGCCGATTCCGGCGCACGCCACGATGAGGCCGAGGTTCGATATGGTCGAGTACGCGAGCACGCGCTTGGCGTTTCGCTGAGATATCGCGAGGACCGCGCCGACGAGGAACGTCACCCCGCCGACGAACGCCGTGAGGTAGCCGGGCATCGAGGATGAAAGGAGCGGCGCTATGCGAAGGAAGAGGTAGACGCCCGCCTTGACCATCGTACTCGAGTGAAGGAGCGCCGATATCGGAGTCGGGGCGACCATCGCGCCGAGAAGCCACGACGAGAAGGGAAGCTGGGCAGCCTTGGTGAAGCCCGCGACGCACAGCAGGGTAAGGGGGATCGCGAGGAACACGGGAGGGACCGACGAGAGCCGGTCGAACTCAAGGATGCCGCCGTCGTTCGCGAGGACGATGATCGCCCCCATGTACGCGAGACCGCCGGCGAGGTTCATGACGATCGCGCGGAAGGAGTTGCGCACCGCTTCCTCGGTTCGGGAATACCCGATGAGGAGGAACGAGCACACCGTGGTGATCTCCCAGAAGAAATACATCCAGAGGATGTTGTTCGAAAGCACGAGGCCGAACATGGCGGACATGAAGACGAAGAGGACGAGGAAGAAATACCGACGGCGATCGGGCACGTCCGGGTTCTCCTCCTGATAGGTCTTCATGTATCCGGTGGCGTACACGCCGATGAGACCGCCGACGATACCGACGATGAGCAGCATGATGATGGTCAGCTGGTCGATCACGATGTCGGTATGGATGGGAATAGACTCCCCGTAGCGGACCTCGAAGAAGATCGCGAGCGCGACCTGCGCGAACGCAAGGACAAGCGCGAGTTTCTTCTTGTACTTGATCGCGAGGAACGCGACCATGCCCGCCATAAAGAGCTCAAGGCCAAGCATCAGGGGCTGGATCCATTCCGCGTCATACGAGATTCGAACCGGTAGGCTCTTCGCGTATTTTACGACGCAGGCAATGGACACGATTGCGAGCAACAGCGAAGACGCAAATACGAAGTACTTGCGGACATTGAACGCCTTAATACTCGCGACGACGATGCCGCACACAAGGGGCAGCAAGACAAGCAACAACGGCAAATCCATCTACGTACATCCTTATTGAGAAGCGCCCTATTCTACCAGCGAACTCCCTATTTGGCAATATATTGACACTGCGCGGTAAGGTCGACATACTCAAGCCGCTATGCATCACATCCCGCCTGCCGCGCAATCCGTTATCGAGTATTCGCCGGATTTCCCTTTTATGCTGCAAACCGTCTCGCGCCCCATCGCGCTCGTGTCGCCCGCGCTCTTTGATATCATGGGCTCGCGCACGACGAAGGAAGATCTTGAGCGCGCGTTCATCGAGCTTGGCTTTAGCGAGCTATGGACGATCTCGTTTAATAAATACGATTTTATCGATAATTTGGAACGAGAAGCGCGACACGAAAAAAACGGAACCGTGCTTTTTTCCGCCTGCCCCGACGCGCGAGAACTCATCGCCGATGAATTCCCGCGGACCTTTCGCGACATGACGACGTCAATGCCGCCAGCTGACCGCACCGCGCTCGCCGCGCGCGCGCGTCATCCCGACGCGACGCTCTTTTGGGTATCGCCGTGCTCATCGCGCGCGAAGGCCCTCTTGCGCAAGGAAGGGCCCGAAGGCGAGCGCTATCCCTACGTCGATTACCTCGTCCCTCTCTACACGATATTCCCCGCGATCCTCGCTCGCCTCGGTCTCGAGATTGGCTCGTTCGCTATCGAGGAGAGCTCGTGCGACGACGGCTGCTGCAAGGACGCGTGCGCCACGGGCCGCGTCGAGGTCGTCGCGACGGCGCCCGTCATGCGCTCGTATCTCGATGAGCTTTCGGCGAATGGCGCGACCCCCGCGCCGCGCGACGCAAAAAAGCCGGTCGTCGAGTTTATCGCGTGCCCGAACGGATGCTCCGACGGCGACTGGGCCCCGCGCCTCGCGCACGCGAATACCGCCGCCGCTCGCGATACTGCGACCGCGCGAGGAAAGACAACCTCCGAGCAAAAAGCGCCGCTCGCGATTTAGTCACCCCAAGCCGCGGCGCGACGCCGAATCGCGGAACGCCCGCACTTTTTTTTCTCTCGCGCTTCTCCTTGAAAGGCCGTTTCGCTATACTTTTCCCATGGCTATAATCGAGGCACAAGGTCTTTGCAAGGCCTACACAAGCGCGGTCAAGGAAGCGGGGCTCGCGGGCGCCGTCAAGCACCTCTTTAAACCGGAATACCGCGAGATCAACGCGGTACGCGACGTAAACCTTTCCATAGAGTC
The DNA here is from genome assembly GCA_035352735.1 of Treponemataceae bacterium. Classification (GTDB taxonomy): domain Bacteria; phylum Spirochaetota; class Spirochaetia; order Treponematales; family Treponemataceae; genus Teretinema. The sequence goes on along the minus strand of DAOPYF010000005.1, from coordinate 21,361 downwards.
AGGCGAGACAGTCGCGTACGTCGGGCCGAACGGCGCGGGCAAATCGACGACGATCAAGATGCTCACCGGCATTCTGATGCCGAGCGCGGGCACGGTGACGGTCAACGGGATGGACCCCTACCGCGACCGCATGGAAAACACCAAGCGCATGGGCGTCGTATTCGGGCAACGCACGCAGCTGTGGTGGGATATCCCGGTGCGCGAGTCGTTCACGCTCATCCGCGACATCTACGGCATATCCGCCGCGCGCTACCGCGACAACCTCGCGTACCTCACCGAGGTCCTCGGCCTCGCCGAGTTCATGGACATGTCCGCGCGGAAGCTTTCCCTCGGGCAGCGCATGCGCGCGGACCTCGCCGTCTCGTTCCTCCACGACCCGGCCGTCGTCTTCCTCGACGAGCCGACCATCGGGCTCGACGTCGCCGTCCGCGAGCGCATCCGCGAGTTCCTCGCGCGCGTCAACTCCGAGCGCGGCGTCACGATCCTCCTTACCTCGCACGACCTCGACGACATCCGCGACGTGTGCCGACGGCTCGTCATCATCGACCGCGGCACCGTCATCTACGACGGGAAGCTCCAGACCCTGCTCGACCTCTGCGTCAAGACAAGGACCATGCACCTGAGGCTCGCCTCGGGCGGCGCTATCCTCGCGAAAAAGCTCGAGCGCAACCCCAACCTCCGCGCGATCGCGTGCGAGGACCGCGCGCTATCGGTTGAGTTCGACCGCTTCGCGCTTTCCGCGCGCGACGTCGTCACCCTCGCGATCGAGGCGGGCGAGGTAATCGATTTCCGCATCGACGAGCCCAACATCGAGCGCGTCATCAAGGGCGTATACGAGGGAAAGCTCGACCTCACGGAATCGGGCGACGCAAGCTCAGGTGGCGCGAACGCGGAAGCGGATCCTTCGCGCGGAGAAAAGGCAACACGCGGCGAGAAAGCAGCACGCAGCGAAAAGTCAGCACGCGGCGAAAAGTCAGCACGCAGCGATAAAGCAGCACGCAGCGAGAAGTCAGCACGCGGCGAGAAATCAGCACGCGGCAAAAAGGCAACACACAGCGATAAAGCAGCACGCAGCGATAAAGCAGCACGCGGCGAAAAGCGGGAGCGGAAACAAAAGTGAGACAAGCGATCAGAAAATACCGGCGCTATGCGTCGCTCGCCTTTCAGGAAACGATTGCCTACCGCATCCCGTACGCGGTGAACATGATCTCGATTATCGTCACCTATCTCGTCATCTTCCTCATTTGGATGGCGGTCTTCTCGGGGAAGTCCGAGGTAGGTGGCTACCAATGGGCCGAGATGAAAACGTACCTCATCATCTCGCTTTTCATGAGCGCGCTCATCTCGGGCTCGAGCGAGTTCCGCATCTCGCGCCAGATCAGGACGGGGAACATCGCCGTCGAGCTCCTCAGGCCCGCCGACTACCAGCTCGGGAGCCTCGCGATCACGCTCGGCAACTGCCTGAGCGAAGGGGCGCTCGTCGGCGTCGCGTGCCTCGGCTTCGCGCTCGCGACCGGCCCGGGGGTGCTCCCGCCCGACGCGGTTTCATGGGCGGCGTTCGCGCTCGCGTGCGCCATCGCGTTCGCGACGAAGTTCCTTCTCGTCTACGTCTTCAGCCTCGCGTGCTTCTGGACCAACTCGCTCATGGGAATCTCCTGGCTCAGGAAAGGGCTCACCGACTTCTTCTCGGGCGCGCTCATACCGCTCAGCTTCTTCCCGCTCTGGCTTAAGGGAGCCGCGGACTGGCTTCCGTTCAAGAGCATCGTCTGGGTTCCCGCGAGCGCGTTCACCGGTCGACTCGCGGGCGTTGAGCTCGCGCGGGCGCTCGCCGTCGGCGCTGCGTGGGCGGTCGCGCTTTGGTTCATCGCGCGGTTCGTCTGGTCGCGCGCGATGCGCAAAGTCACGATTCAGGGAGGCTGAGCATGAGACCGTTACGCACCGTCAAACTCTTCTTCCGCTTTCTCGCGCAGAATACCAAGATCAAGCTCGAGTACAAGCTCGACTCGCTCATCCTCTTCGTCGCGGGCGCGGCCATGCAGACGCTCGGCTTTCTCTTCCTCACCGTCCTCTTCTCCAAGATTCCGTCGATCGCGGGATGGACCGAGTGGGAGATCATCTTCATGCTCTCGGCGATCTTCATCTCGGAGGGCCTCGTCTCGTTCGCCTTCGAGGGCGCGTGGCAAATCACGTTTCTCGTCAACACAGGCGAACTGGACCGCATGCTCCTCCGCCCCGTCTCGCCCATCCTCCAGATACTCACCTTCACGATGGGGATACACGGCATCGGGAACATGGCGCTCGGCGCCGTCCTTTTCACCGCGTCGCTCGCACACGTGCACATCGCGTGGACCGCCGCGCGCGTCGTCTTCATACCGCTTTTCATCGTCTCCGCGTGCGTGATCAGGACGGCGATCTCGTTCGCCGCGAACTGCTCGGCCTTCTGGCTCAAGGCGTCCAGCAACGCCTTCCCGCTCATGGTCTACCAACTCGCGGACTTCGCGAAATACCCGACCTCGATATTCGGCAAGGCTATCGAGGCCTTCGTTATCTTCGTCGTCCCCTACGCGTTCATCAGCTACATCCCGGCCGTCTGGCTCTTTGACAAAGCCTGGTGGGGCGTCTTCGCCTGGGCCTCGCCCCTCGTCGCCCTCTGGCTCGCGCTCCTCGCCCGCGCCGTTTTCTATCGCGGACTCAAGGCCTACGACGGCTCGGGAAGTTAACGCCCGCGCTCGGCGGCCTTATCAACCGGCGGAAAATCGGCTATACTCGCGACCGATATGGGTGGACGTTTTTTCAGGAGCGCCTCGGCCGAGCAGGTCGTGAGGAAGATGGTCGTCAAGGCCACGCTCGAGCGCAGTTTAATAGAAGAAGGCGATAGGATTCTCGTCGCAGCGTCGGGCGGCAAGGACTCGACCGTGCTCGCGTGGGCGCTTTCGTCCGCGAGGAGCGCGCTCAAAATCGGCTACGAACTCGAGGCGATTCACATCAAGGCGGATTTCCCGAATAGCTTCGACGGCGAAGCCCTCGCGACGAACCTCGCCTCATGGGGCATCCCGTATCGCGAGATCGAAGTCCCCGTCATCGCGCGGCTCAAGGAAGGCCGCAAGATGAACTGCTACTGGTGCTCGACGCAGCGTCGGACGGAACTCCTCAAGTACGCGATAGAGAACGGCTTCAACAAGATCGCCCTCGGCCACCACATGGACGACATCCTCGAGACCTTCATGATGAACATGCTGAACTCGGGGAAGCTACTCGCGATGCCGATCAGGCTCAAATACGCGAAGTACCCGGTAACCCTCATCCGGCCGCTCGCCTATCTCGAGGAAAAGCAAATCATCAAATACGCCGACGAGGTCGGCATCCTTAAAACGACGTGTACCTGCGACTACGGCGAGAACTCGGCACGCAAGGAAATGCGGAGGCGGATCGCCGAGCTTACCCGCGACTCGCCCGACGCGAAGCGGCGCATGATGGAAGCGCTCGCATCGGGACCGAAGGACCTTCTCGTCGAGGACTCCACGGAAATACCCAACACGTAACTAAAGCGCCCGACGCATAAAAAAAACCGCCCGACGCGAAAAGCGCCGAGCGGCTCGTCAATCGTTTACCGCGCTACGAATCACTTCGCGGAATCGAAATCGTTCGTGAGCTTGAGGCTCTCGAGAACCCAGAAAATGAGGGAAAGCACCATGCCGACGATCGTCGCGAGGCACATGCCCGAAAGCGAGGCGAGCCCGACGGGAACCTTGACGCCGGACACCCCGACGGTGAGCACGACCGCCGTGAGGCAGAGGTTCTTCGCCTTGGAGTAGTCGACCTTCTGCTCGACGATGAGGCGGATACCGCTCGCGGCGATGACGCCGTAGAGAAGGAACGAGACGCCGCCCATGACCGGGCCGGGGATCGACATGATGATCGCGGAGAGCGTGCCCGAGAACGCGAGGACGCTCGAGAGGACCGCGGCGCCGCCGATGACCCAGACCGAGTAGACGCGGGTGATCGCCATGACGCCGATGTTCTCACCGTAAGTGGTCGTCGGGACCGAGCCCATAAAGCCGGAAAGGGTCGTCGAGATACCGTCGGAGAAGAGCGAGCGGTGAAGCCCCGGATCCTTGGTGAGGTCCTTGCCGATGATGTTCCCCGTGACGATGAGGTGCCCGATGTGCTCGCTGATGACGACGAGCGCGGCGGGGAGGATGATCAGGATCATATCCATCTGGAACTTCGGGAAGCTGAAGTTGGGGAGCGCGAAGATCGGCGCCTTCGCGATGCCGGAAAGGTCAACGAGCCCGAACGCGACCGCGGTAAGGTAACCCACGACGATCGCGATGAGTATCGGGATGACCGCGAAGAACTTGCGGAACAGGACGTTGCCGAAGATGGCGACGGCGAGGGTGATCATCGAGACGGCGACGACCTTGACGTCCATCGCGGCGCCCGCCTCGGGAAGGAGCCCCGCGCTCTTGGCGGCCGTTCCGGCGAGGTCAAGACCGATGAGGGCGACGACCGGGCCCATCGTAGCCGGAGGGAGCACCACGTCGATCCACTTGGTACCGGCGAACTTGATGATGACGGCGACGATCATGAAGCAAACGCCGACGACGACATACCCGCCGAGGGCGTAGTTAAACGCACCTGCCGCGATACCGCCCATTGCCGCGAGAACGGCGAAGGTCGGCGCGAGGAACGCGAAGCTCGAGCCAAGGAACGCGGGAGCCTTCCCCTTGCAGATAACGAGGTAAATCATGGTTCCGATGCCGTTCATGAGAAGAACGATCGCCGGATTGATGCCGAAGAGCATCGGAACGAGGATAGAGGCCCCGAACATCGCGAAAAGGTGCTGGAAGCTTAAGGGCAAGCCTTTGACGAGGCCGACCTTCTGGTCGACCTGAATAATTGGGCGCGACATGAAAACTCCTTATTGTTTATTATTTGCTACCCGCCAGGGTATTTGAGGGATTATAGCATATTTATAGAAGGGAATGAGCAAAAAAAACGCGCGGCCAACCGCTTAGCCGCGCGATAAACTCCATAATAAGCGATCTTTGGGAAGGCGATTACCAGTTTTCGGCGATCCGCTCGAAGTAACCCTGGGGATGGGCGCACGCGGGGCAGGCCTTCGGCGCTTCCTTTCCGACGTAGATAAACCCGCAATTGATGCAACGCCAGGTGGTCGGGGATTCCTGCACCCACATGTCGTTATCCTTGATGTGCTTCATCATCGCCTCATAGCGCTTCGCGTGCTGCTTCTCGGCGACCGCGATATTCTCCATCACGGCGGCGACGATATCGTATCCCTCCTCGCGCGCGACCTTCGCGAAATCGGGATACATGTGCTGCCATTCGTAGTTCTCGCCGCCCGCGGCCTGCGTGAGGTTCTCGAGCGTCGTCCCGATGTACCCAGCGTGCCCGCCAGCGCCGGCGTTGACCTCTGCGCCGCCCTCGAGGAACTTAAACAGTCGCTTTGCGTGCTCCTTCTCCTGTTCGGCGGTCTCGAGGAAAATCAGCTGAATCTGGATAAAGCCCTCATCCTTCGCCTTGCTCGCCCAGTAGGTATACTTGTTGCGGGCTTGGGACTCGCCGATAAACGCGGCGAGAATGTTCTTTTCCGTCTGGGATCCTTTGAGCGCTTTCATCATTGTCCTCCGATTTTACGCGTTATTTTTTCCCGAGCATGCGCGAGGCAGTCCGGGCAAATGCCGAAGAAAAAAAGACTATGGCCGGTTATCCGGTAGCCGGTCGCGCGCGCGGCGGCGTCGTCGCATACGCCCGCGCCAAGCGTGGATTCGTCTCGCGGCACGTCATCGACGCGGCCGCATCGCTCGCACTGTACATGATAGTGCTCGCTGGTATCGGCGTCAAACCGATCGATGCCTCCCGCGGTCGGCAGCACGAGCAACCGCCCCTCGTCCGCGAGCACCGAAAGATTACGGTATACCGTGCCAAGGCTTATCTCGGGGTATTCTTCCCGTAACCGCTCATAGAGCCATGATGCGGAAGGATGGGTTTTTGTTGAGTTAAGAAGCGTTAAGAGCGCCGTTCGTTGTTTTGTGTTGCGTCGACCAGCGCCTCCATCAGTAATTATTACTGATAATATACTGAATAATGAGGACTCTGTCAAACAAGGCCGGGCAGTTACCCTATGAAAACGCCGTCATCGGAGATCCAGGCAAAATGGCTCCCAATCCCCTTTATGCTTCCCTCCAAGCGATCGGTAAAAATCCTTCGCCGTCGCGTTCCATCCAAGCACGCTCCATTCAATCCTATCGCAACCGACCTCGCGAGCTTTGTCCCGCAGGTAAGCGAAGAGACGCGTCGCGACGCCTTTCCCGCGCCACGCGGCGTCAACGTAGAGGTCCTCAAGATAGAGAATGGGCGCGCCCCTGAACGTCGAATAGCCGTAGTACCAGATCGCGATCCCGATTTCCCGCGAGGGATTTCCCGTTTCGCCCATCGCGAATGCGGCGCGCGCGTACCGTCGCTCGAAGAGCGCGCTTCTGAGGCTTGCCTCGGTCGCGCGTACCCCGTCGGCAAGCCGCTCATATTCGGCTAGGCGCCGGACGAAGGAAAGCGCAAGCGCCTCATCGCCCGGAACCGCTTCGCGAATCGCGAAGCGCCAGGGAGAATCGGGAACGCAGGCTAGCGGCATAGCGAGCAACTCGAGCATTGCGCCGGGGAACAGCCGTCGAGCGGCGGTACCGCGCCGTCGGTCGGTCGCGGCGAGCCGCCGGAGACTGAGGCGTCCTCGCCTTTCATGAAACGATACCACTGGCCGAGTTCCCTTATCTCGTCCGCCTCGAACTCGTCTCTCGCGCGAAGCTGTAGCGCCCTCAGCGCGTCGGCTATCTCGGCGTCGGAGAACCGGTAACCCGTGCCGGCGATTTGCCCGACAAAGCCCCGTGCGTCCCCGGATTCGCCGTAAAGCCGCTTCCGAAAATTCGAGCTAATCCTGCATTGCGTCAGAAACCCCATCGCATCGCTCATGGCCATAATCATCTCCTTTACGGCGCGCCTCGCGGTCATGGACGTCCTTTGTCCCTTAACCCGTATTTCGCGACGCGCAGACCCATAATTCTCTCGGTAACGCCAAGCCCTTCGGCGGTTTTGGCGACGTTGCCCCCGTTACGCTCAAGCGCTTCCTTGATGATCGCGCGCTCGAAACTCTCGGTCATTTCCGTCAGCGACCCCGACCGTTCGGGTTGTCCGCGCTCGACCGAATGGATGCTCGGCGGCAGATGATACGCGTGTATCGTACCCCCGTCCGCGAGTATCACCGCGCGCTCGACGCAGTTCTCGAGTTCGCGGACGTTCCCCGGCCAGTCGTATTCCATCAGCAGGGTAATCGCCTCGGTCGCGATGCTGCGGATTTCCTTCCCGTGCTCCTTGGAGAATTTCTCCGCGAAATGGTTGGCGAGGAGCAGGATGTCGGTCTTTCGCTCGCGCAAGGGGGGGACCACGAGGGGAAAGACGTTCAGGCGGTAATAAAGGTCCTCGCGGAATTTGCCCTGCTTGATCAGCTCGGGAAGGTCGCGGTTCGTCGCCGCTATCACGCGAATGTTGACGTGTATCGTCTCGGTTCCCCCGACGCGCTCGAATTCGCGTTCCTGCAGAACTCGCAGGAATTTTGACTGCGCGCCAAGGGGCATCTCGCCGATTTCGTCGAGGAATATAGAGCCACAGTCGGCGTTCTCGAAGCGCCCCTTTCTGAGGCTCACGGCGTCGGTGAACGCGCCCTTTTCGTGCCCAAAGAGCTCGCTCTCGATGAGGTTCTCCGGAATGGCCGCGCAGTTCACCTTAATGAAGGGCTTCCCCGCGCGGGGCGACCCATAGTGTATCGCGTGCGCGATCTTTTCCTTTCCGACGCCGCTTTCGCCGAGCAACAGAACCGTCGCGTTGGTCCCCCGCACGCGCTCTATTTCCCGATAGAGAACCCGCATGATCTTCGAGTTCCCGATCACGTTATCGGGTTTATAGCGCGTCGTCAGTTCGTCCTGGAGGCGCAGGTTTTCCGTCTTGAGCCTTTCGAGCTCTTCCTGGGTCATCTGCCGAAGGCGGACCGCCTGGCTTATGGACATGGCGATTATCAGGAACAGACGGACGAACGAATTGAGCGCCGCTTGGGTGCTATGCGGGAGATCGACGCCGATCGCCCCGATGATTTCGGACCCCGACTTGATCGGCACGCAGACAAAGGACATGTCATGGGTATTCAATCCTTGGCGAGCGCGGGTTCGGTCGAGGAAAAGCGGCTCGTCGGCGATCCGCTGCACGACGATCGGCGTTCCGGTCTCGATGACGCGGCCGGTTATTCCCTCGCCGGGACGATAGTGACCGCGCTCGATTTCCTTCGCGTCGTATCCCCAGGCTTCCTCGATGGCGATGTCGTCGTTATTCCTATTCAGTATGGTGATCGTGCCGCGCAAGATTCCTATGTGGCGTGCGATCGTCGCCAGAACGTCAGTCAGTACTTCCTTGACGTCAAGGGTTTCCGCGAGAATCGTTCCGATATCGTACAGCAATCTCAGTTCTATGAGTTCCTGCTCGGTTGTCCGACGAGCGCAATTCGAGTCCGTGTTTGGGGTGAGTGAAACGGGTCGCGTATCGGTCACGAATGCTCCTTTTCTGGAACTTTGCGCGACGGATACGGAATGCAGATGACCCGTCGATAAAGATCCAGGTCTTTCTGCATAATTATGCGATAAATATGGCTAAGTCCGTATATTTTGTCAATAATGCAAACCAAGTACTTCTTAACTCCTCCCCCATCCCTACAGAAATGTCGCGTAGCCTACCGTAAAAATAACGAAAATGTCGGATGAACCATTGCGGTAAAGTGTGACGATGCCGCGCCTTTTTCAAAGAAGTGCATAACGGATAAAGAGATATTCTTTTTTCTCGCGTCTCCTCGAAACCTGGCACGCTTTTTGCTTTGCTAAGCACAGCAGGCTGAAAAACCTGACACAAAATTCGCAGGAGAGGCAGGATGCGTAAAATCGCTATTTACGGCAAAGGCGGAATCGGAAAGTCGACCACGACCCAGAACACGGTCGCGGCGCTCGCGGAAATGGGAAAGAACATGATGATCGTCGGCTGCGACCCCAAGGCGGACTCCACCCGCCTGATCCTGAATGGGCTTGCGCAGAAAACGGTGCTCGATACCCTCCGGCTCGAGGGAGAGGACCTTGATCTCGAGGACGTCGTCAAGGTCGGCTTTAAGGGAACGCGCTGCGTCGAGTCAGGCGGACCGGAACCGGGAGTCGGCTGCGCGGGACGCGGGATCATCACCTCAATCAACCTCCTCGAGCAGCTCGGCGCGTTCGGCGAGCAGTATAAGCTCGACTACACATTCTACGACGTGCTCGGCGACGTCGTGTGCGGCGGCTTCGCGATGCCGATCCGCGACGGCAAGGCCGAGGAGATCTACATCGTCTGCTCGGGCGAGATGATGGCCATGTACGCCGCCAACAACATCTGCAAGGGCATCAGGAAGTTCGCGGAGTCCGGGACGGTCCGGCTCGGCGGGCTCATCTGCAACAGCCGCAAAGTCGACCGCGAGGCGGAGCTCATCGGCGCCCTCGCCGAGAAGATCGGCACGCAGATGATCCACTTCGTGCCCCGCGACAACGTCGTGCAGCGCGCGGAGATCAACAAAAAGACCGTCATCGACTTCGACCCGACGGTCGGCCAAGCCGACGAATACCGGAAGCTCGCGCGGGCGATCGAGGCAAACACGAAGTTCGTCATCCCAAAACCGCTCGAGATCGAGGACCTCGAGAAACTGCTGATGGAGTTCGGCATCGCCGACTGACGGCGCGCCCCGAGCGGGCGACGCACGACGACTACGCGCAAAAAAGGAGAGCGAAAACTATGGTAATGATCAGGGCGATAATCAGGCCGGATAAGACGGACGCCGTAATGGCGAGGCTCATGGCGGAGGGATTCCCCTCGGTGACGAGGATGAACGTCTCGGGACGCGGCAAGCAGCGCGGCATCAAGATCGGCAACGTGACCTACGACGAGGTTCAGAAGGAGCTTCTCATGATGGTCGTCAAGGACACGGACAAGGATTTCGTGATCAAGACCGTCATCGAGGAGGCCCGTACCGGCTCGCAGGGCGCGTTCGGCGACGGAAAGATATTCGTGTCGCCGGTCGACGAGATGTACACCGTCAGCTCCGGAGTGAAAGAGACCGCCGCGGAGGAAAAATAGATGAAGGAAGTAATGGCGATCGTCCGGATGAACAAAATCAACCAGACAAAGCGCGCCCTGAGCGAGGCGGGCATCACGTCCCTTCACGCAAAGGATTGCCTCGGCCGCGGCAAGGGCGTCGTCGAGATGCTCCAGCTTGGCGGCGCGGAAAAGGAATACGAGGAAAAAATGAGCGAGCTCGGAAACGCGGGAAGGCTCATCCCGAAGCGCATGGTTTCCGTCGTGGTGCCGGATAAGCTCGTCAAGAAGGTCGTCGAGACGATCATCGAGACGAACAGGACCGGCAAGTCCGGCGACGGAAAAATCTTCGTAATGCCGGTCATGGAATCCATACGGGTCCGCACCGGCGAGACCGGCGACGAGACGCTCGACGAATAGGAGGCGAAAAAATGGCAGATCAACACACCGCAGTCGACCAGGAAGCCTTCAAGGAAGAGACGCTCGCGAAGTATCCGGCGAAGCTCGCCAAGAAGCGCGGAAAGCAGATCATCGTCAATAAGGTCGAGGGCGACGACCAAGTGCCCGAGATCCTGGCGAATACCCGAACGACGCCGGGAATCCTGACGATGCGCGGATGCTCCTACGCGGGCTGCAAGGGCGTCGTCCTTGGCCCGACCCGCGACGTCCTCCAGATAACGCACGGCCCGATCGGTTGCGGTTTCTACAGTTGGCTCACGCGGCGCAACCAGACGCGCCCGGCGACCCCCGAGTCCGTAAACTTTATGCCCTACGCGATGAGCACGGACTTGCAGGAAGACGAGATCATCTTCGGCGGCGAAAAGAAGCTCAAGGCCGCGGTTGAGGAGGCCATCGCGCTCTTCCACCCCAAGGCGATCGGGATATTCTCGACGTGCCCCGTGGGGCTCATCGGCGACGACGTTCACGCGGTCGCCCGCGAGATGGAGGAGAAGCACCCCGGCATCAACGTATTCGCCTTCTCGTGCGAGGGATATAAGGGCGTCAGCCAATCCGCCGGCCACCACGTCGCGAACAACAAGGTATTCACCGACGTCGTCGGCCTCGACGACACGCCGAAGGAGGGGAAGTTCCGCTTCAACATCCTGGGCGAGTATAACATCGGCGGCGACGCGTTCGAGATCGAGCGCATCGCGGAAAAATGCGGGCTCACGATCCACTCGACGTTCAGCGGGAACTCGACATACGAGGAGTTCATCAGCGCGCACACCGCCGACCTTAACGTGATCATGTGCCACCGCTCGATCAACTACCTCGCCGAGATGATGGAGAAGAAGTTCGGCATCCCGTGGTTCAAGATCAACTTCATCGGGGCGGATTCGTCGGCGAAGTCGCTCCGGAAGATCGCCGCGTTCTTCGGTGACAGTGACCTCATCGCGCAAACGGAAAAGGTCATCGAGGAAGAGATGGCGAAGGTAAACGCGGTACGCGAGGAAATCAAGGCGAGATGCCAGGGAAAGACGGTGGCGCTTTTCGTCGGAGGCTCGCGGGCGCACCATTACCAGGAGCTTTTCGCCGAGATCGGCATGAAGACGATCGCGGCGGGGTATGAGTTCGCGCATCGCGACGACTACGAGGGGCGGAAGGTCCTTCCCGACATCGTCGTCGACGCCGACTCGCGCAACATCGAGGAACTCAAGGTGGAAAGCGACGCGACCCGGTACAGGCCAAGGAAAAGCGAGGCCGAGATCGCGAAGATGGAGGCAAGCGGGTTCTCGTTCCGCGACTACGAAGGAATGATGAAGGACATGGGAGAGAAGGCGCTCGTCATCGACGACATGAACCACTACGAGATGGAGCGGCTCCTCGACGCCTACCATCCGGATATCATTTGCGCGGGCATCAAGGAAAAATACGTGGTGCAAAAGCGCGGTATCCCCATGAAGCAACTCCATAGCTACGACTACATGGGGCCGTTCGCGGGCTTCGAGGGCGCGATAAACTTCTATAAAGAAATCGATCGGCTCGTGCACAGCTCGGTTTTCAAGATGACGAAGGCGCCGTGGGAATCAAGTCCCGAGCTCTCAGCGAGCTACGGCTGGAACGACTAGGATCCGGGAGGAAACACATGCTTTTACGACATACGCCAAAGGAAGTCGCGGAGCGCTCCGCGCTGACGATCAACCCGGCAAAGACCTGCCAACCGGTAGGCGCGATGTACGCCGCGCTCGGGGTTCACAAGTGCCTGCCGCACAGCCACGGCTCGCAAGGGTGCTGCGCGTATCACCGCAGCGCGCTTACCAGGCACTACAAGGACCCGATCATGGCGACGACGAGCTCGTTCACCGAAGGCGCTTCGGTTTTCGGCGGGCAGGCGAACATTCTCGAGGCCATACAGAACATCTTCAACCTGTACGACCCGGACATCATCGCGGTCCACACCACGTGCCTCTCCGAGGTAATCGGCGACGACCTGACGCAGATCCTGAACAAGGCCGCGGTCGACGGAAAGATACCGGCGAACAAGAAGGTGATCCACGCGAACACGCCGAGCTTTAAGGGATCGCACGTCACCGGGTATTCGAGCATGGTATCGAGCTTCGTGCAGCACTTCTCCGAGAATACGGGAAAGAAACTCAAGCAGATAAACCTCGTCCCGTCGTTCATCGAGCCGAGCGACATGTCGGAGATCAAGCACCTCGCGGACTCGATGGGCGTTAAGTACGTGATGCTTCCCGACACGTCGGACGTCGTCAACGGGCCGATGGACGGGAAATTCCGCATGTACCCGAAGGGCGGCACGACGCTCGATCAGATACGGAGCATGGGAGACTCGATGCGCTCGATCGCCCTAGGAAGGGTTGGCTCGCTTGCCGCGGCGAAACTTCTCGACACGAAATGCAAGGTCCCGTACGACGTGTTCGACCTGCCCATCGGCCTTAAGGCGACGGACGATTTCGTCGACGCGATGCGGAAGGCCGCTGGGGTCTCGGTTCCCGAGTCGCTCATGCTTGAGCGGGGACAGTATCTCGACGTGATGATCGACATGAACCAGTACGCGTCGGGGAAAAAAGTCTCGCTCGTCGGCGACCCGGACATCCTCATCGGGATGGCCGCCTTCTGCGCGGAAAACGACATGAAGGTCCTACACGTCGTCAGCGGGACGGCGCCCGGCCCGAAGTTCGAGCGCCGAATCAAGGAGCTTTGCGGCGACGGCGTCGTCGTGAAGACCGGCCCGCAGGCGGACATGTTTTACTTCCACCAGCTCATCAAAAGCGAGCGGCCCGACCTCGTGTTCGGCAACACGTACTGCAAGTACATCTGCCGCGACGAGGATATCCCGCTTATCAGGGTAGGGTTCCCGATCTACGACCGCATCGGGCACTCGTACTTCCCGGTGACGGGATATCGCGGGGGGCTTCGCCTCCTCGAAAGGGTCCTTGACGCGGTCATGGACCGCCAGGACCGGGACGCGCTCGAGGAGAAGTTCGAGCTCGTAATGTGACTTTTCTTTATCGGCGCCGGGCTCTGCTACCTCCATCCGACGCCGATTCTTTTTTTTGCCAACCGCGCATTCGGCGCGGGTAAAGGAGCGCGCGAACGATGGTCGAAATACTCGAGGAACGGGCTCGGCAGGTTTTCGAAAAGGGAAAGGACGGTTACGCGATCGAATGCGGGAAAACGAGCGCGGCGGGTTCCGTGAGCCAGCGGGCGTGCGTTTTCTGCGGGTCCCGCGTCGTGCTCTACCCCATCGCCGACGCCCTGCATCTCATTCACGGGCCGATCGGGTGCGCCGCGTACACATGGGATATCCGTGGATCGATGTCGAGCGGCCCCGAGCTCCACCGGATGAGCTTCTCTACCGACCTCGGGGAGAACGAGGTGATATACGGGGGCGAGAAAAAACTCTACGCCGCGCTCTGCGAGCTTATCGACCATTACGAGCCGAAGGCCGCGTTCGTGTACTCGACCTGCATCGTCGGCCTGATCGGCGACGACGTGGGCGCCGTGTGCGCGCGGGTTTCCCGTGAGAAGGGAATCCCGGTCCTCCCGGTAAACTCCGAGGGATTCAAGGGAACGAAAAAGGACGGCTACCGCGCCGCGTGCGAGGCCGTTTTCAAGCTGACGGGAAAGGACGACGAGACGCCCGTGTCGCGCCTCAGCATAAATATCCTGGGCGATTTCAACCTCGCCGGCGAGACGTGGATAATCAAGGATTACTACCGGCGCATGGGCATCGAGGTCGTCTCCTGCATAACGGGCGACGGCCGCGTCGGCGAGATCGCGCGATCGCATCGGGCCGCGCTCAACGTCGTGCAATGCTCTGGGTCGATGACCTATCTCGCGAAAATGATGAAAGAAGCCTACGGGATACCGTTCATGAGGGTTTCGTATTTCGGCATAGAGGATATGTCAAAGGCGCTGTACGACGTCGCCGAGCACTTCGGGGACGCTGAAACGCTCGAGCGGACGCGCGAACTCGTGTACGGGGAAGTGAACGCCCTCTTACCCGAGCTCGCCGCGATCAAGGCCGACCTTGACGGAAAAAAGGCCGCCATCTACGTCGGTGGATCGTTCAAGTCATTCGCTCTCGTGAAGGCGCTCCGCCACATCGGCATGCGCACCGTCGTCGTCGGGTCCCAAACCGGCACGCCGGAGGATTACGAGTATCTCAAGGAAATAACCGACGAGGGAACCGTGATATGCGACGACACAAACCCGCTCGAGCTTTCGCGGTTCATCATGGAAAAGGGCGCGGACCTCCTGATCGGCGGCGTGAAGGAGCGGCCCATCGCGTACAAGATGGGAATCGCGTTTTGCGACCATAACCACGAGCGAAAAGAGGCCCTCGCGGGATTCTCGGGCATGCTCAATTTCGCCCGTGAGGTGCGCGCCTCGGTAATGAGCCCGGTGTGGAAGTTCTCGCCCGCGAGAATAGCCGCGCAAAGCGCCGCGAAGGGAGGCCAAGCGTGAAAGACGATACGGAAACCGAGCGCGAAATGACGCCGGCGGTAAGCGAACCTTCGTCGCGCAACTTTACCTCGACCCGAAACGCCTGCAAGCTTTGCGCGCCGCTCGGCGCGTGCATCGCATACCGCGGCGTCGAGGGCTGCATACCCCTGATTCACGGGTCGCAGGGCTGCGCGACATACATCAGGCGATACGGGATAAGCCACTTTCGCGAGCCGATCGACATAGCCTCGTCGAATTTCACCGAGTCCTCGGCGATATTCGGCGGAAGGGACAACTTGGTCTCCGCGATCGCGAACGTCACCCGGCAGTATGCGCCGCGCGCGATAGGGATCGCGTCGACCTGCCTCACCGAGACGATCGGCGACGACGTCGCGATGTACGTCAGGGAGATCGAGACGACCCGGCCGAACGATGGCGGGCCGATCCTCTTCCAGGCGTCTACCCCGAGCTATCGGGGCACGCACATGGACGGTTTCCACGAGGCGATACGCTCAGTGGTGCGCGCGGTCGCGCGCGGTGACGGCGCGCGCGCGCGCGTTAACCTCATCCCCGGATTCGTCTCGACGGAGGATCTCCGTGAGTTCCGGGAAATTCTCGAATCCTTCGGCGTCGAGTACACGATGCTTCCCGACTACTCGGAGACCCTCGACGGCGGATCATGGGAGACGTATCAGAAACTTCCCGAGGGCGGCACGAGGCTGTCCGATATCGCCAAGATGGGATCGTCGCGGGCGACGCTCTACCTGGGCAAGTCCGCCACCGACGAGCAAAGCGCCGGGACGTGGCTCGAGCGGACTTGCGGCGTGCGCAACGTGCGGCTCGATCTCCCTATCGGGATCGCGAACACGGACGCGTTCTTCGCCGCCCTCGAGGAAGCGACGGGCGAAAAAGCGCCCGAGAAATGGTCACGCGCGCGCGGCCGCCTCGTCGACGCCTACATCGACGGTCATAAGTACTGCTCAGGGAAAACCGCCGCGGTTTATGGCGAGGAGGATTTCGTAGTCGCGATGGCTTCATTCCTCGCCGAGATCGGCATCTCCCCGACGATCGTCGGGACGGGCTCGAAAAGCGCGGCGTTCGCAGACCGGGTCAACGCCGCGATCGGCGCCGATGGCGCGCGCGCGGAGGTCATCGACGACGCGGATTTCGCGACGATGCTCGATCGCGCGCGGGCGGCGCCGCCCGATATCGTGATCGGCAACAGCAAGGGTTATTACCTCGCCCGAAACCTTAACGTACCGCTCGTTCGCTGCGGGTTTCCGATTCACGACCGCATGGGCGGGCAGCGGGTACTGCACGTCGGGTATCGGGGGACGATCTCCCTCTTCGACTCGATCTGCAACGCGCTCATGCAAGAACGGCAGCAAGCCGCGAAAAACGGCTGGACATACATCTGACCACAGGAGGACCCAATGGATTTCGAGAACCATCCCTGCTTTAGCGCCGAGGCCCGCCATAAAACGGCGCGCATACACTTGCCGGTCGCGCCGAAATGCAACGTCCAGTGTAACTTCTGCAATAGGAAATACGATTGCGTGAACGAATCCCGTCCCGGCGTATGCAGCGCCATCCTATCGCCCGAGCAATCGGTCGATTATCTCTCGAAGGTTATGGAAACGATAGGGAACGTCTCGGTCGTCGGCATCGCCGGCCCCGGAGATCCCTTCGCGAACCCCGAGGCGACGCTCAGGACGATGGAGCTCACGCGCGCGAGGTACCCGGACATGATCCTATGCGTGGCGACGAACGGCCTCGGGCTCCCGGAGTACGTCGATCGCGTCGCGAAGATCGGCGCGTCCCACGTGACGATAACGCTCAACGCGGTCGATCCTGCGATCGGCGCCGAGATATACGCGTGGGTACGCTGTGGGCCCCACGCGTATCGGGGGATCGACGGCGCACGCGTCCTCCTTGAGCGGCAGGTCGAGTCCATACGCGCCCTCAAGCGGGCGGGCATAACCGTCAAGATCAACACCGTCGTGATACCCGGGGTAAACGACGCCCACGTCGCGGACGTCGCGCGATACGCCGCGGCTCTCGGCGCGGACGTACAGAACTGCATTCCGCTCATGCACGTCGAGAACACGGCGTTCGCCGGAACACCGACGCCGGACGCGGCCGCGATGATGGCCATTCGCCTCGATGCCGGGCAAAGCATAAAGCAGATGTCCCATTGCGCGCGCTGCAGGGCGGACGCGGCGGGCCTCGTCGGCGACGAAAATTCGCCCGAGGTCATGAGGCTTCTTTCCCAGTCGGCGCGAATCGGGCCGAACGGCGCGCGCACCAGGGTAGCGGTCGCGAGCCGCGAGGGACTCCTCGTGAACCAACACCTCGGGGAAGCAACCGGCCTTTGGGTATTCGAGATGGTTTCCGACGAGATCAGGCTCATTGCCCGAAGGCCTACCCCCGCCCCCGGCGGCGGTGACGCGCGGTGGGCTGCCCTGGCCGAGTCGATTCCCGACTGCTTCGCGGTTCTCGCCGGCGGGTGCGGACCCGCCCCCCTGCGCGTGCTCGCCGAACGCGGCATTGCCGCACTGGCGATGGAAGGCATGATCATGGACGGGCTAAAGCCGCTTTTTTCCGGCGACGAGATACCGCGAATCCTCACCGGTTCCGCGGGCACATGCGGCGCCGGGATATCCTGCGGGGGCACTGGCGCCGGCTGCGCGTGAGGTGCGGCTGGCTAGTAATTGTCGAAGGAGAGAAACGATGAAAAAACCTGCGCATCATGTTTTCGTGTGCGCCTCGTTCCGTATGACGGGCGAGCCGCAAGGCGTATGCCACAAGAAGGGCTCTGGGGCGCTGCTTCAGTATCTCGAGGGCGAACTTTCCGACCGCGGGCTCGGCGACGTGATAGTCTCGACGACCGGCTGCCTCAAGGTTTGCGACCGCGGTCCCGCGATGATCGTGTACCCGGAGAACTGGTGGTATGGGCACGTCGACAGCGAGGAGGCCATCGACGCGGTGATAGACTCCATCGAAAGCGGCGAGCCCGCGAGCGCGTACGTCATCGCGTAAGCGCGCGTTCGCGATTAGTCACTAACCGGTTAGGGCTCCCCGGCCGGCGCAAGCGCGCCGCCGGGGAGCCCTCTCAATCACAGAGTAAAAGAATTTTTTCGGGCGGCACGCAATACGCGCGGCGATCGCCCTCCGGCGCGTTCTCCTCAATCGTCCGCTCGCGGCACAGCGCGACGGGTTTAGGCGTTCCCTCGTATGGCGCTATAAGGTACTCGGTAACCGAGAATGGAGCCGCGCTCCTTCGCTCGACCGCGAAGGTAAAGCAATTGACCGTCTCGCCGCGCGCGGGGTGACGGATATGATGGCTTCTGATCCCGACCCAGGCCATGTCGCGCCCGACGCTCGCCGCCGTCTCGAGGGTCAGGTTCCAATCCGGGACGAAAACCATCCTATCGCCGGCCTTGCGCGCGCGGGCGACGTTCTTGCATCCGGACAATATCGCCGCGTTCACCGTGCGCGGGTTATCGAAGAGTTCCCGCTTGCCCACCGCCCCGTCGATTCTTCCGCCGTCGATCACCGCGATCCTGTCGCAGACGCGGTACACCTCGTCGCGGCTATGCGAGACGAAAAAAACCGTACCGCCGAACGCCTCGACGCGCTCGGACAGTTCCCGCTCCATCCGCGATCGGAGATGCGCGTCCAGCGCGGAGAAAGGCTCGTCGAGCATGAGGATCGCCGGATCGGACACGAGAATGCGCGCGAGGGCGGTTCGCTGCTGCTGCCCGCCGCTCAGGCGCGCCGGAAGCGCTCGCTCGAGCCCCTCGAGCCCAAGCCTCCGCACGGCGTCGGCGACGATACCGGCGCGCTCTCGCGCGTTCGCGCCGCGCGCCGCGATACCGATATTCTGGGCGACCGTCATGCTCGGAAAAAGCGCGTAATTCTGAAAAAGGTATCCGGCCCTGCGCCGCTGCGGCCTCAGGTCGATTCCCCGGGCCGAATCGTAGACCGTTACCCCGTCGATGGAGATCCTCCCCTCGTCGGGCGTCTCGATCCCCGCGACGCACTTGAGCGTCATGCTCTTCCCGCTGCCCGACGCGCCGAGAATGCCGATTCGCTCGTTCCCCGCGCGAAGGCTCACGCTCAGCGTGAAATCCCCGAGGCGCTTGACGAATTCCATATCGACGCTCATCGCCGCCCCCTTCCGCCCGCCCAGTTCATCGCGAGGATGACGGTAAAGGAAATCGCGACGATGATGAGCACCCACGCGAGCGCGCGGCCGTCGTCGCCTCCCTCCGAGGCGAAGTAGATGGCGATCGGTATGGTCGACGTGCGGCCGGGTATGTTGCCCGCGACCATGAGGGTCGCGCCGAATTCGCCGAGGGCGCGCGCGAAGGCGAGCACGGCCCCCGCGACGATGCCCGGCAGGGACATGGGAACCATGATGCGGCAGAAGATAGAGCGCTCGCTCAGCCCGAGGGTCCTCGCGGCGTTGAGTATGGCGGAATCGATTTGCTCGAAAGAAGCCCTAACGGTTCGGTACACCAGCGGGAATGCGACGACGGTCGCCGCGATCACGGTCGCCCCCCAGGAAAACACGATCCTGACGCCGATGGAGAGGAACGCCCTCCCAATGGGCCCGTTTCTCCCAAGGAGCAGCAAGAGCCCAAAGCCCAATACCGTCGGGGGAAGGATCATCGGAAGCGTGAACAGCACGTCGAGAATCGCCTTGAGCCGCCCGCCCAGGCCCCGTATCCCCCACGCCGCGAGAATCCCCAGCGAGAGGGCGCACGCGGTCGCGGAGAGCGAGGTTTTCATCGATATCAGGAGGGGCGACCAGTCCATGCTACTTAACCGTGAATCCGTACTTCACGAAGATCACCTGAGCCTTCGACCCCGAAAGCCATTCCAGGAATTCCCGCGACTGGTCAATGTTCGGGCTTTTCGCGACGACGGCGGCTGGGTACTCCACCGGGATATGGGAGCCCGCGGGCGCTACCGCGACGACCTTGACGCCCTTCGAGACGGACGCGTCGGTGGCGTAGACGACCCCGGCGGAAACCTCGCCGCCTTCCACGTACGCGAG
>DAOPYF010000005.1:0-1118 GCA_035352735.1 Treponemataceae bacterium | reverse complement strand
GCGATAAAAAGGTCGATGGGGGCGCCCTGCTCGATTTGCTTCTGCAGCGAGCCCGAGGACCCAAACGTCGACGTGACCAGTTGGCCGGGATTATCCGCCTTATACGCCTCGATCGCCTCGGATAGCGCATCCTGTAAACTCGCCGCCGCCGCGACGACGATTTCGGTTTTCGGCGTCGCCCAAATCCCCGCGACCAAAGTCAACGCCAACATGATCATGCACGCTCGTTTCATCGTATCCTCCTTACTGGGTAAAAAAAAAGCACGGACGCTTGCGGTAGTGTTACCAGCGGCGCCCGTGCCCGTACCTCTAAATGACTATGGGGATGATAGTAACTCCGTCCCGCCGAGTCAATCCTAAAAATGCAAGAATATACAGTTTTATCATAATTATTGCATAAATATTGACTAACAAGCGCATACCCGGTATTCTCAGGGCCATGAACAGCGAGCTTGATGGATGGGAAGCCTTCCTTGAGGAAGGTCGAGCGTATCACAAGACCGCGCAAAGAAGCGTTCGGCGACCGGAAGTATTCACCCCCGCGATAATCCAGAATATCGCGGCGATGGGTATCGAGAAGTATTTCATGGCGATCTTCATGCATCGCGGAATTTTACCCCGCAATCACGCGATGGTCGATTTGCTCGAGGAGGCGCGCGCGTTTCTGCGCATCAGGCCCGACCTTGAGGCGACGCTCAGGTACATGGATTCGCTGCAGCGGATATGCTCGCTCGACGCGATCGAGACGCATGAGCCTTCGCGGGCAGACGTCCCGCGCTTTATCGAGGCCATGACGATGGTTTCGGAATTGGCAAAAAAGGAACTTGGGGCGTGACGTTCCCCGGCATTATCGGCGCCGTATCCGTACTCGATACCACCTTGAGAGACGGGGACCAGTCCCCCGGCTGCGCGTTTTCGCCGGGGGAAAAACTGTCGTTGGCGCGCATCCTCGACGAGGTGGGGATCGACGTCATCGAGGCCGGTTTCCCAACGTCATCGCCCGTCGATTTCCGGGCATGCGAACTCATCGCGCGAGAGGGCCTACGCGCGCGCGTCGCTGCGATGACTCGCGCGCGTCCGGAGGACATAGAGAAAACCGCGCGCGTCTTCGCATCGTC
>DAOPYF010000004.1:0-64287 GCA_035352735.1 Treponemataceae bacterium | reverse complement strand
TCGGAGCCGAGGGTTAAGGCCTCGCGGAAATAGCGCTCAGCCTCCGCGAACTTCCTGTTCTTGCTATAGAGTGCCGCCATCTCGCGAAGCGCCGAGACGTTCGAGGGCTCGATCTTGAGCGCGGCGCCATACGCGTTTATCGCGCCCGCCGAATCGCCCTTCCGGTCGAGGAGCCGGGCGATCTCGATATACGCGCGCGTATAGTCCGTCTTGATGACGGTCGCCTGGCGGAACGCGGCAAGCGACTCGTCGACCGAGCCGAGCGCCTTATTCGTGAGACCGAGGTTGAAGAACGCCGGCTCGAACTTGGGCGCGAGCTTCGTGACGGTCGTGAAGCACTGCTTGGCGTCCGCGTATCGCTTTTGAAGGTAATACATCTTCCCGAGGTCGTAGGCATAGAGGTAATTCTGCGGGTCGAGCCTGACCGCTTCCTTGAGATCCTGGAGGGCGAGCTCGCCCTTTTGCTGGTCGGCGTAGATCTTCGAGCGGATATAGCGCGCGGAGGCAAGAGACCCGTCGGCCTCGACGGCCTTGTTCGCGTACTCGAGCGCGGAGGCGAGCGCCTCGTTCTTCACGGTGCTATCGGTCGCGTTCTGCGCGATCCCGTACAAGGACTCCGCCATCTCGGCGTATTTTTGGGCCGCGAATGCCTTTTCCCCGTCGGGAAGCGCCTTCTCCGCGTCGTCGAAGCTCGAAAGCGCCGAGCGGAGGCTCCCCGACTCGGCGGCGGCCTTGCCCTTCGCGATCGCGGCGTTTACCTCGGCGATCTTCTTCTGATTTTCCCCGTTCTTTTTCGCGAGTTCGTCCTCAAGGGCCTTTCGCTTGGCTTCGTCTGCCGCGGCCTGCTCCTTCCGCTGGCGATCAGCCTCGGCCTGGGAATCCGCGCTCTGTCCCGATTGCGCGGAGGCGCCCTTCTTAGCGGACGAGGTGCCCGGGGAGTCGTCTAGCGCGCCTGAGTCCTCGGCGCTTAAGCCTTTTTTCTTTCGATCCGTGTCAGCCGCCGACATTCGGGAAGCCGCGCGCTGGGCTTCGTCGGCTGCCTTCGCGATGCGCGCGGCGGCGCTTCGGGCGTCAGCCAAAGCTCGATCGATCTCCGATGAATCGCCGGTTCCCGCCTCGCGGGCTTCCTTCGCCTTCTTCGCCGCGAGAACTGCGTCCATGAGCTCAGTGGCTTCCGTATCCTCTGGATTCTGGATCAAGAGCCCCTCGAGGAGGCTTAAGGCGCGGTCGAACTCATCCTTATCGACGTAATTTCTCACGAGCGTCAGGGTATTGAGCCGAAGCCTCGAGGGATCATTCGCTTGGGCATTGCCCGAAAGGGCGCGATAGAGCAAAAAGCCCCCGCCCGAAAGCAGGAGCGCGATGATGATGCCGGCGATGACGCCGAGCCCGATTTTCTGCTTCTTATTCAAGTTTTCCTTCCTCGTTGTAGTCCATTACGTTTTCGGAACCCGCCGACAGCGTGCTTGCGTTGTCGACCGCCTGTAAAGACGCACTGACGTCGTCCATGAGTTTCTTATAGCGTTCCGCGGCTGCCTGCTTTTCGGCCTCCGTCGCGGCCTTATCCGCCTCTGCCTTGAGCGCGGCTTCCTTCCGCGTCTGGATCTCCCCGGTAAGGAGGGAGATGAGCTGTTGAATCGAGTCCTTCTGCCAGGTCGCCGGGTCGAGCGTGAGATAGGTCGTGTAATCGGTAACCGCCTCGGGGAACTGCTCGAGCTTAACCCGCGCGTTCGCCCGATTGAGGAACGCCGGCGCGTAGGCGGAATCGATACCGATGGCCCGAGAGTACATCGTCACCGCTTCGGGAAAGGAATTTTGGATAAAATAGACGTTTCCCGCGTTGAAAAAGAGGACCTTCCGGTCAGTCCCGGGAACCGAGGTTCCCTTCATGAAGGTGCTGATGGCATCGGCGAACTTCCCCGTTTGCTGGTAGCAAAGCCCGAGATAGACGAACACCCGCGGATCGACGCCTTTGGTAAGCGAAGCCTGATAGAGAAGCGGCGTCGCCTCGGCCGGCTTGTTCTCGCGGAAAAGCCGCTCACCCTCCGCGAAATAATCCAGGGCATAGACCGGAAGCGCGACCGCCGCCGTCAGCGCGAGAAAGAGAACCAGTATTCCGTTGCGCGTCCATCGTTCTTTCATATTTGACAATACCCCATAAAAGCTATAGTCTTTTCATTATGTCATCAATGTTTATTGGCATAATACTCATTCTCGGCACGGGTGTCGCGGTTCTCCTGGTTTTCGTGGTCAAATCCTTCCTTGCGCCGAAGAAAATCGCTGGAATCAGAAAACTCATCGAGACCGGTAAATATAACGCGGCGATCAAGCAAACCAAGCTTCTCATCACGAGAAATCCCCGAGACGCGGAAGCCCGCTATCTTTTGGGCCGCGCGTACCTCGCGGACGGGAAGCCCGAACTCGCGCTTATGGAATTCAAGGCCGTCAACGCCACGGCCCTTTTCAGTAAGACCATCCCGGAACCCGAGTTCCGGAAAACCATCGCGGGCCTCTATATCAAGTATAACCAACCCGAGGAAGCGCTCAAGGAATACCTTCTCCTCATCAAGCTCGAGCCCTTCCAGGCCGACCACTATTATAACGCGGCGACGCTCTTCGAACAACGGGAAAACAGCGACCAAGCCCTCCAGCTCTACCGGAAGGCGGTCGAGACGAACCCCAAGCACGCAAGCGCGCACGCGGCCCTCGCCTTTCTCCTTTTCCGGAACAACCAGATGACCGACGCCAAGCAGGAAATCGCCATGGCGCTCAAGCTCGATCCGAAAAACACCAAGGCCTACTATTATCAGGGCAAGCTCCTCCGCGAAAGCCATGACTACGCTAACGCGCTCGTTTCCTTCGAGAAAGCGCTCCGGGATCCCGACCTGAAGCAAAAATCCCTCATCGAGCGCGGATGCTGCTATCTCGAGGCGAATAGCATAGAAAAGTCCATCCTGGAGTTCGACCGGGCCATCAAGGCCTCGAGCGATGACGCCTCGAACGACACCCTGCACGCGCGCTATTTCCTCGCCTCCTGCTACGAGAAAAACCGCGATATCGACCAGGCGATCACCCAATGGGAACTGATTTTCGCGAAAAAACGGAGCTTCAGGGACGTCGGCGAAAAGCTTTCCCAGTATCAGGAGCTTCGTTCGAACGATTTCATGAAGGAATACCTCACCGCCAGCAAAGAAGACTTCTTCACGATCTGCAAGGCGGTCACCGGCTCCGGTCTCGAGCTTGCCGTCCGCGAAATCCGCGAGACGAAATTCGGCTGCGCCCTCATCGCGGTGGAAAACGACGCCGAGAAATGGCGGAACGTCCGCAAGCAGCCCCGGCTCATCCTCTTTTATCGGGACCCAAACCTGATCGAGGACGCCTTCATCCGTACCCTGCAGGAAGACATGAAAAAGCAGTCGATCATCCGGGGCATCGTGATCACGAGTTCGGGATTTACCCGCGCGGCGCTTGAATTCGCGGAAAGTAGACCGATTGAGCTCATCGGTAAGGAAAAGCTTGAGCAAATGCTCTCGACCGCGAACGTCTTCGGCAAGAAATAAGACCAGCATGAAGATCCTGTGCGTTTCCGACCAGATTGACCCGTTAGTCTATAGCAGCAACATCAAGGAACGCTACAAGGACATCGATCTCGTCCTCTCCGCCGGCGACCTCCCAATGGAATACCTCGATTTTATCGTTTCTTCCTTAAATAAGCCGGTATACTTCGTTTTCGGGAATCATAACCTAAACGAGTTCGGACTCTACCATCGGGTCGCGGGCGCGATGCCGAAGGGCATCCCCGCGAATAACTGCCTCGACCCCGAGGGTTGCCATGGCACCACCTATATCGGCTTTAAGGGGATTCGCGAGGGGAATCTCCTCATCGCGGGGGTTTCAGGATCGCTCCGCTACAACGACGGGCTCAACCAGTACACGGATAAGCAGATGAAGCGCCACCTTCTCTCGCTCCTGCCCCACCTCATCATGAACCGGCTCCGCTACGGGCGCTTTCTCGACATCCTGGTTACCCATGCCGCGCCAGCCGGTATTCACGACAAGAACGACCCCTGCCACCGGGGCTTCGACTCCTTTCTCTGGTTCATGCGGGTTTTTAAGCCGCGGTACCTCGTTCACGGGCACATCCACCTCTATGACCTTCAGGACATTCGGGTATCTCGGTATCTCAACACGACCGTAATTAACGCGTATAGTCATTATATTCTCGACACCGGAGCGACTGCGACATGAGCAACTTTGTGCGAAACCAGGCGGGCGACGACTTCAACAAGGCCCGGAACAAGGCTCTTTTCAACGAGATTCAGAACTTCCTCACGCCGGATAAGCGGCGGCTTCTCTCGTTCCACGACGTTAAGCAAATTCTCAAGCCGAAGAACGAGGTCTACGCCGGGATGCAAACCGTCCCGATCGATAAGATCGTCGGGAGCGAGGGCCGCTATCAGGACTTTGACAGTCATTTCTTACCCCGGGTGAACAACCTCCGGCAGCGGTGGGAACGCGTCGACGAGGCGCGGCTCACCGACACGGTCCTGCCGCCGATCCAGCTCTACGAACTCGGCGGGCTCTATTTCGTGCGCGACGGGAACCACCGCGTGTCGGTCGCCAAAGCCCAGGGCGTCGCCTTTATCGACGCCGAGGTCATCTCGCTGAAAAGCGAGGTCATCCTGAAAAAGGACATCACCCGGGAATCGATCCTTTCCGAGGTCGTTAAATTCGAAAAGCGCGTTTTCTATTCCGAAACGGGATTCGGCGATATTACCGATTACTGGAACCTCGATTTCACGACCCCCGGCCAGTACGACGTCATCTATAACCATATCTTGGTGCACAAGTACTACATCAACGAGACCCGATCGGACGAGATCCCCTTCGCGGACGCGGTCCTTTCCTGGTACAAGAACGTGTACCTTCCGGTCATGCACGTCATCAAAAAGCACCGCATGCTGAAGAGGTTTCGCGGGAGAACCGCGAGCGACCTTTACGTCTGGATCATCAAGCAGTGGGATGACCTCAAGCAGAAATACGGGGTTGAGTATAGCCTCGACGAGGCCACGCGAACGCTCGCCGAAAACTCGCCGAAGGGCCTCTTTGCCCGCGCCGCGGCGTGGTTCAAAAAAAACATTCAAACTTGACGAAAGCAAATTTTCGGTGCTACACTTGCTTATAATGCAAACAGCACTTCTTGATTCATTTGCGATCCTGCCCCTTGCCGCGAGTCTGCTTGCTCAGGGGATTACCGGTTTTTTTATTTTTAGAATCGCAAAAAACAACCCCGAAAAATTTCCTGATCCTATCTTTATCACGCTTTCGGCCTTTTTCGTCGGGATTCTCGGCATCGGGAGCGTCCTCGCGATCTTCCTCCCCGGCCTTTTGGTCTACTCCATCGCGATCTTTATCGCGAGCATTCTGTTACTCGTCATCTTCATACTCTTCAATTCATATATACCCGAGATCGTCGAAGAGGTCATACCGGAGGTTCCCGCCGCGGAGGCCGAGGTCGCCGTCGAGGATCCGCTCATCGCGATCGGGCAGGATTTCCTCTCTCACGTCGCGGATTCCATGGCGGGAGAAATCAACCTCGTCAGACTTCTTGACTTCATTAACGAAACCCTTATGAAGAATACCGGATCGGACGGCGGGGTCGTTTTCCTCGCCGACGATTTCGAGGACATCATCACCTCTAAGTCCTTCGCGGGAAAGTTCCCGCCGCCCTATAAACTCCCCGCGGACCTTCCGCATAAGCCGGTCCGCGTCGAGACGAACTTCCGTTACGCGCAGTTTAACCTCGGCGAGACCGTATTCGGCGAGGTCGCGGCCTCGGGCAAGCCGCTCCTGATCGAGGACGGCGTCCAGGATTCCCGCGTCATCGTCAACGGCCCGGAGGATTTCCTCAAGCCCGGCAGCTATATCGTCGTGCCGCTCATGGTCAAGGACCGCGTCGTCGGCGTTTCGGGCATCGCGCGCCTTCCCACCACGAAGCCCTTCGGCGAGGAGGAATTCCGCGTCGCCAAGGCCATCGCCCTCTACGCGGGTTCCGCGATCAATAACGTCTACGGCGTCCAGGAAATACTCGAGCACGCTGACCTCGAACGAGAGGCAAGCATCGCCTCGAAGATCCAGAAAACGCTTCACCCGAAACGGCTCCCCGACCTTCCCGAGGTTGGCTTTGGATCATTCTTCAACGCCACGAAGGGCGTCTGCGGCGACTATTACGACATCATCCTCGCGCGCCGCGACCGGATCGCGGTCGCCATCGCCGACGTCGCGGGAAAGGGCATTCAATCGTGCATGGTCATGATCATGCTCCGATCCGTGCTCCATCTCGTGACGAACACGACCAAGAGCGCCGGGACGATCCTCGACTGGGTAAACAAGGGCATAACGGGCAAGATCGACATGGATCATTACGCGACCCTTGCCTTCCTGAGCTATTGCGCCGCGGACCATACGATAGAATACGCGAGCGCCGGGCACCAACCGCTCATCCACTTCAAGGCCTCAACCGGGAAGATCGAGGTTCTTCACCAGAAAACCGATCCCATCGGCGTCGAGCGAAGCTCCGTCTACGAGGATATGAAGTTGACAGTTGGACAAGGAGATATTATTATACTCTATACCGATGGCCTTATCGAAGCGCTCAATCAGGAAGGAAAGCAGTACGGCCTGGAATCGCTTACCAAGGTAGTGTCAGAAAGTAAATCAATGACAGCGAAAGAGATTGCAACCGAAGTGAAGCATAATATTCAGTCGTTCGTGGGCTCTGCGAGCCTTCACGACGATCAAACTCTTGTGGTCATGAAGATCAAGGCATAAGCAGAAGCGAAAGGAGCAGCACCGATATGGAACTTAAGATCAGGAAGAATGGCGAAGTGTACATCATAGACGTAAACGGCGAGATGGACCTTTACAACTCCTACAAGCTGAAAGAGCTCGTCATGAAGATGCTTGAAAAGAACGTGCAATCCTTCATCATCAACCTTGAGCAAGTCGATTATATCGATTCGTCGGGAATTGGCGCCCTTATCTATATCTGCTCGACCGTCAAGAAGATGAATCTTAAACTCGCGATCACGAACATTCATGGTTCCGTCAAGAAAGTTATCGAACTTACCAAGCTTATGGGATATTTTCCGATAACCAATAGCATCGAAGAAGCCCTCCAGCAGATGGAAGGCTAAACCGTAAAGGTCAGGAGATATAATCATGAACCCGATTAAAGAATTGCGTGCCGACGGAAGCGACCCCCTTTTCGATAAAACCAATATGCTGTATAAGGAATTCCCCTCAGACTTCCGCCAGATTCGCTATTTTACCCTTTTAATCGTACAGTCCGCCCCGCTCGAGATCAAGGAGATCAACCTTCTTGAGCAGCAGATCAGCGAGATCATCAAGAACGCCGTCAAGCACGGTAACGATTGCGACCTCAATAAAAAGGTTCGCGTCTGGTATTCCTTCAGCTCGACGCACGCGCACCTCATCGTCGAGGACGAGGGCTCCGGTTTCAAGGACCTCGAAAAATGGAACGACTTTAACCGCAAGCGTCTTGAATGCCTCTATCAGCAGGATTTTGAGCACTTGGGCTCCTATGTTTCCTTCCGCACGAACAAGAGCGACGAGCAAGACGGCGGTAACGCCCTTTTCGCCGCGCTCGAGTATTGGAACGGCGGCTTTGTGTACAACGACAAGCGAAACGGCGTCGCGATGCTCAAGAAATATCCCCAGCGCAGGCACGGAATTTCGATCGACGGGGAATAATTCTCGTTGATTCAGAAAAAGCGCCCGGAGACGGGCGCTTTTTTTTTGCTTCGAGTCCCCTACTATCGATACTTTTCGCGGTAAAATCGCTCAAAGAGAAACCGTTTGTCCTCTTCCTTCGGGCTTTCCAGGGAGAACGCGGTTACGGCAAGGCGATCGCGAACGGCGATTGAACCAAGAACGCAGGCGTCGACCTCAAGGTCCCTTTTTCCCATGGCGATTTGGAGGCGTATGCGTTCCCCAACCGGGGGAAACCGAACGGACGAAAAGCCCTTATCGGCAAAGGAGGCGATCGCGAGCTGATGGTCGATAAACAAGAAATAACCTTCATCCGCGTACGCGCCGGCGTCGCTATCCGCGCAAGCCTCAAGATACTCAAAAAGGCGATATGCCGCGGCTTCCTCACCGCTCGGGAGACCTGCCTTTGCCGCGATCTTTTTAAGGGCGTTCTTCTTGTCGCGTAATCGATCGGGATCGGGGATAACGAGATCGAGGGGAAAATCCTTTATCGACTCGGCGGCATAACGCACCCCGCCATACGCGAAGGAAAGAGAATCCGCGCTTGAAACCTCGCGGCTGAGGTCCTCAAGATACACCCTTTCGGGCAAGAGAAAATCAGCGTTCCCCTTGGTGAAGGTTTCTGGCGGGAGATCAAAGAACATCCCGCGCTGTCGATGAAAAAAGCAAAAGCGCAGCGATGATCGGAGGGCCTCGCCAAGCGTTTCGATCAGCGCAGGGGTAAGGGTAAACTTTCCCTGCGCGCAGCGATAGGCGGATTCCGGTATCCTAAAAAGGCGTTGGCCAGAAAGCACGGTAAACGCGGGAAGCGACTCCTCAAGGGTCTTGAGGATGTATTCGCGCTCAATTCTGCTGAGCGGCGTCGGCATACGATAGCCCGTCGAAGATAAGGTCGTCGATGCTCGGCCCCGTATCGGGACCAGTCATGATAAGGGTGAGGTACACGAATTTCGGTTTCCCCGAGGCGCGCACGGTTAGGCGATAGCGGATCGACTTGAGATTGGGCCCAAGGTCCTCAGGCCTCGAATAGAGGACTTGATCGATTTTGGGTAGATTTTCGAGTTTATACATGGTTATCGGCGAAAGGAACGGTCGATCCGCGCTGCAGCGCGCGGGGTCGACGGTTTTATCGAGTAAGCCCGTCGCGATTCCATCGAGAAAGGACGTATATCCCGCTTGAAGGCCTGAATAATCGATGGGTCCAAGTCCCTCTGCCTCGGGATAGATCGCCGCGACCGACGAGTCTTTCGAGAGCGTTAGGGCTACGAAGGTCTCGTCACCGCCAGGGAGCTCAACGGCGTTCTTCGCGGTATGCGGGAGGGATTCGGCTTGGGTCGCCCAGGTTTTCATGGCGAAATGAAGGCTCGCGCGGTCACGTACCGTCTCGGCTGGGAGAACCGCGAAAAAAGAAGATAGCAATACAGAAAAGCCTACAACCCCGGCGATAATCCGGCCTTTTTTCATGAGAAAAGTATACCATATATCGATGATATGGACAATCTTAGGTTAACGGGGTACAGTATGGCTAAATAACCCTAAATTACTTGCAGGAGACTCATGATGGCGCTTACCCTCACCGAGAAAATCTTGAAAAAACACCTTGTCGAGCCGACCGATGCCCTCCCCGCGCGCGGTAAGGACATCGCGATCCGTATCGATCAGACCCTGACCCAGGATGCCACCGGAACGATGGCCTATCTGCAATTCGAGACGATAGGGCTTGACCGCGTCAAAACGGAACTTTCGGTATCGTATATCGACCATAACACCCTCCAGGAAGACTTCAAGAACATGGACGATCACCGGTACCTCCAGAGCATCGCCGGCAAGTATGGGCTTTGGTTTTCGCGCCCCGGTAACGGGATTTGCCATCAGGTACACCTCGAGCGCTTCGGCGTCCCGGGGAAAACCCTCCTCGGCTCCGATTCCCATACCCCGACGGGCGGCGGCATCGGCATGATCGCGATCGGCGCGGGAGGGCTCGACGTCGCCGTCGCGATGGGAGGCGGCGCCTTCCACCTCGCGATGCCGCGCGTTTTCGGCGTCAAACTTACCGGCAAGCTCCGCGCGGGCGTTTCCGCGAAGGATATCATCCTCGAGGTTCTCCGCCGCGAGACCGTCAAGGGCGGCGTCGGCTCGGTCTATGAATACTTCGGTCCCGGCGTCGCGAACCTCACCGTCCCGCAGCGCGCGACCATCACCAACATGGGCGCCGAGCTCGGCGCGACCTGTAGCGTATTCCCCTCGGACGATAATACCCGCGCGTTCCTCGAAGCCATGGGCCGCCCGGGAGACTTCGTTCCCCTCGCGGCGGACGATGGCGCGGCGTATGACAAGGTCATCGACATAGACCTTTCCAAGCTCGAGCCCCTCGCGGCCTGTCCCCATTCCCCCGACGCGGTCGCGTCGATCGCGAGCCTTTCGGGCAAGAAGGTATCCCAGGTCGCCATCGGTTCCTGCACGAATAGTTCCCTTTCCGACCTGACCGCCGTCGCGGCCATCGTCAAGGGAAAGCACATAGCCCCCGGCGTCGAGGCGGGCATCGCCCCGGGAAGCCGGCAAACCCTCATGCAGGCGGAAAAGACCGGCGTTTTGGGCGAGCTCATCAGGGCGGGCTTCCGCATCCTCGAGAGCGCCTGCGGCCCGTGCATCGGCATGGGCTTCGCGCCGAACTCCGAAGGCGTTACCCTGCGAACCTTTAACCGAAACTTCAAGGGCCGCTCCGGAACCCCTGACGCGAGCGTCTACCTCGTCTCCCCCGAAACCGCCGCCATCGCGGCCATCACGGGCGTCATCACGGACCCGACGAGCGTCTCGCAGAGCATCGCGGCGAACCTCTCTGGCTTTGCCGGAAACGCGGACGAGTGCGCCCATGACGACAATATGCTCATCGCTCCGCTCCCGCTAGCCGAAGCGAAAAAGGTCGAAATCCTCCGCGGCCCGAACATCAAGCCCTGCCCGGCCTCTCCCGAGCTTCCCGAATCGATTACCCTTCCCGTTATGCTCAAGGCCGGGGACAACGTATCAACCGACGA
The DNA here is from genome assembly GCA_035352735.1 of Treponemataceae bacterium. GTDB lineage: Bacteria > Spirochaetota > Spirochaetia > Treponematales > Treponemataceae > Teretinema. The sequence continues at coordinate 53,461 of DAOPYF010000004.1, read as the reverse complement.
CATCATGCCCGCGGGAGCGAAGGTTCTCCCGCTCAGGTCAAACATCCCGGAGATCTCCCGCTTTACCTTCGAGCGCCTCGACGCGCAGTTCTACGCCCGCGCGAAAGCGGGCTCTGGCTGCTTCGTCCTCGGCGGCGAAAACTACGGGCAGGGTTCCTCGCGCGAGCACGCGGCCCTCGCCCCGATGTACCTCGGCGTCCGCGCGGTCATCGTCAAGTCCTTCGCGCGCATCCATAAGGCAAACCTCGTGAACTACGGCATCGTCCCGCTCGTGCTCGAGGATCCTTCCGCGTACGACCGGCTCGCGCAAGGCGACAGCATCGAGTTCTCGGGCATTCGATCATCGCTTGAGTCGGGCGCGCCCTTCACCCTCAAACGCGCCTCGGACGGTTTTTCCTTTACCGCGAAAAACGACCTTGACGAGCGCTCGAGGCGGATTCTCCTTTCCGGTGGCCTTGCCGCGTATACGCGGCGTGGCGGCCAATAGGGCTTCCCTTGGTGAGTCGGTGCGGCTTGATCGACGAATCGAGATTTAGCGAACCCGTCCGCGACCCGGTGTGGCGCCATATCTGGCTCACGCCGGAGCTCAGGGACATCACGCGATCCGAGCCGTTCCTTAGGCTGTACCGCATCAAGCAGCTCGGGCCCACCGAGCTCGTGTACCCTGGCGCGTCTCATTCGCGCGCGTCGCATTCGCTCGGGGTCTATCACGTCGCGCTTCGCATGCTCCGCGCGCTCATCGCGCGGGGCGCCGATTCCTGGGTAACGGCCGAGGGCTGCGCGTCGTTTCTCGCGGCCGCGCTTCTGCACGACCTGGGGCACTTTCCCTTCACGCACTCGCTCAAGGAACTTCCGCTCGAGGACCACGAGGCGCTCACCGCGCGCGCGATGCTCGCCGATCCACTCAAGTCGCTCATCGCTGCCTCGGGCGCGAATCCCGAGATGGCCGCCGCCATCGTTTGCAAGGAGTCGATCGGCACATCAGGATCTTCGACCGGCGGGGCGCTCGCCGCTTCCTCAGGCGAGGTGGTTTTTTTTCGGAAGATCCTTTCGGGCGTTCTCGACCCCGACAAGCTCGATTACCTTAACCGCGACGCGTATTACTGCGGCGTGCCGTACGGGATACAGGACACGGACTTCATCCTCTCATGCGTCATGCCCGACCAGGCGCGCGGCATCGCGATCGATCGCAAGGCGATCATGTCGGTCGAAAGCGTGCTCTTCTCGAAGTACCTTATGTACCGCTCGGTCTATTGGCATCCGAAGGTTAGGATCGCCACGGCCATGATGAAAAAGGCGATCTACGCCGCGCTTGAGGGTAAGCTCATCGAACCCGAGACCCTCTACAGCCAGGACGACGCCGGCATCTATTCGCTCCTGGACTCGCTCGATTTTCCCGAGGGCGCGCTCGGCTCCGACATCAGGTCTCGTCGGTTTTATTCCATTGTCGCCGAGCGTTCCTTCGAGGCCGATCGGCCCGCCTTCGCCGCGCTCGAAGACCTTACCGCTCGCGCGGCTGCCGAGCGGCGAATCGCCGAGTTCCTATCCCTGAGGCTCGCACAACCCGTATCGGCTACCGAGGTGCTCATCGACGTGCCCGAGCGGATTACCTTCGAAAGCGACCTTTTCATCCGGGACGAGGGAGCGCCTTTCAGCGAAAGCTCGACGGTGTTCTCTCGCGAGGTCGTCGCACGCTTCACCGCGTCCTTGAGGATGGTCAGGCTCGCCGTCCATCCCGCCGTGGCCGCGCGCATCGACGCGGTTCCCGGACTCAAGGAAGAACTTGCTAAATCCCCACTCGTGGGTTAAACTTTTTAAGTGGCGCCGAGACCGGTTCCCCGGAGGATCGCATGAACGTACACAACCTGATGGAAGAGCTCGTTTACACCGAAGTTAACGGACTCTTCGACACCGCGCGGGCGAGTAACGCCCCTTGGCTGACCTGCAGCTGCGCCAATTGCAGACTCGATACCATCTGTTATGTTCTCAATCGCATCCCCCCCCGCTATATCAAATCCGGACGAGGACTCGCATACAACCAGAACAAAGAAGCAATCGATAAACAGCAACTGGCGGCGGACATCAGCAGGCTTGGGCTTGAGGGCATGAAGCAGGTCCTGTCTTCGCTTCGCCCAAATCACGCGACCGATTCCGACCTTCCCGACACGCCCGTATTCAATTTTCCGACCTTCGTCGGCCGCGTGCTCGACGGGCTCACCTTCGAGCCGGTAAAGGATATTTCGGTCTTGCTGCTTTCCGATTCTAAGCCGGTTCAATCCATCGATTCCTCATGGGAAAATCCCTACCAGATCACTGCCCACACGCCCGGAACCTATACCTTCTGGGTGCGTCCCGAAAGTACGAAAAAAGAGGGGATTAACAAGGTTTACTCGTGGGAGGTACGCATCGAGAAGCCCGGCTACGACCCTATCAACTATTTTTTCGAGTTGGGTATCACGAGCGAGTCGGTAATCAGGACAGCCTATAGCGCCGAGCATTCCTTCATCCTACCCGATCTCCATCTCTTTCCGGCCGACGGCGAATCCGAAAATGACCCGGCAAAGTCCTTGCCTTGACAGACCTTTCCGATTTCTTTAAAGTGTAAAGCTCACGGGATGTAGCCTAGTGGCTAAGGCGTCTGGTTTGGGACCAGAAGATCGGGGGTTCGAATCCCTTCATCCCGATCCGGGATCGTAGCTCATCCGGATAGAGCAACTGCCTTCTAAGCAGTAGGTAGGGGGTTCGAGTCCCTCCGGTCCCGAAAACCCCTCGCGCAATCCCAATCGAACATCGATAACGTAAGTATGGGCATCGCGCCGCTTACTGACCTTCAGGTTTCCGCATTCGCGCCGAACGAAAGTAATAAGGAAGACTGATGAAAGGGAAAAAAAAGCACGCGCCCGGCTTCGGGGCGCTTGATATCCTTAAATACATTGGGCCGGGTCTGCTCGTGACGGTCGGATTCATCGATCCGGGAAACTGGGCGTCGAACCTCGCCGCGGGCGGCAGTTTCGGATACACGCTCCTTTGGATGGTAACCCTTTCGACGGTCATGCTCATCGTGCTTCAGCACAACGTCGCGCACCTAGGCATCGTAACCGGACTCTGCCTTTCCGAGGCGACCACTGCGCACGTCAAAAAACCCGTCGCGCGCGCCTTTCTCTCCTCCGCCATGATCGCCGCCGTCTCGACCTCCCTCGCCGAGATTCTCGGCGGCGGCATCGCGCTCAATATGCTCTTCGGCGTCCCGATCAAGATCGGCTCGCTCCTCGTGACAGCCTTCGTGCTGATCATGCTTTTCTCGAATACCTACCGCGTTATAGAAAAGTGGATCATCGCGTTCGTCTCGGTCATCGGCCTCTCGTTCCTCTACGAGCTGTCGCTTACCCGCGTCGATTGGCCCGCGGCAACGCGCTCGTGGGTTACGCCGTCGATCCCCCAAGGGTCCATGCTCATCGTCATGAGCGTCCTCGGGGCCGTCGTGATGCCGCACAACCTCTTTCTCCATTCCGAGATAATCCAGACGCGCCAATGGAATCTCGAGGACGACCGCGTCATCAAGCGTCAGCTTCGCTTCGAGTTCCTCGATACCCTGTTCTCCATGCTCGTCGGCTGGGCGATCAACAGCGCGATGATCCTACTCGCGGCCTCTGCGTTTTACCAATCTGGGACGACCGTTACCGAACTCAACCAAGCCGAGCGGCTCCTCGCGCCGCTTCTCGGGCCGCACGCGTCCATCGTCTTCGCGACGGCGCTCCTCTTTTCGGGGATTTCATCCTCCATTACCTCGGGGATGGCCGCTGGCAGTATCTGGGCGGGAATATTCGGCGAGCCCTACGACATCAAGGATAGCCATTCGCGATTCGGCGTCGCGCTCACCCTCGTCGCCGCGCTCTGCGTCATCTTCTTCATCAAAGATCCCTTTACGGGCCTTATCATCTCGCAGATGATCTTAAGCATTCAGCTTCCCTTCACCATCTTTCTCCAGGTATACCTTACCTCATCCCGCCGCGTCATGGGGAAATTCCGCAATTCCCCGTTAACCGTCGCCACGCTCGTCGCGCTTGGCCTCGCGGTGACCTTCCTGAACGTCAGGCTCTTTGTCTCCCTTCTCTAGCGGCGCCCTCGCTCGAGACTAGCCGCCAATTTCTATGGCGCAAGGAATCGCCGCGTGGTATAATCGTAGGCGTCTCGCGAGCGAGGAGGTTGCTATGCCCACGATATCCATCACCTTTCCTGACGGCACCGCCGAGGATTTCGACGCGCCCGTAACCGGCGCCAAGCTCATCGGGCGATTCAACACCGGAAACCATCCCGTCGTCGCCATCCGCGTCAATAACGAACTTTTCTCGCTTTCCCGAAGCATCGACGTTAGGGCGAACGTTGAGCCCGTAACGAACGAGACGACCGAGGGTTCCAACGTCTGTAGGCGAACGCTCTGCCTCGTGCTCGCGGCCGCGGCGCGCGAGCTTTATCCCACGCTCAGGCTTCTCGTCGGGCACAGCCTCGGCTACGGGTATTACTACACCTTCGAGTCCGCGGGCAACAATATGTCGATCGACCTGAAATCCCTCGAGGCCAAGATGCGCGAGATAATCGGCGCGAATAAGCCCGTCGAGACGAGATACGTCGCCTACGAGGAAGCCCTCGATATCTTCCGGGACTCGAACCAACCCGACACCTACCGGCTTCTCAACCACACGAGTAAACCGAAGATCCTCATAAACCGCATTGGCACCTATAGCGACCTGTATTTCCAGCCGCTGCTCGACCGTACGGGCATCCTCACCGTGTTCGAGCTCAAAGCCTACGGCGAGGGGTTTCTCCTCCGGTTCCCGCCTACCTCGCATCCTGACCACTTAAGCGAGTTCGAGGATATCCCGCAGCTTTTCACGATTTATAGCCAATCCAAAAAATGGGGAAAGCTCATAGGCGTCTCGTCAGTCGGTCAGCTCAACGAGCTCGTCGAGCGGAGAAAGTCGAAGGACTACGTCGAGATAACCGAGACGCTCCAAAACAAGAAGATCGCGGAAATCGCGGATAAGGTCGCCGCGCGCGGCACCGTCAAGGTCGTCCTCATCGCCGGCCCTTCGAGTTCGGGAAAGACCACGACCTCGAAAAAGCTTTCCATGCAGCTTCGCGTCCTTGGCTACGAACCGACCGTCATCAGCCTCGACGACTATTACCGGGGCGCGGAGAACACGCCGAAGGACGAGGAAGGCAAGCCCGACTTCGAGTGCCTCGAGGCCCTCGACGTTCCCCTCCTCAACGATATCCTCATGTCGCTTTTCCGCGGCGACGAGGTCGAGCTCCCGTCCTACGACTTCAAGACCGGAACGCGCAAGTATACGGGAAAGAAACTCAGGATGAAAGAGCATTCCATCCTCGTCATCGAGGGCATCCACGGACTGAACGATAAGCTCACGCCGCTCGTCCCCAAGGAATTCAAGTTCAAGATTTACCTTTCGGCGCTGACGCAGCTGAACCTCGACGATCACAACCGCATACCGACCTCGGACAACCGACTGATCCGGAGGATCGTCCGCGACGCGCAATTCCGCGGCAAGGGAGCCGCCGGCACGATCGCCATGTGGGGCAGCGTGCAGCGCGGCGAGCGATTGCACATCTTCCCGTTCCAGGACAAGGCCGACGTCATGTTCAACACCGCGCTCGACTACGAGCTTTCGGTCCTCAAGGTATACGCCGAGCCGCTCCTTCGCGCCGTGAAGCCGACGGAGCGGGAATATAGCGAGGCGTCGCGCCTCCTCGTGTTCCTGAATAACTTCTCGCCGATTCCCTCGTCGTACGTGCCCGGGCAATCGATCATCCGCGAGTTCATCGGGGAAAGCGACTTTAAGTATTCGTGATTGAGTGATCGGCGGCCGCCGAGTTTTGCGTGACGCTACCGCCGGTTATTTACCGTTTTCGGAAGCCTCGTTTCCCCGGGCGTTCACGATATCGTCGAGGATCGCGGCCTCTTCCGCGAGGTATTTCCCGCGCCAGGCGCTTTCCTTTTTTTCACGTAGTTTGGATATGACCTGGCGGTCTTTCGACGCCTCGAGGTATTCCGCGCGCCGTTTCTCGACGACGAGCTCCGCCGCCGCGAGATCCTCCAAGAGCTTTTCCTTTCTCACGTCGAGCCGCGTAATGTACCGCTCGATCGCGAGGAGGTCCTGCACGGGAAGCGCCCCGCGCCGCTCCATCGAAGCCGTAACGCGCTTTTGCGCAACATCGTCGAGCTCGAGCTTGATCGCGTCGCGCGCTCCGTTCGCGCGGCCGAGCTCGAGCTCCGCCTGCTTTTCCCGAAACGCGCGAAGGTCTAAAAGTTTTTGGAGTGAAAAGGAAAATCGCTTCATCTATGCTTCGCCGACCAGGAACCGACCGGACAAACCCGTCATTCCTGCCAGTCGCCTTGATCGTACTTCTCGGCGCTTTCCGCCGCCTTGACGTACTTAGGCTTCGCGCCCGGGCCGTGGATGCCCGATTCGTCTTCCGGTATTTCCATGTCCGCGACGGCGCCCATCGCCTTGAGTGTTTCGGTGATCGGCGCGGGATCGTTTACCTCTTGGTTCAAGAATCCCTCGATTTTCTCATGATGCGCGATGGCCTCGTCGATCGCGGGGTTCGAGCCCTTTTGGTACGCGCCGACGTTTATCATGTCTTCTGATTCCTCGTAGGTCGCCATAAGCCGGCGAATGTAGCCTGCGGCCTTTTTCGACACGGTACCCGACACTCGGTTCGCGAGGCGCGATATGCTCGCGAGCACGTCGATCGCCGGGTAGTGATACCGCTGCGCGAGCTTTCTCGCGAGTATGATGTGCCCATCAAGAATTCCGCGAACGGCGTCCGATATCGGCTCGTCCATGTCGTCGCCGTCGACGAGCACGGTATAAAACCCGGTTATCGATCCCTTGTCCGAGGTACCGCTCCGCTCGAGGAGTTTCGGCAGGGTCTCGAACACGCTCGGGGTATAGCCGCGCGTGGCGGGAGGTTCGCCGATCGCGAGCCCGATCTCGCGTTGCGCTTTCGCGAAACGGGTCACAGAGTCGAACATGAGCATGACGTCCTTGCCCTGGTCGCGGAAATATTCCGCCACGGCGGTCGCGACGTACGCGCCGCGTATGCGCGACAGGGGCGACTGATCCGAGGTGGCGACGACGACGACCGAGCGCTTGAGGCCCTCGGGACCTAGGTCGTTCACGATGAAGTCGACGACCTCGCGGCCGCGCTCGCCGATCAGCGCGATGACGTTGACGTCTGCGTTGGTGTTTCGCGCGACCATGCCGAGAAGAGTCGACTTTCCGACGCCCGAGCCAGCGAAGATGCCGAGTCGTTGCCCGCGGCCGACCGCGAGAAGCCCGTCGATCGCCCTTACGCCCGTGACGATTCGCTCGGTAATGGGACGACGCTTCATGGGGTCAGGCGGAGAGGCAATCGCCGAATAGTATTGGCTTGAGAAAATCTCGCCCTTATCGTCGTAGGCCTTACCCATGGAATCGATGACGCGCCCAAGGAGCATGTCCCCGACGGGCACGGAAAGCACCGAGCCCGACGCGATGACGATGCAGCCTATCTCTATCCCCTGCACGTCACCGTAGCTCATGAGCTGCACGGTCGTACCGTGAAGTCCGACGACCTCGGCGAATACGGGCTCGTTCCCGCGCGAGAGGATGATTTGGCAAACCTCGCCGATGACCGCCTGTGGACCGGCGCTCTCGATAAGCATGCCACGCACGCGGCTTACGACGCCGGTGTATTTTATGGGATCTACTTCCTCGACCGCCTGAACGTACTTATCGAATATATCGATCATAGGTTTCGCTATTCCTGCGAGACCGCGCTCGCCGTCTTGATCCGCGCGCGAATCGGCGATACCTCGAGGATTCGCTGCTCGATTTCGTTGAGCTGGCTGACGATCTTCGCGTCGATCGAGCCGAAGTCCGTCTCAATCACGCAGCCGCCGCGATCGACGGTCGAGTCCTCGACCACGGTGATGTTTTTGATGTTTTCCGCGGCAGAAAGGAAGTCCTTGATGTGCTGGGTGGTCATCGCGACGTCGTTGAGGTTGACGCGGATGATGACCTCGCCTCGACCCTTCACCTTCCTCAAGGCCTGCACGACGTTCGAGACGACGACGTTTCGCTGGTTTTCCGAGATAACCTTGACGATCTTCCGCGTCATAAGAAGCACGAGATCGACGATCTGCTGCTCGGTCTCGGCAAGAATCTCCTGCCGCTTATCCATCATCCGCTCGATAATCGTATGAAGGCGATCGGTCAGCCGCTGGGCCTCGAGGTTTCCCTCGCGGAAGCCCGCTTCCTGCCCTTTCTTAAACCCGTCGTCATAGCCTTCCTTAAGCTGCGCGTCCATCTTCGCGCGGGACTCCGCGACGATCTCCGCCGCCCGCGCCTCCGCGTCGGCGACTATCTTCGCGGCCTCATCCAGCGCCTGCTGCTTGATAACCTGCGCCTGATCGGTTTTTCGCTTGACTTCCTCGAACGCGGCGTTCTCTGCGGCGCTCTTTATCGTCTGAGCCTCCGCCTGCGCCTCGCTCATCATGTCGGCCTTTTCCCGTTCCCACTGCTCGCGCCAATGATCGGCTTCATTCTTTAGGTCTTCGACGGTCGGTCCCTCATAGACCGGTTCTTCGACGACCTCGACGACGGGAGCGGCCTCGGCGAATTTCTTCGAGAGTTCGAGGACTACGTGAGCGTCCGACTTTTTGACCTCGTTCGGCCGAAAAACGTTTTTTGCCATTGTTACCTGCCGTTACACAACAAGCTCGTCCTCTCCGGAACGTGCGATAACAATTTCGCCGGTGTCCTCGAGGTGACGGATAATCGAAACGATCTTCTGCTGCGCCTCTTCTACGTCCTTGAGGCGGACGGGGCCCATGTATTCCATGTCTTCCTTGAGCATGCCCGCCGCGCGCTTGGACATATTCCGGAATATCTTGTCCTGAACCTCGGTATCGACGGACTTGAGCGCCTTGGCGAGCTCCTGCGTGTCGACCTCGCGGAGAACCTTCTGGATGGCGCGGTCGTCGAGCATGACGATGTCCTCGAACACGAACATGCGCTTCTTGATTTCCTCGGCGAGATCGGGATCCTCGTCCTCGAGCGCCTCGATGATCGATTTCTCCGAAGAGCGGTCAACGAGATTGAGAATCTCGACGATGCTCTCGACGCCGCCTGCGGCCGTATAGTCTTCGCTTGAAAGCGTGGAAAGCTTCTTTTCTAGAACGCGCTCGACCTCGCGGAGGACGTCTGGCGAGGTTCGGTCCATCGTCGCGATTCGGCGAGCGACCTCGCTCTGTATCTCGTCCGGGAGGTTCTGGAGGATGACGGATGCCTTCGCGGGCTCAAGGTACGCGAGAATCAACGCGATCGTCTGGGGATGCTCCTGCTGGATAAAGTTCAAAAGGTGCGCGGGGTCGGTGCGGCGGATGAAGTCGAAAGGCCTGACCTGGAGGGAGCTCGTCAGCCTATTGATGATGTCGATTGCCTTCTGGCTACCGACCGATTTCTCGAGGAGCTCGCGCGCGTAGTCGATACCGCCCGTCGTGATGAAGTTCTGGGCCATCATGAGGTCCTGGAACTCCTGCAAAATCGCGTCCTTAAATTCGGGTTCGACCGTCTCGAGGCGAGCGATCTCGAAGGTCAGCGTCTCGATCTCGTCCTCCCGGAGATGCTTGAATATCTCGGAGGAGATCTCAGAGCCGAGCGAGACGAGAAATATCGCGGCCTTTTGCCGGCCGGTGAGCGCCTTGACGTCCTTCGCCTTCTTGGACGAAGATCCACCGACGCCGGGTTTGTCTTTAGACGATGCGGCTGGTGCCATTTCCTATTCCTCCATGAGCCAGGTACGGATAAGCAGGGCGACATCCTCGGGATGTTCCTTGGCCATATTGATCGCGTTTTCCTGAAGCTCGAGGCGCTTGCGCTCCTCGACGGACATGGAAACCTCCATACCCGCCTGCTCCGCTTCCCAGAGGGTCTTTTCGCGCTCCATCTGGTGCTTTCGGAGGAGTTCCTCCTCTTTAAGGCGGCGCCTCCGCTCGAGCTCGCGCGTGATCATGCGATAGAAGATAAACGCCACGAGGATGATCGCGAGCGCGACAAGCGAGATGAGAATCGTCTGCTGCGTCTGCATCTTCTGCAGGTACGCCGAGTCTTCTTTCTCGAACTGGGTCGTTCGGTCGAATTTGATATTGAGCACGCTCACCGAGTCGCCGCGCGCGCGGTCATACCCGATGGCGTCCTGGACCGCCTTGGTCGCTTCCTTGAGCTCATCCTCGCCAATCGGGACGTATTCCCGCTCGATCGAGCCTTCCTTGACGACGAAGTTACCCTTCTCGTCGCGCTTCTTCTTCCAGACGCCGTCGATGTTGACGGAAACGGTGCGCCGCCCCATGGACGGGCTTACCGTCTCGGTCGTGTCGCGCTGTCCGACGAGTTCGTTTTTCTTGACGATCGATTGCTCGGAAAGCCCGTAGAGGTTCGACATGTCCTTGTAGGCCGGCGCGGTTTGGCCCTCGACGCCCGCGGGTCCCTCGGGGTTGTAGCCCGAGCCCTGCCAACGCGTCGTAGAGGTTTCCGACGAAAGGGTTACGGACTGAACGACCTCGGAATCGTCATACGGCGTCTCGGGGTTATCCGGCTTTATGACGGTCGGGAGATAGTCGCGCTGCTGTATCGCCTTATCCGACATGTCCATGTCGATCTTGAGGTTGAGGTCGCGCACGCGGTCGATGCCGTAGATCTGCTGAAGGGCGTTGAGAATCTTCGCCCGGTACTGCGCCTCGAGCTGCGCGATGAGTTTTTGCTCTTTCTCGATGCGGGTAAGGCGGTCGAAGTCGGCCATTCCCTTAAAGTCATTGAGCACCGTTCCCGAGCTATCGGTGATGGTAATGTTCTCGTCCTTAAGCCCCTCGACGGCAAACTTGAGGAGCTTCTGGATACCCTCGACCTTCTTGCGGTTCGTGGCGATGTCGCTGCCCGGCTTGATATAGAGGACGACGCTCGCGGTAACGGGATTTTGGTCCTCGGTGAAAAGAGTCTTTTCGGGGATGTTGACGACGACGTTCGCGTCGTCGATGTCGTCGAGCGCCTTGATGTGCTGCCTGACTTCCTCGATGATCGCGCGACGCTTATTCACGTTGCGCTCGAAATCGGTGATGGTCCAGCGCTCGATATCGAATATCGCCCAGGGATCGACGTTCTTCGGGATTAAGTCCTCTCGAATCAGGATCGCGCGCATCTTTCGCGCGGTTTTTTCGTCCGGGACCGAAATGATGCCCGTTGAGGAAACCGAGGTTTTGACGTTTTCTTCGTTGAGTCTGACGACGATCTTATCCCGCGCGGCCTCGTCGGCGATCGGGGCGTCTATGAGCGGCACCATGGTCGGCGCCGATGAAACGGAGAAAATGACGACGACCGCGATGATCGCGGCCGCCACGATCCCGCCCAGAATCAGCTTCTGGACGAGCGTCCATTTCCCCCAGAGTATCGTAAGTTGCGAAATGAGCTTTTTCAGCCATTCGTTCATGCTCCCCTCCCGTTACAGAACGAACCTGTTACTATTTTATTGCATATAATACCATATTATAGCATCTAATCATAGCACATTTCAGCGAGTTGTGGTGATTTCGTTCCAGCCCTTAATGACTCGATCGATGACCGATTGCGCGATCTTGAGGGAAAGATTCGCCTCGGCCATGGCGATCGTCACGTCGTGCGCGTCGACCGACTCGGGGTTGATCATCATCTTCTGGGCGAGGTCGTCGGTCGCCTGCTGCTTTTCGTTCATCTTGTCGAAGGCGGCAAGGAGCGTCTGCTCGAAGCTCGCGGTCTCGGGACGGGTCGCATTATCGATCATACCGGTGTTCGAGACCATCTTGGAGCGGAAATTGTCGACGGTTACCGGCGTTACGTTCGGATTGACGGTCATTTACTTACCTCCCAATCTCGAGGGCGCGCATGAACATTTCCTTCGAGCCCTGTATTACCGAAGAATTCGCCTCGTAGGAGCGCGATGCCGAGATGAGATCGACCATTTCGGTCACGATATTGACGTTCGGGTACTCGACGTAACCGGTCTTCGGGCCGGACTTGATCGCGTCCGGGTGGGTCGGGTCGTACACGAGGCGAAGCTCGGAGTTGTCCTTCTCGACGCCGACGACCTTGACGCCCTTGCCGGGCCCGCGGTCGATATCCTCGGGGGTAAAGGGGGTACGCCAATCGATCCCGTTTTCTTTCTGGGAGAGCACGACGCGACTTCGCCTGAAGGCGCCGCCGTCCTGGGTCCTGGTCGTCGAGGCGTTCGCGATATTATCGGAGATGACATCCGTCCTGAGGCGCTCTGCGCTCATTCCCGAGGCCGCTATGTTAATGCTGGTAAAAAGACCCATTTTTTATACCTTCCTTATTTCAAGACAGTCTGGCACTGGGAGAATTCAAAGTTCGTGAGCTGAGTCATCATCTGGTAGTTGAGCTGGATGCGGAGGAGGTCCATGGCTTCCTGCTCGGGATCGACGTTGTTTCCATTGGCTTTCGCCGTGGTGGTATAGTCGAGCACGCGGCGCGGCTGTACCGTCCGGTAATCGATGACGCCGTCCGACTTGATGTGGCGATCGTCGGAAACGGCGAGCTGAAACTGTCCCTTGGCGTTTTTCTCGGAATCAAGGGCGAGCTTGAGCTCGCTTTCGAAATTCACCTGCGTACGCTTGAAGTTCGGTACCTCGGAATTGGCGAGGTTGTTCGCCGACGTGCTATACCGGAGCGATTGGACGTCCAGCGAGCGGTGTAAAAGGTCGGTAGTCCTGGTAAAACTATTCATTTTTACTTCCCCCACACCACGATTTTCGGCAAAAAACCCGCGCCGTTTAGCGTTTTCTAGAGGATATACCGGGATAGATCCTGATCCTGCACGATGCCCTTGAGCTTTTCGTCCACATACTCAGTCGTGATCTCAACCGTTTGCCCCTTCATCTCGCTCGCGTTAAAGGAAACATCCTCGAGGAGCATCTCCATGATCGTGTGGAGCCTGCGCGCGCCGATATTCTCCATGCGGGAATTGACCTCGGCCGCGAGAAAGCTCATGCGATCGATCGCGTCGGGGGTAAACCGGACGTTCACGCCCTCGGTGGAAAGGAGGTCCGCGTATTGCCGGGTCAGGGCGTTTTTCGGCTCGAGGAGGATGCGCTTAAAGTCCTCCGCATGGAGGGACTCGAGCTCAACCCTGAGCGGGAAGCGGCCCTGAAGCTCCGGGATGAGGTCGCTCGGCTTCGAGACGTTGAAGGCGCCCGCTGCGATGAAAAGGATATGCGTCGTGTCCACGACGCCGTACTTCGTGTTGACGGTCGAACCCTCAACGATCGGGAGGATGTCCCGCTGAACGCCCTCCCGGGAGACGTCCTGCCCGCCCGAGCGTTCGCCCCGAGAGGCGATCTTGTCTATCTCGTCGATGAAGATGATCCCCATCTGCTGTACGCGGTCGCGCGCCTCCTCGATGATCCGCTCGTTATCGACGAGCTTGTCGAGCTGTTCGGCGACGATGATCTCGCGCGCCTCGCGGATCGTGACCGATTTCCGCTTGCTTCGGTTCCCGGTGATCATGTTCGTGATGTTCGCGACGCTCATCTCGAGGTCCTCGAGGTTCGAGGAACCGGCGAACACCTCAAACGAGGGCATGCCGGATTTCTGCACGCTCACCTCGACGATGCGGTCCTCGAGCTTTCCCTCGCGGAGCATCGCGCGGAATTTCTCCCTCGTCGTACCCTCGCCGGAGGCCGATTTCTCGTCGGCGCGCTCGCTTTCTGCCCCGGTGCCTGAAAGAGCCGGGCTTGCCGGGAGGCTCAGCGGGAAAAGACCGCCCGCCGAAAGGGTCTGACCCTCCTCGCCCGCCGCCTGACCTGCTTTTTTCTTCATCCCCGGAAGGAGAAGGTCAAGGAGCGCCTCCTCGGCGCGCTTTTCGGCCTCGCTCCGAAGCGAGACCTGCATCTCGGCCTTGACCATCGTATAGCCGACGGCCATGAGGTCGCGGACCATCGACTCGACGTCGCGGCCCACGTAGCCGACCTCGGTATACTTGGTCGCCTCGACTTTCAGGAATGGGGCGCCGCAGAGCTTCGCGAGGCGCCGTGCGATCTCGGTCTTGCCGACGCCCGTCGGCCCGATCATCAGGATATTCTTCGGGGCGATCTCGTCGCGCGCGTCTACGGGAAGCTTAAGCCGCCTCGTGCGGTTTCTCAGGGCGATCGCGACGGCGCGTTTGGCTTTGTTTTGCCCTATGATGTATTTGTCGAGTTCCTCGACGATAAGCCTCGGCGTAAGCGATTCAAGTCCTTCCATTGCGAATCAAAGCTCCTCGACCAGTATATGGTCATTGGTGTAGATGCAAATCTTTCCCGCGATCTCCATGCTCTTTTGCGCGATCTCGAGCGCGGAAAGATCCGTGGACTCAAGGTACGCGAGGGCGGCCGCGTACGCGTAGTTGCCGCCCGAGCCGATCGCGAGCGCGTCCTCGGCGGGCTCGATCACGTCGCCGGTCCCCGAGATGAGGAGCGTCTTTTCCGCGTCGGCGACGAGGAGGAGGGCCTGCAGGTTCCTGAGGGCCTTGTCGGTCCTCCAGTCCTTCGCGAGCTCGACGGCGGCCCGCGTGATGTCTCCCGCGAACTCCTTAACCTTCGCCTCGAACCGCTCGAGGAGCGTAAAGGCGTCGGCGGTGGCGCCCGCGAAGCCGGTGAGAATCCTGCCGTCGTATATCTTCCGAACCTTTCGAGCGTTCGGCTTCATGACCGTCTCGCCCATGGTCACCTGACCGTCTCCGGCCATGGCGACCTTTCCGTCGCGCCTGATCGCGATGACGGTCGTGCTCCTAATCTTCTCGGTTTTCATGGTGTCTCCTTTATCCGTGCGGATGCGCCCTGTGATAGAGCCGTTTGAGTCCCTCGCCCGTCACGTGGGTGTATCGCTGGGTCGTCGATATGCTCGAGTGCCCAAGAAGTTCCTGCACGACGCGTATGTCCGCGCCGCGCGAGATCATCGTCGTCGCGAACGAGTGCCTCAGGGCATGGGGCGAAAGGTGCTTAAAGCCCTCGGCTGCGTCGGTGTAATGCGCGAGTATGAATTGGACGCCGCGGACGGAAAGGGGGTTCCCGCGCGACGAGAGAAAGAGCGCGGCCTTCGCGGCTGGGTTTTCCTGCATGCGGCCGATCAGCGCGGCGCGCTCGGGAAGGTACTCCGCGAGCGCCTTCCTGGCGTCCTTCGCGAAGAACACGCGCCGCTCCTTGTTGCCCTTTCCCCGCACCACGGCGGACGAAAGGTCCCGCTCGATGTCCCGCATCGTGAGCCCCGCGATCTCGGAAACTCGGCAGCCGCTCGTATAGAGCGCGGCGAGAAGCGCGCAGTCGCGCGCGGGCCAAAGCGAATGGGAGCGCTCGATCGAGGGCGCTTTTCCCGCTGTCCGCATATTCGGTGAGACCGCTAGCGTTTTGGGAGAGGCGGCCGGCAACGCGCACAGGCGTTCCGCTTCCTCGGCGAAAAGGAATTGGGGAAGTTTTTTCGGGACTTTGAGGTTTCGTATCGCCGACGCAGGGTTATCCGCGCGGAGCCCGAAATGAACCGCGTAGCGAAAAAAGCCCCGAACCGAGGCGAGTATCCGATTGAGGCTTGAGCTCTCGTAGCCTTCCGAGCCGAGATCCGATACGAAAAGCCGCAATTCGCCGGTCGTGACGCAAAGCGCGTCGGGACCGCAGGCGGAGGCCGTCTTTCCATTCGACGAAACCCATCGATCGAGGAGCGCGAGATCCCGGCGATAGCTTTCCACGGTATTCCGCGAAAGGTTTCGCACGCCGGAAAGGTACTCGAGAAACTCCTCGAAATGGCGGTTCATTCCTCGCCTTCCGAATCGGCCTCGGCGGTTACCTCGGCCGGCTCTTCCTGGGTATGGAGGTAGTCGCACTCCGGGTTAATGCAGGACTTAAACGACCCGTTTTTCTTGTCGTATTTCTCGACCAGGAACTGCCCGCATTTCGGGCACGTCGCGTTGATCGGCTTAAAGTGGCTGATGAAGTCGCACTCCGGGTAATTCGTGCACCCGAAGAATTCCTTGCTCCTGCCCTTGGTTCTCCGCGAGACGATCTCGCCGTTGCAGCCTGGGCGCGGGCATTTCGCGAGCGGGATCGAGCGGGTGTTTCGGCACTCGGGGAAACCCGAGCACGCGAGGAAGAACCCAAAGCGCCCGAGCTTCTTGAGCATCGGCTTCCCGCAGAGCTCGCACACGTAGTCCGTCGACTCGTCGAGGCGGCCCTTCATGCTGTCGAGGGTTTCCATGACCTCGTCCACCCGGCTTTTGAACGGCTTGAAGAACGTGCCGATCATCTGGGGCCACTCGATCTTATCCTCCTCGACGTCGTCGAGCTGCGCCTCGACCGAGGCGGTGAAATTGACGTCGACGACGGTCGGGAAGTACCCGACGAGGATATCGTTGATGATGCGCCCAAGCTGGGTCGGGACGAGCTGCTTGTTCGAGCGCGTCACGTAATAGCGCTCGAGGAGCACGGAGATGATCGGCGCGTACGTCGAGGGCCGGCCGATTCCCTTTTCCTCGAGGGTCTTGACGATCGACGCGTCGGTAAAGCGCGACGGACCCTGGGTGAAGTGCTGCTCGGGATGGAAGCCGTTCACGTCGAGCTTCTCGCCCACCTTCATCTCGGGCAGGGGCTTTTCCTTCTCGTCCTTCGAGATAAGCGTCTTGATAACCTTGTAAAAGCCCTTCTCGAACACGCGGGTCGTCGAAACGCGGAAGAGCGCGTCGCCCGCGCGGATGTCGATGCTCGCGGTTCGGCTGCGCGCCGGGTTCATCTGGCTCGAGACGAAGCGCTCCCAGATGACGGTGTAGAGCCTGAGCTGGTCGCGCGTCAGGAATTCCTTCACGTATTCGGGGGTATACTGCACGTAGGTGGGCCTGATCGCCTCATGGGCGTCCTGGGCCTTTTTCTCCACGGAATACTCGTTCGGCGCGGGGGGAAGCTCGGCGGGGTATTTCTCCCCGATCCATTTTCGGACCTCGTCGAGGGCGACGGTCGAGATGCGCACGGAGTCCGTTCGCATGTAGGTGATGAGACCGACGCGGGTTGAGCCGATGTTGATACCTTCATAGAGCTGCTGGGCTATCTGCATCGTCTTCTTCGAGGTATAGCCGAGCCGGTTCGCCGCCATCTGCTGAAGCTTCGAGGTCGTGAACGGGGCCTTCGGGCGTATGGTCTTTTCGGTGGTCTTGATGTCCTCGATCACGCAGGGCGAGGCGCTGATGGCCGCGATGATCTTCTTGACCGATTCCTCGTTCTTGAGCTCGGGCTTCTCGTCCTTATAGGTAACGAGCTGCGCGGAGAATTCCGCCTTGCCCTTCTTGAAGTCGGCGTCGAGCGTCCAGTATTCCTCGGGGATAAACTCCTCGACCTCGCGCTCGCGCTCGCAGATAAGCCTGAGCGCGACGGACTGCACGCGCCCGGCGGAGAGCCCGTTCTTTACCTTCTTCCACAGAAGGGGCGAGAGGTTATATCCGACGAGACGGTCGAGGACGCGGCGCGCCTTTTGCGCGTTCACCTTCGATTCGTCGATGTCGATAGGATGGAGGACCGCGTCCTTGATGGCCTGCGGGGTGATTTCGTTGAACACGATCCGCTTGATCGGCACCTGGTATTTCGAGAGGATGGAATTCCTCAGGTGCCAGGCAATAGCCTCTCCCTCGCGATCATTATCGCTCGCGAGTAGCACTTCGCGGGATTTCTTCGCGTCCGTCTGGAGTTCCTTGAGCAGCTTCGCGCGCCCGCGCACCGTTATATACTCGGGCTGATAGTTGTCATCCGTGTTGATCGCGAGCCTCGATTTCGGCAAATCGATGAGATGGCCCATCGAGGCCTTTACGACATACCCGTGACCGAGGTATTTTTCGATCGTCTTTGCCTTCGCGGGCGACTCCACGATCACGAGCGTCGTCTTCACGTCTTTCTTAGCTACTGCCTTCTTCGAGGCCATATTCAGTTCTCCTCAACGGACCCGCCCGTCAGAGCGGACCCAGTTCATTCTCGAATTCAAGCGCGAGTTGGCGGCCGATCCCCTCGGGACCTTGCCGCCCGGACGCGCCGCGCGCGCGCGAAACGCCAAACGCGGGATTCGCATCCGCCCGCGCGGCGGAACCACGCAAAGGCGCGGGATAGGCCCACGAATCAAGAACCTCATGGGCCGAACTTACCGCAGGCGCGCCGTCGAACGCCAGCCGCTTCGTTCCCGCGCCGCGCGGCGAGTCGAGCGTTCCCGAAAACACGAAAAGGTCCTTCCCCTGCTCGAGCGCGAAGTCCGCCGTAATGAGCGCTCCCGATTTTTCGGGCGCCTCGATCACGACAACCGAGCGCGCGAGCCCGGCGATGATGCGGTTCCGCTCGGGAAAGCGAAACTTGAGCGGTTCCTCGCCGGGAGGATATTCCCCGATAAGGCAACCGCCCGACTCAAGGAGCCTACCGGCAAGGATCGCGTTGCTCCGCGGGTAAATCCGGTCCAAACCGCACGCGAGCACGGCGATCGATTTACCCGACTCCTCGACGCAGCCCCGATGCGCGAACGCGTCGATTCCGCGGGCGAGCCCCGAAACGACCGGCACGCCCGCGTGGGCAAACTCCTTCCCGAAACGCGCCGCCGCAAGGGCGCCGGTTCCCGTGGGCATTCGTGTCCCGACGATCGCCACGAGCGGCTTCTCCGGATCGGGCAGCGTCCCTCTCCAGAAGAGAACGAACGGTGGATCATGGAGTTCCCTGAGAAGCGGCGGATAGCCTTCGTCGAGGATGGAAACGGCTTTAATGCCGTAACGCTCCATTCCGCGAAGGTCATCCTCGACGAGATCGGCAAGGATTTCGGGCTTCCACGCGCGCGTTACGATTCTCCTGCGCACGAGGAGGCAAATATCTTCTATAGAACGTACTGTAAGTGATTCAAGATTGTCAAGTTTTTTTGCCAAAAACCCCTTCTCCGCGCAGGTGAGAAAAGTGCATCTCGCGAGCGCTAGAAGGAGTCGGTCAATGCTCATAGGCCTTTTCGAGGACGGTTGCCTTATTCGCTTCGGCCTCCGCCTTTCGTTCCTTGTCGAGCGAAAGCGAGAGGATTCGGTCGTACATCGCGACGGAGGCGTCGTATTTCCCGGTAACGTAGTAGGCGCGCGCGGCGACGAACATCGCCTCTATATTGCGGTGGTCGATGTCGAGAACTTTCTCAAGGTAGGGAATCGCGTCGGCGGGCCGATTGAGCTCGAATACGTAAAGGACCGAAAGCCCATAGAGCGCGCGCACGTACTTCGGCTCGAGCTCGATCGCGCGCAGGTACGACGATTCGGCGAGCTTCCAGTAATTGTCGCGCTGCGCGAGGGAACCGGTCGCGCCGTAATCGAGCGCGGACTTCGCCATATACCCGGCGCAGACGCCGACGTAATAGTAGAGGTTCTGATTATTCGGGTAATACTCGATGGCCTTCTGAAAGGTCTCGAGCGCCTTGCCGTACATGCCGTTATCGAGGTAGCGCGTGCCGAGAATCTTATACCATATCCCGACGCGGGTCTCCGCGTTGATGATGTCCTCGACGCGATACTGGTATTTCTTTATCGCCGCCGTCAATTCCTCGACGGAGGTAGGATTTCCGACGTTTTCCTCGATCGACTGCATCCGCCTGATCGTCTTGACGTTCGGACCGCACGACGCGAGGGAAAAAGAGACGCACAAAACTAAGATCGCCGTTACGTAGGGTTTGTTCACGATGCCGCCTCCAGGTGTGGCTTTTTCATTTAATTTTCGCCTTCTGGCTCATAATTGTCAAAGAAATCCGCGTGATAGAGCTTGAGCGATTCGTTCTCCACGTGGGTGTAGATCTGCGTGGTGGCGACGTCGGCGTGACCGAGGAGATCCTGCACCGAGCGAAGGTCCGCGCCTCCCGCGAGAAGGTGCGTCGCGAACGAGTGCCTGAGGGTATGGATCTTCGCCGTAACCCCCGAACGCGCCTCGATGCCCTGAAATCGGTCCCAGATCCCCTTTCGCGAGAGACGGCCGCCGCGCGCGTTCACGAACACCGCGTTCGAGATTTTGTTCCCCAAGAGTTCCTTGCGCGCGCCCGCAAGGTATTCGGTAAGCCATTTCTCCGCGGGAGAGCCGAACGGAACCATGCGCTCCTTACTGCCTTTGCCGTGCACGAGGATCATCCGCTCGCGAAAATGGATATCCGAAAGCGAAAGTGAAACGGCCTCGCTCACGCGAAGCCCGCAGGAATACACGAGCTCGAAAAGCGCGCGGTCCCGAATCCCGTTCGGGGTATCGAGCGGTATGGACGAAAGGAGGGCGTCGATGTCCTCGGGGGAAAGCACCCTTGGTAGGCTCTTCCCCCGCCGGGGCGATTCAAGGTTGTCTGCGGGATTGTCGGAGCGCAAGCGCTCGAGGATGGTAAACCGAAAAAAGGAGCGTAAGGCCGCGATGTCGCGCGCGACGGTCTTTCCCGAGGCGCCCGAATCCGAGCGGGAGATGACGAACGCGACGCAATCCTCCGTCGTGGCCTTTTCGACCGTTGCGCCGCGCGACTCAAGCCACGAGAGAAAGATAGTAACGGTCGTCGCGTAGGTCTCCGCGGTAAGGCGCGCGCGCGCCTCGCCGGTGACCAGAAACGCCTTGAATGACCGTACGAGCGTCTCGTTCAGTTCTGCGCCTTCTGCTGCATCCTCACGACGGTCGGCGTATCGAGATCGTCGCCCGAGGCGGGCGCGGAAACCTGGGGCATCGAGACCGCGCCGTTGCGCGTGCCGAGTCCCGACACCGGCCGCTGCGCGCGGTCGTTCAGCTCTTTCCATTCCCGTCCGGTCATGAAGTCGCCCGGCGCGGAACCCGCGGCCTTTTCAGAGCGCGCGCTCGCGGCGCTTCGGTCGATCGCGACTTGATAGTGGTTCGTCACGAACCCGGTCGCGATAACCGTCACGCTGATCCGGTCGCCCATCGCGTTATCGATCGCGGTTCCGTAGATGATAAGCGCGTCGGGGTCGGCGTTCGCCGTGACGATCTTGACGATCTCCTCGACCTCGACGAGGGTCATGTCCTCGCTGCCGGTGATGTTGATGAGTATGTGGTTCGCGCCCTCGATGTGGGAGTCCTCGAGAAGCGGGTTATTGATCGCGTTCGTCGCCGCGTCGACGGAGCGGTTATCGCCCTCGCCGGTGCCGACGCCCATGATCGCGTCTCCCTGCCCTTCCATCGTCGTCTTTACGTCCGCGAAGTCTATGTTGATGAGCCCGGGATGG
Organism: Treponemataceae bacterium; assembly: GCA_035352735.1. Lineage (GTDB taxonomy): Bacteria > Spirochaetota > Spirochaetia > Treponematales > Treponemataceae > Teretinema. The sequence continues at coordinate 32,134 of DAOPYF010000004.1, read as the reverse complement.
GTGATGAGGTCCGAGATGCCCTGCACTGCCTGGCGAAGGACGTCGTCGGCCATCGTGAAGGCCTGCTTGATCGGCGTGCGGCGGTCGACGAGCTTGAGGAGATGCTGGTTGGGGATGACGATGAGGGTGTCGACCGATTTCCGGAGCTTCTCGATGCCTTCCTCGGCGAGGCGCTGCTTGACCTTCCCCTCGAAATCGAAGGGACGGGTCACGACGCCGACGGTAAGGGCGCCTTGGCTCCGCGCGATCTCGGCGATGATCGGAACCGCTCCGGTGCCGGTGCCGCCGCCCATTCCCGCGGTGACGAACACCATGTCGGCCCCGCGGATCGCGTTCGTGATCATCTCGGTATCCTCGACAGCCGCCTTTTCGCCGACCTCGGGCTTGCCGCCCGCGCCGAGTCCCCCGGTGAGCTTCGAGCCGATCGCGAGCTTCGACGGCGCGTTCGAGTAGTTGAGCGCCTGGACATCGGTGTTCGCGACGACGAAGTCGACGTTCGCGAGCCCGCATTCCATCATGCGGTTAACCGCGTTCGATCCGCCGCCGCCGGCGCCTATTACTTTAATGACCGTAGGGCTTATCTCCCTATGTTGCATCACCTCGATTTCCATGTAGTTCTCCCCTCCCAGAAAAAACTGACTCACCCCTTGCAGTATAGCATGATAGTATGTCTTTTAGAAAAATTCCTTGAGCCAGCCGCGTATGCGCCCGATTACGGGCTTCGCGGCGGCTTCCTCGGGACGCGTCTCGGGTATCTCTTCCTTACGCCGCTCGTAGGCCGCGAGGACGAGCCCGAGCACGGTCGCGTAATCGGGGCTCCGGTACTCGCCGGTAAGCCCGCCGAAATTCCCCGGTATGCCGATCCGCACCGCCTGTGTGCCGAAGATCTCGCACGCGAGCTCGACCGCGCCGGGAAGGTTCGCGCCGCCGCCGGTCAGGATCACGTTTCCCGAAAGCTGGCGAGACTTCGTGACGGGAGCGATCTTTTCCTTGACCATCGTGAAGATCTCGGCCATGCGCGGCTGCACGATCTCGCAGATCTCCGCGCGCGGGATGACGACCGGCGGCCTGCCGCCGACGCCGGGAAGGATCACTTCCTCGTTTTCCTCGATGAGCGGAAGCCAGCAGCAGCCCGCGTCGAGCTTGATCCGCTCGGCGGTTTCGACCGATATGCCCTTCACGATCGAGATGTCGTTCGTTACCTGTATCCCGCCGACCGGAAGCACCGCGGTCAAAAGTGGCGCGCCGTCGGCCATGACGAGCACGTCGGTGGTGCCGCCGCCGAGATCGATGAGGATTGAGCCGAGCTCGCGCTCGTCCTGGGTCATGACTGATTTTACGGCGGCGAGGGAGTGCATCATGTACTCGTCCACCGAGAGGGAGGCGCGGTTCACGCATTTGACCATATTCTGGACCGAGGTGACCGAGCCGGTGATGATGTGTACCTCGGCCTCGAGCCTGACGCCGATCATGTTCCGGGGATCCCGGACGCCTTTTTGCTCGTCGACGATATAGGATTGTGGGATGACGTGGAGGACCTGGCGGTCCATGGGGATGACGACCGCCTTCGCGGCGTCGATGACGCGGTTGATGTCTTCCTGGCCGATTTCGCGGTTATCGCGGCCCTTACCGGTCACGGCCACGACGCCACGCGAGTTAAGGCCGTCGATGTGGGTTCCGCCGATGCCGATCATGCATCGGGTGACCTCGATGCCGCTCATCATCTCTGCGGCCTCTACGGCCTGCGCGATAGCCCGGACGGTGTTTTCAATGTTAACGACGACGCCTTTTCGCAAGCCTGTCGACGGACTCGTCCCGACGCCGGTAATCTGGAAGACGCCCGTGTCGGATATCTCACCGATCAGCGCCCGTATCCGGCTGGTTCCAATGTCGAGTCCGACCACGACCTCACTCAAAGCGTCTTCCCCTTCGCGCGATACGAGACCGTACCGGCTCTTATGTCGATTTCGTCAATTGACGGATCAAGGTCCTTCACGACGTCCAGTACCAGCATCATATACCGTAATGCGTCTTCGTTCAACGCCTTGTCGGTGCGAACGCGCACGGGGGTGTGGACGGGGTACACGACGAGGTCATAGCCGCCGTAGGCCTTCTCGTCGATCTTGATCTCGGAGACCGACGCAAGGAGGACGGGGTCCTTTCCCTCGATATCGGCAAGGTTCTCGAGGAGCGGTCTGAGGCGCGCGTCGAGCCGCATCCCGGCGACGGGGTTCTCGAAGGTCAAGCCCGTCACGAGCGGAAGCGCGGTCTTCGCGGGCAGGCGTCCTATCCTGAACGCGACGCCTTTTCGGTCGATCTCGACCGGCACGGTTTTCCCGTCCACGACCCCAAGCGACACTGCGACCGGGACGCGCTCCTTCACGGAGATCACCACGCGGTCGGGGAACTTCTTCTCGACGGTCACGGTCTCGAACAGGGGATTCGAGGCAAGCCGCGCCGCCGTGGCTGCGGTGTTAAACCGTATCCATTTCTCGGTTCCCGAAATGCCCGCGATCGAGCAAAGCTCGTCGTACCCGACCGAAGGTGCGCCCTCGACGGTCAGTCTGACCGTCGACGTGGCGGGGATCACCACGAGGTAAAAGGCGAGCTCGGCGAGCAAGAACACGGCGAGGAACGCGACGAGGACCTTGATCGCTACCGGTTTCCAATCCTCGGTTCTGCCCGTATGGGCAGTTTCGGCGGTTATTGTCTCATACATTTTGTATCTCCCCTTCCGGCATGTACCGGGATACGTTTATTATTAAGGCGCACAGGCACAGCGTTATCAGCAAGGACGAGCCGCCGGACGAGAAAAACGGAAGCGGTATTCCGGTGGCGGGAAAGGCGCGCACGACGACGCCCGCGTTCATGAGCGACTGTACGAGGATGATCATCGTGCAGCCAAACGCGAGAAGGCTTCTGAACCGGTCGCGGACCGAGAACGCGATGAGAAAGCCGCGCCACGCAAAGGTAAAAAGGACCGCGAAATAGCCCAAGATACCGATAAAGCCCATTTCCTCGCACCACACGGCGAAGATGAAATCGGACTGAACCTCTGGGATGCTCGAGACCTTTCTGATCCCGTTCCCGAGCCCGAGGCCCCAGAACCCGCCGTCAGAGATCGCCTGGAGCGCCGCGTTCACCTGGTAGCCGAAGCTCAGGGGATACCGCTCGGGATAAAGATAGGCAAGGATGCGCTTAACGCGGTATTCCTCGCTCAAGACCATGAGCGCGATGAGGGGAAGCGAAAGAAGGCAGAATTTCACGAACCAACTGACCCGCACGCCGGCGACGAAGAAAACCGACAGCGCGATCAGGATGAGGAGGATCGCGGTCGAGAAGTTCCTCTGGAGATAGACGGTCGCGACGAGGACCGAGGTCATGACGGCGGCGGGATACACCGAGACCTCGGGTTCGTCGAGCCTATCGTGCTTCTTCGCGAACAGGTTCGCGAGAAAGAGCACGAGCACGAGCTTGACGAGCTCAGAGGGCTGAAAGGTCGCAGGTCCTATCCCGATCCAGCGGGACGCCCCGTTCTTATTGATCCCGATCCCGGGAATGAAGGTTAAAAACGAAAGGACGATCGTGACGGCCACGATCTTCGGAAGATGCTTGCGCACGGTCTCGAGATTGATCGACGCGAGGAGAAACATGGCGATGACGCCCGCCGCGAGGTTGATCGCCTGTTTCTTGACGAAGTAAAACTGGTCCCCGAAAATCCGCTCGCCGTAGCCGAGCGACCCCGAGTAGAGCGTCGTGAAGCCGATCCCGCAAAGGAGGGTCACGAGGAGCACGAAGGGGAGGTCGATTTTTTCCGGGACGCGGTTTTTCTCCGCGACGATCGCGAACGGGCGCATATCCTTACTTACCCCCGCCCGACGAGCGCGAGACCGTCTCGCTTTCCGGGGTAACGAGCGCCGGGCAGACGCGCTCGAGCGCCATGCCTCGGGAACCCTTGACGAAGAAGAAGTCACCCGGCCGTTTCGCGGCCGCGAGCGCCGCCTTGAGCCGCTCGATGTCGGTATGGAACTCGACGGGGATCTCTCCCCAATCGACCGCGGCTCCCGCGTCGACCATTTCCTGGCCGAATAAGTACACGCGGTCAGGTCCCGCGTCGCGCGCGAGCGAGCATGCCTTTCGGTGCGCTTGGCCCGACTCATCCCCGAGCTCGAGCATCGAGCCGAGGACGAAAATCTTTCTCCCCGCCCACTCGAGGTCACGGCAGAACTCCAGGGCGTTTTCCATCGAGTCGGGGTTCGCGTTATAGCAATCGAGCATCACCGTCGCCTCTCCCCGCTTGATCTCGGCGCGGCCGAAAAGCGGGCGAACCGACTCGATGCCGGCCTTGATCCGGTCGGCGCCGATCCCCGCGTGGCGCGCGAGCGCGATGGCGCCCAGGGCGTTCTTGAGATTATAGGGACCGGGAAGCGGGAAGCGAATCTCGCGACCCTCGTACCGGATGAGCGTGCCGTCGATGCCGAGGCTCTCCGAGCCGCCATAGCCGTGCGTGCTCGACTTTCCGTACTGAAGCACCGTCCCGCTCCGCACGTCCGAAAGGAAATCCTTCCAGTCGTCGTCCTCGGGAACGAAGCCGGTCGAGTCGCTATCGAAAAAGGAGAATATTTCTTTTTTTTCCTCAGCAATCGCCTGGCGCGAGCCGAGAATCCCGATATGGGCGGTTCCGATGTTCGTGATAAGCGCGAGCTTCGGCATAAGGACGCGCGCGATCTCGGTAATCTCCCCCTTGCGGTTCATTCCCAGCTCAAAGATGCCAACCTCATGCTCGGGCCTGACCTTAAAAACCGAAAGCGGCAAGCCCGTCTCGGAATTGAGGTTTCCCTCGTTCATGATGACGCGGTATTTTTGCGAGAAGATCGCGCCGGTGATTTCCTTGGTCGTCGTCTTTCCGCTCGAGCCGGTGATGCCGATCTTGAGGAGCTTCGGGAATTTTTTTAGATACGCGCCCGCCGCGTCCTGGAGCGCGTGCAGGGTATTCTCGACGACGATGAACGAGGCGTTATACTGCTTGCCGAGCGTGCAAAAAAGGCTCGCCGAGCCCGAGCCGTGGGCCGCGTCCACGAATATCACCGCCGCCCCCGACTCGAGCGCCTTCGCGATGAAGGTGTGCCCATCGAGGAACTCGCCCATAAGGGGCACGAAAAGCGAACCCGGCAGCACGTTTCTGCTGTCGGTCGCCACGGAGGAGAACCCGTTATTCGGGGAATAGTCGCACAGTATCGTGCCTCGGACGGCTGCCGCGAGCGCGCTCACCGTCATGAGAAGGGTTTGGTCAGCCACCGAGGTCCCCCTTCTTGAGCGCTATCCGCGTGATCTCGTCCGCGTGCGCCTTTCGCATCTTGAGGTCTTCCGTCGCGACCCGCTCGATCCGCTCCGGGGTCGAAAGGACCGTTATGCCGGAAATCAACCTCCGGTTAACCGTGATAATCTCATCTTGCTTACGGTCAAGCTCTCGAACGTCGCGCTCCATGGCCCCGTAGCGGCTCGTTTGCCAAACGAGGGAAAAAAGCATGACGGGAATCGCGAGTGCAAGGACAAACGCTGCGATGTTTTTTATCATAGGTGTGCATCTCCATACGCGATCTTCCGCACGACCCTGAGCCGCGCGCTGCGCGACGGGGAATTGCGGGCGATTTCTTCTTCTGTCGGACCGACGGCCTTTTTGGTCAGGAGCTCGGCGCGCGGCCTGCCCCCACACTTACATATCGGCACTTCCGGCGGGCAAATGCAGGCTTTCGCGAGGTCGCGAAAGCGATTTTTCACGATGCGGTCCTCGAGGGAATGGAAGGTGATGACGCCGAGCTTTCCGCTTGGGGCAAGCGCGCCAAAGGCAAGATCAAGCAGCTCGGGCAGGCGGCTGAGCTCGCCGTTCACCGCTATGCGAAGCGCCTGAAAGGTCTTCGTCGCCGGGTGGATTCGACCGTGGCGGTATGCGCCGGGGACGGCGCCGTAGATGCAGTCGGCGAGGGCGCGAGCGGTCGCGAACTTCGCCGTGCGGCGCGCCTCGACGATCGCGCGCGCGATGCGCCGCGAGAACTGCTCCTCGCCATAGTTATAGATCAAGTCGGCGAGGGGTTCTTCCCGCATGGTATTGACGATGTCCGCGGCGCTTTCCCCCGAGTTCGGGTCAAGCCGCATATCGAGCGGCTCGTCCGAGCGGAAGCTAAAACCCCGGCCGGATTTCTCGTAATGAAAGAGCGAGATTCCGAGATCGAGGAGAATGATGTCGGGCTTTTTCCCGTCGGAAGGATAATCGCGGAAGAAGGCGTCGGACCAACCGAGGTGAAAGATCACCCGGTCGCCGAAGGGGCTCAAGCGCTCGCGGGCGCGGGCTTGGATGCGCGCGTCTGCGTCGACGCCGATCACGCGAAGCTCGGGATACGCGGTCAGGAACGCCTCGGTATGGCCGCCCTCGCCGAGGGTTCCGTCGACCATGAGCGACTGCGCGCTTTCGGGCGCGAGCAGCGAGAGGCATTCGTTCAATAATACCGATGTATGTACTATCTCCATAACCCGTTAAAGGCAGATATTCCCAAGACCCTCGGTGGCCTCCCGGAAATCTACCTCGCTCTCCCCCAGATATTTTTCGTATTCCTGCGAATCCCACAACTCAAAATACTTATTGATCCCGAGGAATAGGCAATCCTTCCCGAGCCCGGCGAACTCGCGCAGGCTCTGCGGAATCGATATACGCCCAGCCTTATCGATCTCGACCTCTTGGGCCGGGGCGACAAGCCTGCGCAATACCGAACGGGATTGGGATTGGAACAGCGACGCGGACTCCATCACCTTGTCTGACAGAACCTTCCACTGATCCGGGGGGAAGAGCCATAAACAGCGGTCTATCCCGCGCGTCAGGATGAGCGTCGAACCGGTGAGCTCAGACCGCAGCCGGACGGGGAACATGATTCGTCCCTTTTCGTCGAGCGTATTGCGATATTCTCCGGTCAACAATCCTGCATCCACTTTTTACTACTTTCTCCCACTTTTTCCCACGTAAGTATCATTTTAGCACCAAAAATTTGCTTGTCAACAACTTTCGGGTAAAAAGTGCAAAATGATGTAAATACACGGTTTACAAAAGCCAAAAGAGGCCGATATAGTCCTGATATGACGTTGTATGAATTCCACCTGGTTTTTCCGGAAGGCGAAACGCAGGAAATCGAGCACCAATTGAGCGTAAACGACATCGTCGACGTGAATGGCAACCCCCTTCCCCTTCCCCTCCCGACGAACCGCATGCTTGCCTACCACGTAGCGCGTAAAAGAACCGCCGAGGAAACGGGACTCGTCGTCACGTGGTATTTCCTCGAACAGCTGAGCGCTGCTGATCTTTTGGAATACGTATGATCAATACCTGGAACGAGAGCCTCTTGCACGAGGAACTCAAGGAATATTTTTCTGGCGATACCGGCAAGACGGAGGTTCCCATCGAGGGGTCGATCTGCGACGCCATGCTCGATGACGGTTCGGTCGTCGAGATCCAAACGGCTCACCTCGGTAAGCTCAAGGGGAAGCTCGAGAAGATCCTCGAGACGCGAAAGGTTAACCTCGTCTACCCCATCGCCGTCAATACGACGATCGAAACCTTTGAGCCGACGGGAGAGCTCCGCACGAGGCGGAAAAGCCCCAAACACGGGAAGGTTTATCAGCTATTCGATGAGCTCACCGGGATATGGCATCTTGTCGGGCACGAGAACCTCACCGTCACGGTCGTATTCACTGATATTCTCGAGCTCAGGGTCGCCGACGGAACCGGTTCATGGAGAAGGAAAGGTATTCGGATAAGCGATCGAAAGCTCGTGAAGATCCACGAAACCCGCTCGTTTCACACCGCCAGAGATTTCGCCGCGCTCGTTCCGCCCGATATCCCGGCGGTATTTACGGTAATGGACCTCTCGCGGGCGGGAGTCGGCACCCATGCGGGGAAGATGGCCTGGGTATTGGCAAAAACGCGCATAGCCGAACGAACGGGGAAAGCAGGCAGGGCCTACACCTATCGCTTGTGTAACGAGACCTAAAAAGTACTAAGAGGTGAATCACATAATCGCGGGCAAGGCGATCCGAACGCGCGTTCCTTTTCCCTCTTCCGATTCGACGGCCACCGTGCCGTGATGCGCGTCAACGATATTTTTTATGATAACCATACCAAGCCCGGTTCCGCCGGCGGTGGACATCGAGTAAAACGGGTCAAAGCAATGCGCAAGGACTTCCTTACTCATCCCATGACCGGTGTCCTCGAGCTCAAGAAAAAGCTTTTCGTCCTCAATCCACGCGCGAACCTCAAGCCTTCCGCCTAACGGCATGGCCTTACACGCGTTTTCCCCCGCATTGACGAGCACGCGAATGATTCGCTCCTCGTCCAGGGCGACCCGTTCCGTCGCGCGGTTATCGATGAGCAGTTCTATGCCGAGCCCACTCGTTTTCATCAATAGAATTTCTCGGAAACGCTCGAGAAGCGCGCTGATGTCGCTGACCGTCATCTTGAGCCGAATCTCCCCTCGCGCATAATCGAGGAATTCCGCCGAGATGGTTTCCATGCGGGAGATATCGTTTTGAATCTTCGTAATCGCCTGATCGAAATAATCCCGGTTATCGCGATGCATCGCCAAAAGCTCGATCCGGGTCTTCAGCGCGGAAAGCGGATTCCTGATATCGTGAAGGATGAGCGACGAGAACTTCCCAATCACGGAAAGCCGTTCCCTGCTAACCAACTCCTCCTGAGCCGCGGCGAGATCGGCGTACGCGCGCGCGAGCTCCCTATTCTGGCGGTCAAGGTCGGCGACATGGGCCTCGTTCGAGCGCCTGACCATCATGGTCACCGCCTTGAGAAGCGAAACGCATATCGCGGTATCAGTCGCCATCAGTCGGCTAAAATCCGCCGCCTCGAGCATAAGCACCCGTGAGAGGCTACGCGCACGAACGGTAGCGCTCCGCGGCTGCTCATCGATCAAGGCCATCTCACCGACGGGTTGCCCCTTCCCGCTCACCCCGAGAAGAACCCCATCCGATTGCCCATACCGTTTCCAGATCTCAAGCTCGCCGTCCAAGATGATAAAAAAGCGGTCGCCGGGCATATCCTCAAAAAAGAGGATTGAACCCGGCTCATAGTCCCGTTCTGAGCAAAGCGCGGAAATCTTGCGAAGGGAATCCTCGGGCATCGCGTGAAAAAAATAGATGTTTTTAAGGAACTCGATGTTCTCTCTCTCCGGCACCGTACGCCCATCATTTGAACCGATGTTTTCCCGTGACGGTGAAGACGCATTGCTTTTTTCCATCAACTAACCCTCAGGATCAATAAAAAAGCCGCCCCGAAAGGCGGCTTTCCGTATCATGCTCGATACAACCGGCTATTACCAGTTATCATACATATCGTCGACATCGCGTGCTTCCATCTCATAGAGATCGGAAACGGCGCGAAGGTCGTCAAGATAGATGTAATAGCTGCCGTACGCGTCCGTGGGATCGCACTCGACCTTAAAGCCGACGATCTTCAGGCCCATACGGGTGCTGTAATGGTAATCCTTCTGGATGATGCCCGACTTTCCATCGGGATTCTGCGGGGGAATCGCGACGGTCATGAGCTTCCATCCGGAATGATTGAGCTTGCCGACATAGAGCTCAAAGTTATGTCCCCAGTAATCCTGGAGCAAAAGCTTGAGGGTATGGTTGTAATTTCGACCGACGACCCACACGCTGACCGTCTTCGCGATTCCCTCAACGGGAAGCGGCTTGGTCGCGGTGAGGGTAAAGGAATTATACCCACGGCGGAAGAAATCGACGCGCACGCCATACACCATTTCGTCTTTCAGGTTCATGTTGGCTTCGGCCGGAATCGGCTTCTTGCCATTCGGAGAACCGTTAAAAAGGCGACCCTTAATCACGCCCTCGTCCGCAGACATCGCCGCGACCCAGGTTCCTTCGTTCTCAAACTTATCAACCGATATTTCCTTGAGCTTCTGCTCGGCGGAATCGGTACCGATCAACGCGGGGTTAGCCGCGTCAAGATTCATGTCCGAGGATGCGGTTTGCGAGGTCTGAGCGGGCTGGGCAGGCTGAGTGGCCTGTGCGGGCTGAGCTGTCTGCGCTGAGACTACCGCGGCAAAAAGGCAGCAAATTGCCCCGAATACAACCTTTTTCATTGACCGCTCTCCTTCTGTGTATCAAATGGCTTATTGACAAGATCAAAACCGTCGTAGGAAGGCATGTAGGTATTCGTCAAAGCCTTGAACTGATCAAAGAAGATCTTGAAATCGTCCACGCGCTCGGTGGGGCGAGTTCTGAGGCGGAACGCGACGAACGTTGCGTACTGCTGGCCATTCAAATACGGCGAAACCTGCTGAAGGTTGTTCGGCATATTGACTGACATGTTCTTCCATCCCTCAAAGTCGACGGTACCAAACTCAAGGGTATGCACGCGACCGTTGCAGTCGCGGACTAAGGCCTCGAGCTCATACGCGTAGTTCGCGCCCCAAACCCAAAGGTCCAGGCGGGAAATGCGGCCCTTAAACGGGATTTCATATGGGGCGTCCTTGCCGTCGGCGTTCTTCTTCATCGGAACGATATCGACCCAGTTGTCGCCCTTGCGATCAAACTTGACTTCCATGCCGAGAAACTGGTATTTGCCGGCAGGATCAGCCTGTGTAACGCGAATCGCATTCGGCATACCGTCAAAGTATTTCAGAACGGGATAGCCTTGTGTGACAAACTTGCTTCCTGCAGCGATCCATGTCCAATCCGTACCCTGTGAATCAAAATTATCCACTATATACGTTTCATAGTTCACGTGCGCGTCCTCTGCCATCACCGGCAACGCGATCATGGTGAACATAAGGACAAGGCCCGCGATGATTAAACCGCCTTGTTTCATCCCATACTCCTTTTAACTACTCTATCATCGGAGAAAATACAGCCAGTTATTATTATATGGTGAAGGTATCGCTTTGTCAAACCGTTTATTTTGTTGTATTGACCAAAAGAGAGGTTATCTCTACAATTAAATCACTATTAATACTGATAAAGGAGTGTCTTATGACCAGCTATAAGGATCTCGGTCTCGTGAACACCAAAGCGATGTTCGCCAAAGCTGTCAAAGGCGGATACGCGATTCCGGCCTATAACTTCAACAACATGGAACAGATGCAGGCTATCATCCAGGCTTGCGTTGAAACCAAATCCCCCGTAATCCTTCAGGTTTCCTCGGGCGCGCGCAAGTACGCGAACAAAAACCTCCTGAAGAACATGGCGAAGGGAGCGGTCGAGTACGCCCACGAGCTCGGGTATGATATCCCGATAGTCCTCCATCTCGATCACGGCGACAGCTATGAGCTTTGCGTCGACTGCATCGAGTCCGGATTCTCCTCGGTCATGATCGACGGATCATCCCTCCCCTACGACCAGAACGTCGCCCTCACCAAGAAGGTATGCGAGTACGCCCACAAGCACGACGTAACCGTCGAAGGCGAGCTCGGAGTCCTTGCCGGCGTCGAGGACGATGTCGCCGCCGAGGAAAGCCACTATACCAAGCCCGAAGAGGTTCAGGACTTCGTCAAGAAGACCGGCGTTGACTCCCTCGCGATCTCGATCGGAACGAGCCATGGCCGCCAGAAGTTCAAACCCTCCCAGTGCACCCGCAATGCCGACGGCATTCTGATCCCGCCGCCCCTCGCCTTCGACGTTCTCGCCGAAATCGAGAAGAAGCTCCCCGGATTCCCGATCGTCCTCCACGGCTCGTCTTCCGTGCCGATAGAGTACGTCAAGGAGATCGAGAAGTACGGCGGAAAGCTCACCGACTCCGTCGGTATCCCCGAGGAGCAGCTCCGCAAGGCCGCCAAGAGCGCCGTCTGCAAGATCAACATCGATTCCGACGGACGCCTCGCGATGACCGCCGCGATCCGCAAGGTCCTCACCGAGAAGCCGGACGAATTCGATCCCCGCAAGTATCTCGGACCGGCCCGCGATGAGCTCAAGAAACTCTATATGCACAAGAATAAAGAGGTCCTTGGTTCAGCGGGTCAGGCCTAAAGGCCTGCACCGCTGAACTTCGAGAAACCGGCAATGCCGGTTTCTCAGGGTTCCGCTGGACAGGCTTACTAGACCAGATCAGCTAACCAGACCGAGCCGCAGAGTGTAATCGCTTTGCGGCTATATAATAGAAAAACTCCGACGATCGTCGGAGTTTTTTTTAACGGCCATTCCCGCTCAGAGCGCAGGCATGGCAATGACCTAAGCGCGAATAAGGCATCCGTACTTGCGCAGAACAGGCCCGATTAAAACGAAATAAAGAGCTTTCCGTACGCCCGAAGCCGCGTATAGAGCGCGAGAAGCGGGATCGCGAGGAAAAACGGGAGCCAAACCCAGAACGGGAAACAGAAGTACCAGAGGGTTTTATAGAGATCAGAGGCAACGAGCATCGCGAACGCCGGAAGCACGGCCACCGCAAAATCAGACAAATCCGTAGCCCGATTAATTGACGCAACATACTGCCTCAGGCAATACTCGGCGAGGAAAAGAACCGAAAGGACGAGTATCGGTACCCCGGCGATCACCGCGAGATCGGGATAATCATAGCGGGTGATCATGATATACGGCAGGTACACGCTCGCGATCCCGAATAAATGGAGCTTTATCTGCGCGAACCGCTCCTGAAGGGGCGAAGTCGCCAGGTAAAAGAGCGCGAGCGGTGCGAGGATAAAAGGAATTACGGTTTCCGAGAAGAAAATTATGGCAAGTTTGACGAAAAAATGGGGCGTCGCGGCGGGAAGAATATGCGAAAGTATCCCGTTAACGATAACGGCGCAAATACCGGCGGCAATACCCGCGAGATACCCGGTTTTCTTGCCTTCGACTCCAGCGTCTCGGTATCCGGCGAGATGATACACGAACGCCGCCGGAACGAGCAAAAATATCAAAAAATGCATAATTGACCGTAGCATACTCATCGGTTTCTGTGCAAGACACGTACTTGCCTTGACAGTAAATGAAGCTTTTTGCTATAGTTGCGGTTGTAACTCTGCTTTAGAACGTACGGGTTTCGGGCTCGTATACAAGGGGGATCGTTGGCGGACAATAGAGGTTTACGGATTAATGAACAAATCCGTGTACGCGAGGTCAGGCTCATTGATGATCAGGGCGAACAGAAGGGTATAGTCCCTACCCTCGAGGCGCTCAAAATGGCACACGAATTGAGTCTTGATCTAGTGGAAGTTGCACCGACGGCGAACCCGCCCGCTTGCAAGATCCTTGACTACGGCAAATATCGTTTCGAAATGGAAAAGAAGCTCCGTGAATCCAAGAAGAAACAGAAATTGCAGGAACTCAAGGAAATTCGCATGCAGCCGAAAATCGACGATCACGATCTCGATTTTAAGTCAAAGCACGTGAAGGAATTTCTTGCCGACGGGGACAAGGTTAAGGTAACGATCAGGTTTCGCGGACGCGAACTGGCCCATACCGAACTTGGACTTGTCGTTCTGAAAGATGTGTTAAGCAAGCTTGGTGACGAATACGTAATCGAGAAACAGCCCGCTATGGAAGGCCGTTTCATGTCGATGACGCTCGCCCCCAAAGCAAAAAAATGATGAGGTAGTGGTATCATGCCAAAGATGAAAAGCAAACGATGCGCCGCGAAGCGCTTTTCCTTCACCGCGAGCGGGAAGGTCAAGTACAAGAAGATGAACCTGCGCCATATTCTTACCAAGAAGACCACCAAGCGCAAGAGAAACCTTCGTCACAACGGAATCCTTTCCGAGGCCGATTCGGCCAAGATGCGCAAGCAGCTCTTACCGTACGGTTAATTCTTTTTCAGGAGAAGCAAAATGCCCAGAGCAATAGATGGTAGCAAGCGCAAGGATCATCGCAAGAAGATTCTCAAGCTCGCGAAAGGTTTCCGCGGACGCCGCGGAACGAATTTCAAGGCGGCAAAAGACGCCGTCGTTAAGTCCCTCACCCATGCCTACGAGTCACGCCGCAACCGCAAGGGCGAGATGCGCAGCCTCTGGATCACCCGCCTCAACGCGGCGGTCCGCGAGGAAGGACTTTCCTACTCTCGCTTCATCGACGGTCTGACCAAGGCCGGCGTCATCATCAATCGCAAGGCTCTTTCGAACATGGCGATTGAGGATTCCGCCGCTTTCAAAGCCGTCGTCGCGACCGCGAAAAAGGCTCTCGAGGCCTAAGCGATGCTAAGCCTCGATCAGGTCCGCCTTCTTGAGAATCGGGTCATGAAAGCCGTCGGGAAGATCGAATCCCTGACGGCCGAAAATGGCCTCCTTAAAAACCAACTCACGAGCCTTCAGTCCCGCGTAAACGAGCTTGAAGGCCTTGTGCGTTCGTTCAAGGATGATCAGGGCAGGATCGAGGAAGGAATCCTGAACGCGCTCGACCGCTTAAGCGCGTTCGAGGATTCCGCCTATGCGGGCCGCGAGCCCGCGCAGGCTCAAAACGCGGCCCCGTCCGCGCATGAAGGGCCGAAACCGGCCGAGCAAGGCAAGCCTTCGCTCAAAGAGCATGAATCATCGGCGATTAACGCCGTGCCCGCCGCCGAGGCGGTTTCACCGATAGAAATTGAGGCTGACTGGAACTCTTCCGGCGAGGAAACGCACGCTGCGGCTTCCCCCGATAACGGACAGATGGATATATTCTGACTGGCAGGAGTCCTATGGCAAAGGGAAGTTTGCAAATTGACGTGCTTGGCGCCTCTTTTGCCATTCAAGCCGACGAAAAGCCAGAATACCTTTCCGCGCTCTATTCCCACTACAAAAAAACAATCGACCAAATCGAAGCGACCTCCGGTTTGCAGGATTCCCTTAAAATCGCGATTATCGCGGGCATTTTGCTCTGCGACGAACTCTATAAAGACAGAATGAAGCACCCCGGTCCCACGCAGGAACTTGACCTCGCGGAAGCCGAGAAACTCGCGCTCGGGATGATATCCCGGATTGAGCAGGTGATTTAGCCATATGCAACACTTCCTGATACTGAAAAATACCATTCAAACCTATGTCTGGGGATCGTTCGACGGTATCCCGGCGTTTACCGGCCTCGTGAATACCGATGACGAGCACATGGCCGAACTCTGGATGGGCGCGCACCCGGCGGCACCGAGCCGCGTGCTCTTCGGAAAGGGAATTGCCGTGCCGCTCGATAAGTATATCGCCGAGCACACGGTCGAGATCCTCGGAAAGGACACGGTCGACGCGTATGAGGGAACCCTTCCCTTTTTGTTCAAGGTGCTTTCGGCGGCAAACCCGCTTTCCCTCCAGGTGCATCCTTCCCGCGAGCAGGCAGAACGAGGCTATAATCGGGAAACCGACGCGGATATCCAGATCCTTTCTCCAAACCGAAACTACAAAGACAAGAACCATAAACAGGAAGTGCTCTTGGCGCTTTCGCCCTTTACCGTGCTTTGCGGCTTCAGGGCTCCCGAGGAAACCCGCGAACTTTTTAGCCTCGCATCCTCGCCCGTGCTGGACGAAGCCATCGAACGGCTCGATCGGGACGGATACCGCGCGCTTTGCCACTTCCTCCTCGAGCTCGATCTTGACGATCGAACGGAGGCCATCATCGCCGCCATCGCCGCGGCAGAACGCGCTCCCACGGAAGACAAGCGATGGATTTTCAGCCTTGTGAAGCGGCTTTCCGCGCATTATCCCGGGGACGTCGGATGCCTCGCGCCGCTTTACCTCAACGCGCTTACCCTCGAACCGGGAGAGGTGATCTACCTTCCCGAGGGGATCATGCACACGTATATCCAGGGAACGGGGCTCGAGCTCATGTCGAACTCGGACAACATCCTCCGAGGGGGACTGACCGCCAAGCACCTCGATATACCCGAGCTTTTGGCGATCCTGAATCCCGCGCCCTATAAACCGGATGTCATCAAGCCCGAAACTCGGGACAAGACGTATACCTACCGAACGGCCGCCAAGGATTGCGAGCTTACCGCGCTCCGACTTCAGGACGGCGAGTATTCCTATCGCGCGACGGCTCCCGCGATCGTCATCGGCGCCACCGGGGAAATCGTCGCGAAAAGCCCATCGGGGGAAACCTGCACGATCGGGCGCGGCTCGTTCGTCCTCATCCCCGCGAGCGGCGATTCAATCACCTTCTCCGGCTCGGGCGTTTGCTACGTCGCGTCCACGCCGGGAACCCTTTCCGCATGACCCTTTGGATTGACGCCGATTCCTGCCCGCGGCAAGTCCGCGACCTCGTATGCCGCGCCGGTGACCGACTTAAGATTCCGGTACGGTTCGTCGCGAACCGCAAGATCCCCTTCCCCGAGTCTCCCCTTTGCACGATGACGCTCACCGCGTCGCATCAAGACGCCGCCGACGACTATATCGTCGAGAACGTCGGCTCGGGCGACATGGTCATCACGCGCGACATCCCGCTCGCGAAGCGGCTCGTCGACGCCGGGATACGGGTGATTAACGATCGGGGGATCGTGTATTCGGCCGAAAACATCAACGAGCGTCTATCTATCCGAAACCTCATGCTCGAGATGCGCCAGAACGGCCTCATTCCGGAGAAGACCAGTCAATACGGGAAAAAAGAGCTTCAAGGATTCGCGAACGCGCTCGATCGGGAGATTACCCGAATGCGCAAGGAAAGCGCGTCCGCATAACGAGAAAAACGCGCGTCATACGCCCGGAGCTATTCCTCGACGTCCGGGAACCGTTCCCTGATTGCCTGAATCGAGGGAAGGATCTCGAAGAACGCGTCGACGACCGCCGGGTCGAATTTCGTCCCGCGCAGGCTCTTAATCTCTTCCAAAACCTTATCCTCCGCCCAGGGTTCCTTGTATACGCGCTTGCAGGAAAGCGCGTCGTACACGTCGGCGAGCGCGACGATGCGGCCCGCGATCGGGATCTCCTCGCCCTCGAGCCCCTTCGGGCGGCCGGTGGCGGGATCGGCTACCTCGACGGCGCCGTTATCGACCGACACGCGGCCGGGATACCCCGTGCCGTCCCAGTTCTCGTGATGGGTTAGCGCGACCTCGCGGGCGACGCGATCGACCGCGGACTCGATTTCGTTGAAGAGTTTCGCGCCAAGCCACGTGTGTCCCTGCATGATCAGGTATTCTTCCGGGGTAAAGCGCGAGGGTTTCTTGAGGATCAGGTCGGATATGGCGACCTTGCCGACGTCATGGAGCATGGACGCGATCTTCAGGGTATCGCGGAACTTCTTGCTTTCATTCTCGCCGATCGAGTTATTGAAAGCCCAGCGGTCGTAAATCTCGACCGCGTAGCTCGAAACGCGATTGACGTGTGGGCCGGTCTCCTTGGGATCCCGGAGCTCGGACATTCGGATCATCCTCAAAACCATGGAACGGGTAAGATGCGCGTGCTCGAGCGCGGTCGTGGCGTTCGCCGCGAAATGGCTCATGTAGAGCTCATCGTCCTTATCGAAAGGAACCACGTTCCCCGAGCCGTCGAGGGCGTTCAGCACCTGAAGCACGCCGAGGATATTGCCGCTTGAGGTCCTCAAGGGAATCGTCAGGTTGGAGACGGTTCGGTAGCCCGAGACCGCGTCGCTTTGGCGGCCGAATTTATAGGGCTTGTCCGGGGAAATCTCGTATACGTCGGTCTCGTTGACCAATTGGTTCGTCAGGGCGCTGTAGCCAGCGATCGTTTTCTCGTTAATCGGGAAGGAAAAATAGGAATAGACGATCTTCTGGCCGGGAGGGAGCTGCTTTTGAAGGGTATCGTTCTGGGCATAGTGGATCGCGAGCCGGTCGCCGTCCCTAACGTAGATCGAGCCCGCGTCGGCATTCACGACCTTCCGTGCCTCGGTAAGTATCTGTTCCATAAGGACATCGACGTCCTGAATCTTGTTTAGGAGAGTTTCGGTTTCTATGATGCCGGAGAGTATCTCTTCTCGCGTCTGTCTTCTGTATGCCATCGGGGGAACTCCTGGTTTCTCTGGAAATCGAATTCTACAACAGGTTTTTTTTTACGTCCAGTCCTTCCATACATGGTATACTATACAACATGATTCAGTGCGTTTCACAGATAGAAAAGGAATTTTTAATTAAAACGATCGCGGATAACGCGCAACCGATCCGATTCCATGGGATTTCATCCGCCGTCACCGGCCGCATCACCGATATCGGCCGTTCAACCCTTGGGGTTACCCTGCTCGACACCTTCGGAAACTCGGGATTCTCGATATGCGAGCACCTCACCGGCTATTTCGACTTTCACGGAAAGACATACGCCTTCGAGAGCACGATCAGGGATTCCTCGGGCGGCGAGTTAAGCATCGACCCCCCGGTTAAGCTGCTCCGCAGCCTTCAGCGAAAGTACGTGCGCGTCAAACGCCCGCGCGGCGTGGCCGTCAAGCTCAGCCTCGCGAACGAGGACATCAGCCTCGATTACCCCATCTGCCCCGAATACGTCAGCGTCGAGAAGGAACCAGAGAAAAACGAGTTCTCCGGAAAAAAGCTCGCCGACATGATCGCGCTTTTCCAGGCGGAGCTCTCCGCCCGAAACGCCGAGCAGACGATTATCATGTTCCGGTCGCGAAAGCCCGATCGTTTCGAGGAAGAGCTCGTCACCGCGACGGGAAAGGTATTGTTCATCCCGTCGACTTCGGCGTCGCTCCCGAAGACCGATCCCTATCCCGAGGGACGCGTCATTACCGAGACCCTTGAGGAAACCTTCGAGGACCCGAATTACTTCGTCGAGGGCTCGAAGTTCGACGGAATACTCACCGAGAAAAGGGCCGACGGGATCACCTCGGAGATCTGGTGCCCGATCGTGTTTTACCAATATGTCGTCGGCTACATCTATGCCGGAAGCCGCTCCGGGGATTCGTTCGACATCACGATGGTCGACTACCTTTGGGATTTTTCGCGCATTCTCGCGTATCGGCTCAAGGAGACGGGATACTTTAAGGGCGGCGAGTCGAAAGCAAAGAATCCGGGACACAGCGCGCGTATCCTCGACATGAGCCCCGAGGGGATGCTGATCGCGCTCCCAATGGATGAGATCAGGACGCCAATTAAGGAAGGCTCTTTTTTTTCCGTCGAGATCGCGACGCAGAAGACGACGGTGCGCTGCACGGCGAAGGTCATGCGCCGTTTCGAGGAGAACGATACCCGATGCTACGGAACCAGCTTTTGCGGGCTCTCGAGTCAGGACATCATGACCCTCTACCAATTTCTCTATCGCCGCCCGTTCGCGAACGACGATCCGCTCGCGTACGAGCAAAAGGCGATGGAATTGGCCTGACGCCGTTCTCGCGCAGAAATCTATCCGTGAATCAACTATCCGCTTTTCGAATCAGGGCGTAATAGATTGGCCCCGCGCCCGAAGCGCGATCGGGAAGGATATGGGTGCCATACCGAGTCGATTCCCCCATCGACTCGTAACCGGGCTCAGTCAGCGAGAAGTCCGGCGGGACGGCCGCGGCGTCAGGGTATTTCTTGATGAGCCGCTCGACGACGCCGTCGTTTTCCATCTCCGAAAGGGCGCACGTCGAGTACACGAGGAACCCTCCCGACTTGAGGACGAGCCACGATCCCGAAAGCAGCGCCCATTGTCGCTGCGCGAGATTCTTTACCCGCGCGGGAGACCATTCGGCGAGATAGGCGGGAGACGAAAGCACGTGGCGCTCGGAGGAACACGGCGCGTCAAGGAGTATGCGGTCGAAGGCACCCTTCTCGTACCGCGACCAGCGGGCCCCGTCGTAGCCGGTAACGGAGACGCGCGCGCGAAGGGAATCGCCAAGATGCTGATCGAGAACCGCGATGAGCCGCGCCCTACGGTCGCGCGAGAGCTCGTTCGCGGTAAGCGTCGAACCCTCGCCGAGGCGCGACGCGAGGGCGAGGGTCTTGCCGCCCGGGGCCGCGCAAAGGTCGAGCGCGGCGCCTGAGTCAACCGAGGGAAGCGCGAGCGCCGCCTCAAGGCTCGCGGCGTCGAGCCAGTACGGCTTGAGTATCGGGGGCGGCAGGGTAACCTGGCGGGACGGCGCGAGGAGCGCCGCGCGCAAAGCCGGCCATCGGTCGGCGAACCTTTCTTGATAATACGCCTCGAAGGCTTCGGCGCCCGAGAGGGAGGGTTTCTTCCCCATCACGCTTCTTCCGGGAAAGCCGACCAGAGATTGTCCGGGTCGCGAACCGGCGCGACGACGGTGATGACGTCGAGCGAGACCGGATGGGTAAACTGGATGCTATACGCGTGAAGCCTGATACCGCCCAAGGGATCGCTCCGCTTCGCGCCGTACTTGAGGTCGCCCTTGATCGGTATCCCCGCAGCGGCGAGCTGCGCCCGGATCTGATGGGTGCGCCCGGTTTCTGGGATCACCTCGACGAAGGAATAGCGGTCACCTGCGCCGGAAAGCCGCCACTCGAGCGCGGCGCGCTTCCATTCGGGACCGGGGTTCTTGATTTCTGACTTTATGACCGCCGTCGCCTTGTGATGCTTTTGGTCGAAGCGAATCATGTGCTCGAGCCTTCCGCCTTTCGTCTCGAGGATACCGTTCCCGACATCCTTTGGCCGCTCCACGATAGCGCGGTATTTCTTCCGAATCTTCCCCGAAGCGAATTGGGCGGAGAGCGCGGCATGGGCCTCGCGCGAGAACGCGACGAGCACGCACCCGGTCACGGGCTGGTCGATGCGGTGCACGGCCTCAAGAAAGTCGAGCTTCCTTCCGGCCTTAGCCTCGAGCTCTCCCTTGAGGTTGCCGATGAGCGAAAGCGACGCGTCCGCGGCGTCCGACTCGCACACCTCGCCGCGATTCTTATACACGACCGCGATCGATCCGTCGCACCACAAGACGCGCGATTGCGCCTGTACGTCATTTTCCATTGATATCCCCAAGTATTTTTTCGGCGTCCCGTCGCGCCGCTCGAAACCGCTCGACGCGAAGCGCGTCGAGGCTTACGGTATCGCTTTCCGAGCCGTCCATCCGCGAAAGCGCCAATCGCTCATGCGCCGTCCAAACGGCGCCGGTCTTTACCTTCACCGCGAGCACCCGCGATACGGCTTCGTCGAGTCGCCGCATGAACGCGGGATCCCGCTCGGCCTCGCGCGCGATCGCGTCCGAAAGGCGCTTGCTATCGGGAGCGGACGACATGATCATATCACAGCCGGCAGAAAGCGCCAACAACGCGGCGGACTCTGGGTCATAGCCGTTTCCCGCGAGCGCGGCCATCGCGACGTCGTCGGTGATCACGAGCCCCGTAAAGCCGAGTTTCTTTCGGAGCAATCCGGTTACCCCTTTTTTTGAAAGGCAAAAGGGCCGCTCGGGATCGATCGCGGCGACTACGACGTGCGAGACGAGCACCGCGTCGGGCTTCGCCTTGAGCGTCTTTCGAAAGGGAGCGATGTACTGGGAGTCGAGGATCCTTCGCGAAGCCTCGAGGCGCGGTAAGCCCCGGTGCGGGTCCCCTACCCCGTTGCCGGGGAAATGCTTGACCGCGCACGCGACGCCTCCTTCCTGAAAGCCCGTGACGGCCGACCGCGCGTACCGCGCCACGGTCTCGGGCGAAGAGGAAAACGCGCGCGTGCCGAGGAAATCCTCGTTGCCGTCCGTGAGGGTTTCGGCGACCGGCGCGAGGTTAAGCCCGATGCCAAGGAGCGCGAGCTCCTCGCCCGATGCCCGGTACAGGGTCTTTGCCTTTTCCGGGGTAAGCCGCCGCGCGACCGTCTCGGCCGAGGGAAGCGCAGAGGTAACGCCTGCGGTTCTGAAGACCGTGCCGCCTTCATGGTCGATCGCGAAAAGCGGCGGTACGCTCGAGCCAAGCGCGAAGAACGCGCGGTCGCAATCGCGGAGATAGCCGCCGACGCCCGAGGCTGAGTCGGCGATGTTGTATCGGAACAGAAGAATCGCGCCGGGAACGGTTCCCCGAAAGCGGCCGTAGAGCCGAGGCGAGAACGAGTCCTTGCCGTCTATGCCGGTCATAAGCACCTGCGCGGCCTTTTCCTCGGTCGTTAGGGAATCGGCTACCGCGCGCGCCTCGCGGGCGAGATATGCGTCTTCGGGGATTACCGTAACGGGGCCGCGCGCGCACGAGGCCGCAAAAACCATAAGGATAAGCGAGAGAGACGCGATGCGCGTGCGCGGGGATTTCGGGTAGGATGCTTTCATTGCTCTTGGGGGTCAGTATAAAAAAAACGCCGCCCTTATTCAAGGACGGCGGATCGCGCTACGGACTGATCATCACGCTACGGACCGCGCTATCCCGTGCGACTTTAGGCGATTTCGGCGACGCGCTGCCCGGAAAGGATCTGCGAGCCGGGCGCGATGAGGAAATGGATGCGCCCCGACGAGGGCGCCTTGATCTCGAGTTCCATCTTCATCGACTCGACGATGAGTATCGTCTGCCCCGACGCGACAAGCTCCCCGTCCGCGACGACGTGCTTGAGAAGCGTCCCGGCGACAGGAGCCTTGACGACGCCCGATGATGGAGCGTTCCCGCGCGCGCGCTCATTCGCTGCATCCACTGCAGGATGCGCGCCTTCCGGGCCCTTGGCTTCCTTAAAGGCGATCGCATACGGCGTACCGTTCACCGTAACCTCCATGCCCTCGCCCGAAGATCGTGAATCGACCGAGTAATCGGTGCCGTTTACCGAGATAACGTAGGAGCCGCCTGCCGCGCCGCTTTTTGCGCCGCCCGTGGCGGGCTCTGCGGGAGCCTCAAACCGTACAGGGCCACTGGCCCGTTCCGCGAAAAACTTCGGCGCGACCTTCGGAAACATCGCGTAGGTGAGCGCGTCCTCGACGCTCCCGTTTCCGCCCGCGGCCTTTGCCTCCTCTGCTATGCGGTCGAACTCGTTCGGGATGAGATCGGCGGGTCGCTCGGTGACGATACGTTCCATCGCGCTTTCCGCGAGCGCTTTCGCGACGAGGTCCGCCGAACAGGGCGCGGGCGTCTTTCCGTAGCGGCCGGACAGGAGGTCGCGGGTTTCCGCGGTGAGCTTCGCGTAGCGGCCGAAAAGGACGTTGAAGACCGCCTGCGTCCCGACGATCTGGCTTGTCGGTGTGACGAGCGGGATATACCCGCAATCCTTCTGGACGATCGGTATTTCCTTGAGAACCTCGTCGATCCTGCTTGACGCCCCCTGTTCCTTCAGTTGGCTTTCGAGATTCGAGAGCATCCCGCCGGGAACCTGGGACACGAGGATCCGCGTGTCAGCGCCGAGGAAGCTCGACTCGAACCGCGCGTATTTTTTGCGTACCTCGCGGAAGTACGCCGCGATCTCGAGGAGGGCGTCGATGTCGAGCCCCGTGTCCCGGTCGGTACCGCGGAAGATCTCGACCATGGTCTCGGTCGGGCTATGCGAGGTGCCCATCGCCATCGAGGAGATGACCGTGTCGAGCGCGTCGGCGCCGGCCTCAGCGGCCTTGACGAGGGTCGCGACGGACATGCCAGTCGTCGCATGGGTATGGATCTGAACGGGGATATCGACCTTTGCCTTTATCGCCTTCACGAGCTCGTAGGCGTCATAGGGCTTAAGGAGCCCGGCCATATCCTTGACGCAGAGGGAATCCGCGCCCGCGGCGGCAAGACCCGCGGCGAGCTCCGCGTATTTTTCTTTGGTGTGAAACGGCGTCGCCGCGTACGAGATCGCGAGCTGCACGCGCTTTCCCGTCCGCCTCGCGGTCTTCGCAGCCCGCTCGAGGTTGCGCGGGTCGTTGAGCGCGTCGAAGATGCGGAACACCCCGACGCCGTTTCTCGCGGCAGCCTCGACGAAACGGTCGACGACGTCGTCCGCGTAGTGGCGGTAGCCTAAGAGGTTTTGCCCCCGGAGGAGCATCATGATCGGCGTTTTCGGAAGCGCGGCATGAAGCCTTCGGAGCCGTTCCCACGGATCCTCGTTCAGGAAGCGGATCGCGGCGTCAAAGGTCGCGCCGCCCCACGCCTCAAGGTTCTCGTACCCGATCGCGTCGAGCATGCCGCACGCGGGCAGCATATCCTCGGTCGTCATCCGCGTCGCGTGCAGGGACTGATGCGCGTCGCGCAGCACAAGATCCGACAGCCGTATCCTTTTGGTCATCGATGGTCTCCTTACCGTTCCCCGGGAACCGCCAATGGCGGCGCTGAGGTAAATGATACCCCCGAGATCCCCTATTGTAAAGTTCATCCTTGTTCAAGGGGTCCAAAACGGGTATACTTTAAGAATACCGAAACGACAAAGGAGCGCTAATTCCATGGACGCAAAGACGATACTTGCCCGCGCAGAGGCCTATATTTCCGAAGAAAAGGACGCGAAATTCGCCCAGGAGGTACGGGACCTCATCGCGAAAAAAGACACCAAGGAACTCGAGGACCGCTTTTACCAGGATCTCGAATTCGGCACCGGCGGGCTCCGCGGGATAATCGGCGGGGGAACCAACCGGATGAATACCTTCGTCATCAACCGGGCGACCCAGGGACTCGCGAACTACTTCATCAAGACATTCCCCGACAAGGCAAAGGCAGGAACGCTCTCCGCCGTCATCGCCTACGATTCCCGCCATTATTCAGACGTCTTCGCCGAGGCCACCGCGCTCATCTTCGCGGCGAACGGCTTTAAGACCTATCTCTTCACGGGACTCCGCCCCACGCCGGAACTCTCCTTCGCGATCAGGACCCTTGGGTGCGACACCGGCGTCGTCGTCACCGCGAGCCATAATCCGCCCCAGTACAACGGCTACAAGGCCTACTGGAACGACGGCGCGCAGGTCACCGAGCCGCACGACACAGGCATCATCCGCGAGGTCAACGCCGTCACTTCGGTCAAGACCGTCACGAAGGAAGCTGCCGTCAAATCGGGAAAGCTCGAGCTCATCGACAGCCTCATCGACGAGAAATACTGGGCGATGGCGAAGTCGAAGCTCTTCCGCCCCGAGCTCATCAAGGCAAAGGCGAAGGAAGTGAAGATCGTCTACACCCCGCTCCACGGAACGGGCGCCATGCACGTCGAGCGGGTTCTCGGCGACCTCGGGCTCACCGTCATCACCGTCCCCGAGCAGAAAAAGCCCGACGGCAACTTCCCGACCGTCTCGTACCCGAACCCCGAGGAAGCGGCGGCGCTCAAGATGGCCGTCGAGCTCGGCGAGCGCGAGAAGGCCGACGTCGTCATGGCGACCGACCCCGACGCGGACCGGTTCGGCAGCGCCGTTCCCGGGCCCGACGGCAAGTTCGTGCTCATCACGGGCAACCAGATGGGTGCCCTCCTCGCCGATTACGTGTGCCTCTCACTCAAGGAAACCGGGAAGATGCCCGCGCATCCTGCCATGATCCGCTCGATCGTCACCTCGTCGCTCGGCGACCGCATCGCCGCGTCCTACGGCGTCGAGACCGTCGAGTGCCTGACCGGCTTCAAGTGGATCGCCTCGGTCATGGCCGACTTCGAGAAGACGGGGAAACGAGCCTACGTCTTCGGCTACGAGGAAAGCTACGGCTACAACGTCGAGACCGAGGTTCGCGACAAGGACGGCGTTTCCGCCGCGGCGATGTGCGCGGAGATGACCCTCTACTGGCGGAGCAAGGGAAAGAGCCTCCTCGACCGCCTGAACGAGATTTACATCGAGCACGGCTACTTCGAGGAACGCGCGATCAGCAAGGGATTCCCCGGCGCCTCAGGCGGCGAGACGATGAAGGCGCTCATGGCCCGCCTCCGCTCCGAGGGACTTAAGTCGGTCGGCGGCAAGAAGGTCGTCTCGATCCGCGACGTCAAGGAAGGCACGGTCTATAGCCCCGAGCATCCCGCGAAGAAAGAAAAGATCGCGCTTCCCTCGAGCAACGTCCTCCAGTTCTACCTCGAGGACGGGACCGTCTTGAGCGCGCGCCCGAGCGGCACGGAGCCCAAGATCAAGTTCTACGTCTCCTGCCCCGTCGCCGTTACCGGGAAGGACGTCAGCGCGGCGCGCAAGGCCGCGGGCACGGTTCTTTCCGCGATAGACGCCGAGATCAGGGCAATCCTCGATAAGGCTTAAAAAGGAAACCGCATGTCGCAATTCGACTGGCTCGTCGCCGCCTTTCCCTGGACGGTCTTTACCGCGTTCGACACGGAGACGACGGGCCTTGAGCCAAAACTCAACCGCGTCGTCGAGGCGGGCGCCATCCGCTTCGATTCGATCGGCGTTTCGGCCCGCTTTAACGCGCTCATCAACCCGATGGTCCCGATGCCGAGCGAGGTCACGAAGATCAACGGCATCACCGACGCGATGCTCAAGAAGGAGCCGCCCTCGGGCGAGGTACTCCCTGACTTCATGGAGTTCATCGGCGACACCCCGATCATCGCGCACAACGCGCCGTTCGACGTGGCCTTCATCAACGAGGAGCTCTCGCGCCTCGGAAAGCCGCCGCTCAAGAACCGCGTCATCGACACGCGCATCTTCGCGAAGGAACTCTTTCCCTCGCTCCAAAGCTACCGACTCCAGGACCTCGCGAGGCATTTTTCCATTACCGCAATCGACGCGCACCGCGCCGAGGACGACGCCCGCGTGTGCATGGAACTCTTCCTCGTGTGCCTCGCGCGCCTGAAGGAAACCCGGCCAGACCTCGTCCAGGCGGCAAGCGCGGCCTCAGAGGGCGCCAAGGACGCGGCACAGTCGCAATCCCAATCCGCGCCGCAAGGCGCGGCGAAACCCTCGGGAGACCCCGTCGCCGCTTCGGCGACGCCTCAAGCGGTCGAGGCTGCCGCGAGCGCGCCGAAAGACGAGGGCGAGCCCTGGCAGGACGAGCTTTTCGCCGAAGAAGAGGATAGCGAAGAATATACGGAAGAAGAGCCGTGATTGCGGGAGCGTAGCGAGACGGCCGTCGAGGAATTCAAAAGGCCGCGCGAGCGATCAATCGCCCGCGCGGCCTTTTATTTTTTCTCGCGAGGTCAGTCCTCGTAGAACGCCTCGAGGACTTCGTGTCCTTTAAGCTTACTGATTGCCTTCCCCTGTATCTGCCTGACGCGCTCTCGGGTAATGCCCAGGAGCTTGCCCGTCTCCTCGAGGGTCAAGGGGCCCTTGTCGGTGAGGCCGAAGCGGAGCTTGATGATCTTCATCTCGCGCTCGGTTAGCTGGCTCAAGACGTCGTCCATCGTTTCCTGCAAGGTCGCGGTAAAGACGAGCTCGAAGGGCTCGATAAGGGTCTCGTCGCTGATGAGGTCGGAAAGCCGCGTGTTGTTATCGTCGTCGACCGTCGTGTCGAGACTCGTCGTTTCCTGCGAAAGGCTCATGATCTCCCGGATGCGCGCCGGCGGTATCTCGAGATACTCGGAGATCTCTTCCGGGGTCGGGTCTCGCCCGTAGTCCTGGGTCAGCTGCTTGGCGATGAAAAAGCACTTACTGATGGTGTTGAGCATGTGGATCGGGATGCGGATGATGCGTCCCTTGTCGGCGAGGCTCTTGATGATCGCCTGCCTGATCCACCAGGTTCCGTAGGTCGAGAAGCGGCAGCCGCGGGTATAGTCGAAGCGCTCGACCGCCTCGATGAGCCCAATATTGCCCTCGTCGATGAGATCGAGGAGGCCGAGCCCGCGATGTTGGTAGTTCTTCGCGATCGAGACGACGAGCCGGAGGTTCGCCGTGATCATTCTGTTCTTGAGGTCGCGGAGCGTCCCCTCAAGCTTCGCCGATTCCCGGATAAACGCGGGATCCGCGAGCCTGTCCTGATAGGCTTCCTTGAGCGACACGAGCGCGAGCTTTGCGTGCTGGATCTTTTGGCCGATCTCCTGCTCATCCTCGATGCCGAGAAGCGCATAGCGCGAAATTTGCTTGAGATAGAGCGCGAGTGGATCGGCGTCCTTCGGAGGGCGTACCTTTTTAGCCGCCTTCCGCTCAAGATCGACGCTTTTCTTCGCGCGAGGCTTTTCTTTTTCGCTCGTTTCCGCTTTCATCTTTTTGGATCTGGTTCCTTATCAGTTTTTAATAACCGCGCGGTGCCTTTGCGGGATCGACCGGAACATCTTTATTATACACCATAAAGTATAGGCGAGGTTGGCCAGAAAGCGAATCCGCCCCGATTGTGCCTATTTCGTCGCCAAACGCGAGCGCCTGACCGGGATGGGGGGTGATCCCATCAAGGCCGCCATAGACGTAGATATACCCCGTTTTAGCCTGCAGGAAGACGACTTGGCCAAAGCCCCGATACGGCCCTATCGAAAGGACCGTACCCGAGGTGATCGCCTTGACGCGTTCGCCGCGCGAGGACGCGATGGAAACCCCGTAAACCTTGCCGGATAGGTAGGAAACCTCCTTGGCCTGAACCGGCCAGATGACCGACGAATCGACCTTTTTGGTCTCGAACGACCGGGGATCCTCAAGGGGCTTTTGGGGCATGAGATCGCTCACGGGCGCGGGCGAAGGGGACGAAGCCGCTTGCTGCGCGGGAGCCTGTACGGGCGCTTTCGCCACGGCGCTCGAGGCGACGGGCACATAGAGCGACTGCCCCGCCTTCAGGGTATCGTCCTTCGAGAGCTTATTGGCGGCAAGGAGGGTGTCGACGGGAACGGAAAGCTTTCGCGCGATACCGTAGAGGGTATCGCCTTTTTGCACGGTATAGACATTGGGAATTTTAAGCTTTTGGCCGGCTTTGAGGCGATCAGGATCCGCGATCCCGTTAAAACTCATAATGGCGTCCGGGGGCACGTTGTACCGCCGACTGACCGCGAAGAGGGTCTCTCCTTTCTGGAGAACGTGTATGAGTTCATCGGCGAAAAGCGCGGGGCCGAGGATAAGAAGCGAGCACATCAGGAAGCGGGCAAGTATAGTGTTCTTCATAGGCATTCGCTTGATTGTCGGCTCATTTCGCGGTCTTCCTTATAGATAGGAATCGTAAAAAAACGGGCCCAAAGGGATTTCCCGAACGATCAGTTTGACAGGATCTCGTCGACCGTCGGCGGAAACAGGGATTTCATCGCCTCAAGATCCTCCGCCGAGACGAGGAATTCCTTCTCATACGCGATAACCTCATTCGAGGACCTGAGCTTTTCGAGAAGCCCAAAGACGATATAGGTCATGATGACCAGACCCGCATGGGGATGAGAATTGACGTACGCGGCGAATTTCTCGCGCGAGAGCGCCATGATCAGCGAAAGGCTCTTCGCGCGGACGGTGGCGGTGCTCGGTTCATTGAGGAAGATCGAGGTTTCGCCGAAGGTTGCCCCGTTCGTGAGGGTATTTATCTTGATCATCTCCTTCATTTGGCCTTTTTTAAGGATATCAACCTCGCCCGAAAGAAGGGTAAAGATGCTCGAACATGCGTCGCCTTCGACGATGATGAGCTCCCCCGGCTCGTAGGAATACAGATCGCATATTCCGGGGAGATCGTCGAGATCAGCCCGATCGATCTGCGAAAACATGGGAATATCAATAAGGCTCGAGAACAGCGCTTCCGGAAAGATATCGACTTTATTCATGACATACTCCCGCTAATAAAAAACGTATAATCCATACTATCACATTATATCCGAAAAAAATGGTATACAATTGCGCTAATGAAGAGAATAGCGTTTTTTCGCCTTTTTGCAATAGCGTTGGCCTTTCTTCCGCTTGCGGCTTTCGCGCAAGGCCTGGGAAACCCGGTTTCGCTCCGCTACTCAGGGAGCGGAACCTATTATCTCGTCGAACGGTCCAACTGGTCGAAGTACGAGAACGGGGCCTATATCGGCCTTACCCACCGCGAGACCAGGGCTAACGTCACCGCGCTCTCAAGCGGGTCCGACGGACAGCGTTTTTCGGGCTTTTTTTACGTGCTCGAGGAAACCCTCAGGGATATGAGTAAGGCGGCCCGCGGGCTCGACGAAACCCTCGAGGCGGCCTTTACCGTCTTACCGGACGGCAGGATGCGCTTCACGAAAGACCCGGGCTACCCCGCCCTGCGCGAGTTCCCGGTTTACCCCGCGACCGCCGTGCGACCGGGCGACCGCTGGCAAGCCGCCGCCACGAGAATCGTCGATCCCCGAAACGACGGGAAGCGAAGCGCCCTTCCGATCATGGTCGAGTACGAGTTCGTCGGGCAAGAGTCATGGCACGACCGCGACGTGTATCGGCTCCGCGCGAAGTTCGCGACCAGGGTGAATAAATACCTGAGGGCCAAGGGCGATGACCCGAACCTCAAGGACGCGACCGGTACCCACGATGTCGATATCCTCGTCGACGCGGAATCGGGCGCGGCCGTCCTGATCCTCGATCGGCTCGACGAGACCTTTATGTACGCAGACGGAAGCTCGGTCCGGTATCGAGGGAATACGGCGCTTTTCACCGAGGCACCGGTTCCTCTCGACGATACGACCCTTATCCCGAAAATCGCGGGAATTTCCTCGCAGGCCGAAAGCGCTATCCCGACTGAGCGAAAGACCGCCGATAGCGGAACTAGAGTCACAAGAAGCGTCGACGACACCTTCGCGGAAAGCCCGCAAACGGCAGCTCCTTCTACCGGTACGGTAACCGGCGGAACCAGCGG
Organism: Treponemataceae bacterium; assembly: GCA_035352735.1. GTDB lineage: Bacteria > Spirochaetota > Spirochaetia > Treponematales > Treponemataceae > Teretinema. Next base: position 1,728 of record DAOPYF010000004.1, on the reverse strand, counting down.
AACCGGCATTACCCAGACGAACCCCGCTCCCGCTGTGACACCGCGTCCCGATGCATCGAAGGCGCCCATTGCGCCGGTTACGAACGCGCCGAGCGACGCATCCGGGGGAGAGCCGTTCACCATCGAGAAAACGCCGCAGGGAATCAAACTTTCCGTCAGAGACGTGAGGTTCGTCGCCGATAGCGACGCGATCCTTCCCGAGGAGACGTGGAGAATCGACGCCATCGCCGAGGCCCTGAAGCTCATTCCCGGAGGGAAGTTCCTCGTCGAGGGACATACCGCCTCTGTCGGCAAACCCGAGGGAGAGCGGCTCCTTTCGATCGCGCGCGCGAAGAAGATCACGGACGAGCTCGTGAAGCGGGGTCTCCTTCCCGAGCAGTTCATGTATTCTGGTTACGGCGGAACGAGGCCCGTCGCGGACAACGCGACGAGCGCGGGACGCGCGCAGAACCGGCGCGTGGAGATCACGATACTCGAATGAGAAACCTCGCGGGGTCAGGCGGGATTAGGCGAACTCGCGGAAGAAGGCGTTGACGTCGAATCCGTTGATCGTCTTTCCCGCCGGGTAGAGCGCGAGGATGTTTCGCTTTCCGTCCCTGAGGTGATTCGACGAGATTCCGTAGTTTATCGAGCTCCACGCCTCGATGAAGGCCGCGATATGGTCGGCGGCCCTGACGAGCTTGCCGTCGATGGGCGAATAGCGGTCCTCGTTATAGCGCGCTTGGAGGTCCTCGAATGAAACCGCGAGCGGTTTTCCGTCCGCGCCCAAGACGCGATTCTCGAACTCGCTCGTCGTAAAATAGATGAGCTCGTCCCGAAACGAGTCGTCCATGAGCGGAAGGAGTTCACGCTCGACGATGCTGTCCTCGATTCCCTTTACGATGAACGGGAGCTGCGTCGTCGCCTGCTTCACCGGGGAGATGATATCGCGCGTCACGGCCTCGGGAAGGTCATGGAAGAGCGCCGAGAAGAAATTGCCGTAGCGCCGCTTGGGGCAGATATCGAGGTCGCGCCCCATGAGGAGAGTGAGGACCGCGACGAAATAGGAGTGACCGAGCACGCTCGTCCTCGGCACGCGCGGCGTTTGGTTCCACCGCGTCTGGAAGCGGAGCCGCTCCACCTCGACGAGGAATTCCCAGGGCTGCTGCTTGGCGACGAGGAGCTGTAAGCCGCGGAGGTCAAGGAAGCCCTCGATGTCCTTATTCACCCCGCGCTCGATTTCGACGAGGCGAAAGGGTTCGTTGACCATGCGGATCATCTCGAGCTCGCGTATCGTCGAGTACTTGTGCGCGGCGCGCAGGACGCGCCACGTCGTATCAGCGGTCTCTTCGGGATCGCAGACGTACGCGGAGAAGGCCTCAAGAAGCCCCTTATCCGCGATGATCGGCCGATATTGGTCGACGACCCAGCGGTTAAGCTTCGCGAACTCCTCCGGGTGCTCCTTCCGGATCATCCGCTGTACCGGCGCCTTGATATCGCAGAGCGCGATCTTTTTAAGGAGATCGAAGAACGACCAGTAGATGATGCGGTCCCAGTCGACCGGGTGTCCCGCGCGCTCCTCGATCTTCCCAATAATGTACGCGAGGACAGTTTTTTCCGCGGACTTATCCATCTCGATGATCTCGAACGGACGCACGAGATCGTTCCAACGCTCGATGGAGAAACCCTCGAAAATTTTCAGGACGAAATTCCGGTCAAACATAGGTGACGATCTCCGAGGCGTTCATG
>DAOPYF010000003.1:46518-64327 GCA_035352735.1 Treponemataceae bacterium | reverse complement strand
CTTTCCACCAAACAAAGAAACTACACCGATGCGATGAAGGTTGCTTGCAACTGGCTTCAAACGGGATTACCGACCCGTGAAGGTTGTAAGTCCGTCGAGCAAGTGGCGACGGTGTAATCTTTCATGTCTCTGCTCGAGGGTGGTAAGCTCGGTTCCATCGATCTTGAGCGCATCACTCAGGCTCTCTCGTCGCAGGGCCTCGTGGTCAATTCGATCGTTCAGGATAAAACTCAATCGATTGAATGCACGAAGACGCTCCTCGTCCCCTTCCTCGAAAACTTCTGGACGTACGAGACGAGCCCGTACGTCCAGGACAAACTGATTCACAAGCAAAAGATCGGGAAGCGGCATTGCTACGACTCGATAAATCGGATCGCTTATTGGAAGACTTTTTTCGGTGACGAGAAATTTCTTGAGGATGTTACGACGGTGGATCTCAAGACGTTCGAGAAGTCGCTCGCTGACAATGGGCTTTCGACGGGGACGCTCAATCACATCATGATCGCGGGGAAAACGGCGTTCAAGTGGGCAGTCGCGAATAAGAAGCTTGCCGATGATCCTTGTCTCGGGCTTACGCGATACGGGAAGGAAACGAAGGAACGGAATATTCTCACCGAGGATGAAGTCAAGAAACTCTTTGAGGTGAACTGGGCTGATGAGCGTGCGCGTGTTGGTAGTCTTGTGGCTATGACATGCGGGCTTCGTATGGGTGAGGCTCTCGCGCTTCGTATGTGTGATGTCACGGAAAATCGTTTATATGTCCGCCACTCATGGAGTGTTATTGATGGTTTGAAAACACCAAAGAACGGGAAGTGCCGCGAGGTTCCTTTGCTTCCATCGGTGAGAAATGCCCTTATGATGCTTGCGACTACAAACCCATTCGGATGGGATGAGGAACGTTTTATTTTTAATGGAACGAATCCCGATAAGCCGGTCGTCGAACACGTCCTTAATGATGGATTCAAGGAGGCTCTTGAAACTTCCGGGGTTAGTGAACAACAACGAAAGAATCGGAACATCGTCTTTCATTCATGGCGTCATTATTACGCGAAGGTAATAGCGGACCGCGTCGAGCAGCGTCAGGCTCAACTTGCGCTCGGACACATGACCGCGGCTATGACCGCGTTCTATGCCGACCATAAAAAAAATCCGATCTCCTGGTGATTGAGCGGGGTGTCGGTAATGCCTTTTCGGATACTTTGGGTATATAGGTGGAATTAGTTCTTATCAATGATTATTTACCGCTATATGCTTGGTGGTTTTATCATTGTTCTATGGGCATAGACTGAATCGTTACTAAGGCAAGAAAGTCCAGGAGGTTCAGAAGAAAGTGACGGATACGGTCGTTCAAAACGATGTAATCGGAATTGATGATGTACTCGATATAGAAGGTGCGGCATGTTTTTTAAAATGCGGAATGTCAACGCTCTATCACTATGTAAGTCAAAAAAAATTCCGTGTATCAAGATCGGTACGCGAACTCTATTCAAGCGATCAGAACTTTTAGCCTGGCTTGATCGATTTCTTCAAGAACCGGTAAACAGAAACCAAAAGAAAGGGTTGCGGTTATGAAGTATTTGAAAGAATCATTTATCGCTGAGATCGTCACATGGGTGCGGGAACAGTGCGAGGGAAAGCAGTTCGGGACATTCGGTGTGGAGATTACGATTCACGAGGGAATGCCGGTGTCGATCACCAAGACGAAGCGCATCACCTTCAATCGGATCGTGGGTGGAATCGAGAGTAAATAATAATTGATATTTTCTCAAGAAGTGGTCAGGGTATAAACCCTGACCACTTTTGGTTACGGCACAACTCGTTCAAACAAGAGCGATTGTTCTCTAGTAAAACGCAGGTGCGCGCGGACCTTGTAGGACGGAGCCCCGTTTCCCGGAACTGAGAATTCGAGAAAAGCGCTATCTCGTAGTTCGAAGTCAACAGCAAACAAAAACGCGTGACAAAGCGTTTCTGCGTTCTTAATCGGATTCCCAATGTGGTTCATGATGTGCTCCCGGTAAAGACCGCTGGAAACAACTACGGGCATGAATATTCCCAGGTGTTGGGCGACGGCCGAAGCGGGCAATAAATACATCAAATCGCTGTATCGCATAGAGGCAGAGCTACGTGCGCAGAATCTGGAGGACGATGATCTCCTCTCAAAACGAAAAGAGCTGACGCGTCCGGTTCTCGAAGCGTTCAAAAGTGGCTTGAGGTACAGAACGTAATCGTACTTCCGTCTTCGCTAACCGGAAACGCGATCACGTATACGCTGAAACAATGGGCTCGTTTGGCCGCGTATCTCGAGACGCCCTTTCTGACGCCCGGCAACAACGCGAGCGAGAATGATATCAGACCGTTCGTTCTCGGACGGAAGAACAGGCTTTTCTCGGGAAGCCCTGACGGTGTGGCGAGTTCCTGCGTAATGTACACGCTCATTAAAACCGCAAAAGAGAACAACCTGAATTCCATGGAATACTTGCCGCTTCTTTTTGAGAAAGCACCGCTGGCCAAAACAACTGCCGACTGGAAAGCCCCTTTACCCTGGAATATCAAGAACCTGCCGACTCCTTGTTTTTTTAGGCAGTGCGGTAGATTTGACGGTTACCTGAGTTTTGAGGTTATGCTGAAGAAGGAAAAAACAATGGTCCTGAAAAATCTCCGGCTAACGGGGAGAAAACCAATTAAGTCTGGATAGAACTATTATTCTGGTAAGAAGATTACGTTGCCTGTAATGTAGACCATTCCAATCTAATAATTCCGTTGTTATATGGGAGTATAATGGATAACACAGAAGTAGGGTTATATAGAATTGTTTGTAGGAATCGGAAGGAAATTACTTTTTCTATATTACAACATAAGTCTAAGACAATGAAGGCGCCGGCATCAAAAAAAACGCGCGACGGGAATAAAAGCCGAGGCAGAGCGATCTACGCGGAGGCGAAAGTCCCGCGCGGCAACGAAAAATCGTATAAAACGGGGAAACATGACAAATATTAAATTGTTGCCTTCAATAAATTTGAACATCAAGACACGGTCTACCAGAGGTTCAATCCTGTGTTCAGGTACTAGTGCTCTTACGGGCATAGAAGCTCAAGTCTTCATCCGGGGAGTAATAAAGGAAAGGGTCTTTACCGAAAAAGGAGGGCCCTTAACGGTAATTTAGGTACATGAACATCAAACATGTGCCATTTGACGCTTTTTTGGTACACATAATTGCAAGTGTCCATACAAATCCCAAAATGACAGTTCCTACCATTCGCGTCGAAGTGGGCCGGCGACCGCAGTACGTCGTACTCGCCGAAAGGGGTCTGACCCTTAAGAATACTCCGAAGCTCTTGACATTTAATTCGACTCAACCAGATAATATATCTATTATATCAAATATCTAGAACCAAAATAGGAGAGACCGTAATGGCCGATATTTTACAAGATATACAATATCAAGGTGATAACAGCACTTTTATCTGGAAGTCTCCCATCGAAGATTTCAACACAGGCTCTTATCTTACCGTCCGCGAATCGCAAGAAGCCATCTTCTTCATGAACGGTCAAATCCTGGATACGTTCGGAGCGGGTCGTTATCAACTGGAAACCCAAACGATTCCGCTTCTGAGCAAAATTTTTAATAAGGCAACCAACGATAAAACGCCATACCATTGCGAGATTTATTTCGTCAATAAAACGGAGCAAATGCAGATTTTGTGGGGAACGGACAGCAAGGTTCAATACACGGATCCAACGACAAAATCCATGTTCCAGATCGGCGCGCGGGGAGAAATGAGCCTTCGGGTCGAAGACGCGCGAAAGCTTTTGATAAAGCTCGTGGGAACGGAAGACTATCTTGGGCAGGCACAGTTAACCGCCAAGTTCCGCGCCTTTCTGATGGTCAAGGTCAAGCCATATCTCGCCAAAACCATGAAAAACCCCGAGATCAGCATCTTCGACATCGACGAGCAGATGGACGTGATATCCGATTCGCTTCATAAACAGCTGACGCCGGATTTCGCCGAATACGGCTTGGCGCTCGAGCGTTTTTTCGTCACGGAATTCGCGAAGCCGGTCGGCGATCCCACGTACGACAGGTACGTAAGCCTGCGCGCGCGGCAATTCGCCGACGTTGCCGAGGCTCAATTGCAGCAGACGCTCGGAGTCATAAACCAGCAAACCGACGCACAGCGCATGATAATCGAGGCTCAGGGACTGGCGCAAAAACGCACGATCGAAGGCTACACTTTTCAGCAGGAGCAGGCATTCGAAGTCTCAAAGCTGGCGGCCCAAAACGAGGGAGCGGGCAATTTCTCAAGCGCGGGAATCGGCCTTGGGATGATGGGCGGCATCGCCGGGGGCATGGGCGCGACAATAGCCGGCATGACGGCCAACGCGATGGCTCCGGCCTCGCCACAGGCACCGGGCTCCTCGCAGGCGTCGGCTCCGCAACCAATGGACGAAATGGCATTGCTAAAGCAGAAAATCGAAAAATTAAAAATGATGAAAGAAGCAGGAATGCTTTCAGACGAAGAATTCGATATCGAGAAGAAAAAGATCCTCAGCGCATTATAAAAGAAAGGTTGGTACCCACATGAGTTTTTCAAGAAACAAAGGGATGTTCCTTGCGGTGAACGTCCTAATCCTCGGAGTCTTCAACATCCTCGCGTTCGTGCTCCCCTTCGTTCGCGAAGGGGGGTTCTGGACCGGCTATGCCTTCGCCACGCTCGCGATTATCCTGACCGCGTGCGTCGGCCTCTATGCCTTCGGGCGCCCGGGCATGAAAAGCAAGGTATACGGCATACCTCTGTTTATCATGGTTTGGCCGTACCCGATCATTCAGGTCGTCTTAAGCATCGTAGAGATGGCCATTCCCGGCATTCCGATCCGCTATGAAATCGCGCTGAACGCCATTCTCTTCGCCGTCTTTCTGATCGGTTTGATCGTCATAAACGCCGGCAAGGAAGAAATCGAGCGACTGGATGCCAAAGTAAAGCATAAAGTCTTTTTCATAAAGTCGTTACAGGGAGACGTAGAAACGTTACAGTCGAAAACCCAGGACGCAGTTCTCAAAAAAAAGCTTAAGGAACTCTCGGAAACCATCCGGTACAGCGACCCAATGAGCAGCCCTCAGCTTGAGGCGATTGAGAATAAATTGGCGAATAAAGTCGAGGAATTAAGTTCCGGCATGGAATCGGACGCAAAGATTGCCGTGACTCTCTGCGACGAAATTCAGCAATTGTTTGCCGAGCGCAACCGGAAATGCAAGCTTCTTAAATAAATCGTAAGTAGGATAAAATAATGATTTTTAAATGCAAAGTATGCGGCGGAGATTTGGATCTTGAGGAAAAATCAAGCATCGGGACCTGTAAGTATTGCGGAACCAAGCAAACGCTGCCAAGGCTCGACGACGACAAGCGACGCAATCTGTATGAGCGGGCCAATCATTTCCGCAGGCAGAGCGATTTCGATAAAGCCGCCGCGCTTTACGATACCATATTAAACGAGGACAGGACCGACGCGGAAGCGTATTGGTCGCTCGTCCTCTGCAAATATGGGGTGCAATACGTCGAGGATCCAGCCACGAAACAGCGGATACCGACCTGTAACCGAACCCAATTTGCCTCGGTACTGGCCGACGAAGACTATAAGCAAGCCCTTGAGCATGCCGATGAGGAACAGCGAATCCTGTATGCCGACGAAGCGAAAATCATCGACGGCATACAGAAAGGCATACTCGAAGTCTCCAGCAAAGAGGAACCATTCGACATATTCATCTGCTACAAAGAGACCGACGCAAACAACCGCCGAACCCCCGACAGCGTCTGGGCCCAGGACATGTACCATCAGCTGACCCAGGAAGGCTTCAAGGTGTTCTTTGCCAGGATAACGCTGGAAGGAATACTCGGCACCGCGTACGAACCATACATTTTCGCCGCCCTTCAATCCTCGAAAGTCATGATCGTGTTGGGTTCCAAAGCGGAATACTTCAATGCCATCTGGGTAAAAAACGAGTGGAGCCGCTACCAAAGCCTAATCAAAGGCGGTTCCAAGAAAGTGCTGATCCCGGCTTACCGGGACATGGATCCGTATGACTTACCCGAAGAATTCTCGCAGCTCCAGGCCTTGGATATGGGCAAACTCGGCTTCATTCAGGATCTGCTTCGCGGCATAAAAAAAATCATCGCGCCCGCGCAGGCCCAAGCGACCGCGGCGACCGCCGTGCCTTCGGGGTCTTCCCCGAGTCCATCCACCTTGATGCAGCGCGGTTATATTGAGCTGGAAGACGGTAATTGGCAAAAGGCGGACTCGCTCTTCGAGCAGGTGCTGAACACCGAACCGCAGAACCCCAAGGCGTATATCGGCAAGCTCATGGCGGAACGCGGCGCCAGGCACGAAGAAGACCTTGCCGCGCAGTTAAAACCCCTTTCCGATAGCGGAAACTACCAAAGGGCGCTGCGTTTCGCCGACGACGCGATCCGAGGCAGGCTCGAGGGTTATGATCAATCGTCGATGAAGGCTATCGAGCTGCAGCGAAAAAAGAAACTCTACCAAGATGCCCTGGCGGAGGCAGAGCGCTTATCCAAATGCGCGATGAGCTACGAAGCGCTGGCCAAAAACGCGGCTGAGTCCAGGCGGCTGTCCGAGGTATTCGGCACGATCCCCGGTTTCGAGAATGCCGATGAAATGGCCACTAAAATGATCAAACAGGCGGAGCGCGTCGAAGGCATGGCTCGAGACGAGCGGAACCGCATAAACCGGGTAAAGCTGACAAAGCGACTCGTCAAGCTTTCAATCTTTTTGGCTATCGTTTCCGTTATCGGCTACTTTGCGTACCTGAAGCCTACGATGGCAAATGCGGCAGCGTTGAAAGCCGAAAAAATAGAAGAGCAGCGAAATAAGGATAAAGAGGCGGCGGAGAAAAAGGCCGAGGCTGACCGAGTCGCCAAAGAAGATGCGGATGCCGCGGCTAAAAAAGCGGAAGAGAAGCGAATCCTCGCTGCCAGGATGGCCAAGTACGAATCGGAAAAGGCGTCAAAGTATCCCGCCGCGCAGGAATTATGGAACGCGGGAAAATACGGCGAGGCGAAAGAGGCTTTGAACCGGGCAGGCGGGTACAAATTCGGAAAGTACCAATGGCGTATACTTGACGTAAAAGGCGACAAAGCGTTGTTGATCAGCTATTGCGCATTATCGCGCCGACATTTCAGCGAAAAAGACCCGTTTGCCGCATGGAAGGACTCATCGATCCGAAAGTATCTCAATGGAAGTTTTTATGACGGCTTTTCCGCGGCGGAAAAGGCCCGGATCATCCCGACAAAACTGCCGAACAATAAGGTAGGTAAGTATGGCGGGGAAACGACAGAGGATTCCATCTTCTTGCTTAGTATGGAAGAGGTAAAAAAGTACTTCAAGCAAGATACTCGAGTTCGAAGGCCCAAGGAACCATTCAAAACCTGGGACGAATTCTATAGTTGGTATAGCGAGAACGAGGATTCGGCCGCATTTTATGAAGATGGCGATACTGCCGCTTGGTACTTACGATCCATCGGCAGAGTTGGGGATGATGGTTTGTACGTAGGCCTCATCACGATCAGCGGTGATATGTGGGATAGCGGAATGTTTCCCGTCAATTATTCCACCGGCCAAGACATCAGACCGGCAATGTGGATTTCCCTAAAATAACCGGCTTTCGATTGTAACTTTTTAACCAACGCACGCCTCCACGGCCTTGATGAGGTCTTCATGGCTCCAAGGCTTTTGAAGAACGCGCACAAGGCCGATTTTTTGGAGATCCGCCAATTGCTCAAGGTCGCTGTGGCCGGTAATAATTATGGATTTGATCTCGGGAAAACGGCGATGCACGGCGCGAAGAAGTTCGTCACCCTTCATGCCCGGCATGAGCCAGTCCGATATGATGGCCCGAAGCGGGACCCCGTCTTGAACCAAGGAATCGATTATCGCGAGGGCCTCTCCGCCGTTGAGGGCGGTTTCATAGACGAACTCGTCCTTGAAACGCAGCCGCAGCTCCTGTTTCAGCGAGACAAGAATGATCGCTTCATCGTCGACGCAGAGTATGGCGCCTTTCATAGGACACCTCCTTCGCGGTATCGGGGTATCTCGATCGTGAAGCAAGTTTCCCCCGGCACGCTTTGCGCGCGTATCCTGCCGCCGCTTCGCTCGATCGTCCGGCGGACGAACACGAGGCCGAATCCCGCGCCTTCTCCCGGCGCCTTGGTGGTGAAAAAGGGATCCCAGATACGGTCGATTATTTCCGGCGCTATGCCGCACCCGTTATCCTTGATCAGTATGTCCACCGCGCGCTCATGTGCGTCAAGCGAGATGGCGACCCGGCCTTCGTACCTGACGGCTTGAAAGGCATTTTCCAGGAGCATGACCAGGGCCTTGGACAAGGCCGCTTCCTCGCTCCGGACGAAAAGGCCGCTTGCCGGCGGAAGGTTGAGCGTGAGCCGGGGGTGAAGCGAAAGATCGAATGCCGACAGCGCCCTTTGAATGCAAGCGTCCAGGCTCACCCGATCGGTGAGGGGCACCGCGTTTTCCCCGTCGGCATCCATGTCGAGATTCCGCAATTTCTTAATCGCGTCGCTCGCCTTCTGGACCCCCAGCGAGAGGACTTCCCGCGAACGATATAGCCCAAGGATGTCACCTAAAACCGCGAAGAACGAACGGGTCTCGGCCGCGCCCAGCTCATCGATAAGTTCCGGGAGCCGGGCGTCGAGGGCAAGGTCCACCGCGAGTTCGGCCAACCAGGGCGCGTCCGGAATCCCCCGACGCTCGAGCGTTTGCGTCAGGGCCTTAAGCCTCGAGCGGTCAATCCGGGAAAGTTCCTGACCGCGGCTCCGTGCCGTCTGAGGCAGGTATTCGCATATCAGCCGTATTGAGCGGCCGGGACATTTTTCCATGAGCGACTCCAGGCGCTCAAAGAGGTCATTGATGAGGCTATCGAAAGAGGTTGCCGAGGACGCGATCGCGCCAAGGGGCGAGTTGAGGTCGTGCGCGATCCCGGTCGACACCCGCCCGTACGTCGCCAGTTTCTCGGACACGATGAGCGCCTCTTGCGCTTCCTTCAGGCGATGGACGGTCTCTTCCAGCGCCCGCGTCCGTTCCCGTACCTTTTCTTCGAGGCTTTCGTTCATTCGGGTAAGGGCGGCCTTAGTCTTGATAAGCTCCGCAAGGGTCGCCTCAAGGGCCGTCGACTTTTCCTCGAGATCCTTAACGCGCGCCTGGAGCTGCGGGTAATAGCTTTTCACGGAAAAGCGCTCGCCCAATCCGAGAAACCGGGTAAGCACGCGATCGCGATCCGCCTGTTCGGGCCAGGGCGACGCGCCGTCCAAGGCGGGACTCCCTCCGTTAAAGCGATCGGGCATAGAGCGCCTCCAGATCCTTCCCGTCCGGCTTGCGGGGATTCGTCACGAGGCACGCGTCCATCCAGGCCTTGCGCGCGAGTTCGGGGATGTGCTCGCTCGAGAGGCCCGCTTCCCCAAGGCCCTTGGGGAGCGGCAGCCCGGAACGCAAGCCGGCAAGAAGCCCCAGGAGGGCATCGGCATCAGGAGACTCCTTCGACCGCAACACCGATTCGGCCTCGCGCTTTACGTTCTCGTCCCCGCCCGCGCAAAGGCCTTGCGCGCAAAAACCGTCCGCGCAGAGTCCCTCCGCCAGACTGCGGGCAAGCTCGCCGTAACCCGCGGGCGCATCGGGATAATTGTACGCGCAAACCTGTTCAAGAAGGAGGGCATTGCAAATACCGTGAGGCAGGTCCAGCTGTCCTCCCAAGGGATGGGCAAGGGCATGCACGGCGCCGAGTCCCGCGTTGGAGAAGGCCATGCCGGCGAAGAGGCTCGCCATGGTCATGCCGTTGCGCGCTTCCTGGTCTTTGCCGTCACGGACCGCGCGCTTGAGGTATTGCCCGCACAGGCTCACCGCCTTGAGGGCTTGGACCGCGCAGACCGGGGAAGCGGCCCGCGAGACATGGGCTTCAAAGGCGTGCGTAAGCGCGTCCATTCCGGTCGCGGCCGTCAACTCGGGGGACATGGTAACGGTGACGTCGGGGTCGATAAGGGCAACGTCGGGTATGGCCTTTTTTGAAACGATCGCGATTTTCGTTCGTCGGTCCGTGTCGTTGATGACGGCAAACTGCGAAATGTCCGCCGCCGTGCCCGACGTGGTGGGAATGCAAATGAGGGGCGGACCCGGCAGCTCAACCTCGTCTATCCCCTCGAAGCTCAGGATGTCGCGCTTATTGGTCGCCATGAATCCAATGCCCTTGGCGGCGTCCATGACGCTTCCGCCTCCCGCGGCGGCGATGACCTCGCAACCCTTTTCTTCGTAAACGGCGGCGCCGTTTCTGACCTCGGCGGACCGCGGGTTCGGGCTGATGCCGGTATACACCTCGACGATGAGCCCCTCGCCGCGCATCGACGCCACGAGCCGGTCAACGAGACCGGTCTTGACCAGTCCCTCGTCGCTGACCAGAAGCACGCGCTTCGAGCCGAAACGCGTGATATAGCCAGGAAGGAGGCCAGATGCCCCCGATCCCAGCACGAACTCGGGGACGGCGAATTTTCTCGGAGAAAGCTCTACGATCACCCTTCAAGTCTAACGTACCGGGGAACCGGATGCAATCTTTAGGGCCGATCGATCGAGGCCGCCCCCGCAAGGTCTTTCGCCTGAGGGGGCTCCGAACGAGGACGCCCGCCTTTCGTCGCGCCTTCTGCCTCAATTTAAAAAAAGGCGATGCGCGTTACCGACGCGGGGGTCGGCGGGCCGACGCGACCCCGCGATGGGCTTACTTTATTTTCGTGACCGGGTTGCCTTGCTTGTCGATGCTTATCTCGAGGGTGTTAATCTTCGCGAGTTCCAAACCCCGATACTCGACTTCCTCGCCGTCGACGACGCACAGCATGTCGAAGAGCTTGATATTCTCTTGCTTGATCGTTTCTTCGTAGTCAGGATCGAAAGCGATTTCCATCGACCCCCGGTAGAGCAGCGGATCGCCGTTAAGGATGTCGTCGCCCCACTCTTCGTCGCTTTGGGCCGCGAAGCACACTTCGGTAATGTCGTAGTCGGTGTGATTAATTAGCGTAAAGTCGATCGGTTTGGCGAATGCCGCCGCGGCGAGCAATACCATCAGGCAGAACAGCGCGTGCTTTTTTCCCACAAGTAACTCCTTCGTGCAATTGGTGGAATTTACTGTATAGCACGGGAATGAAACTAATACTCAAGGAGGCGTTATCTTTTATCGCACTTTTTACATTTCCCATCGTCGTCGCGCTTTCGGCGGTTTTCCTCTTGCTACGATGAATCGGGGCATGCTATATGCTAGAGGCTCTGAGCGGAGGAACTTATGATTTCTGACACCACTGTGCTTACCGGCGGGCTCCTTGAGGAATTTCTCGATCGCCTTGAGGCCGATCTCGAGGAGACGGGATCCCCCGAAAAGATTGACTTATCGGGTCGCCTGAGAAAGCAGGCGCTGCGGGCGGATTCGCTTCGGTCGATCGCGCGACTTTGCTCGCTGTGGCTGCGCGCGGGCGATACAAAAGCGGCCTGGGCGACGATCGACGCCGACGGCGACGCGCTTCTGGGCGCGGCCGACCCTTCCGAGAAGGCGTCCCTAGCCATGCGCCTCGCGGACTTCAGGCTGCAGATCGCCTCTTCGGTTAACGACGAGGAGTCTTGCCTTTCCGCCCTCGAGCGCATGAAATCCCTCGTCCCCCAGCTCGGGGCCGAGCTCAGCGACTATCGCGAGATGAGCCAACTCGACTCGCTCGAGCGCTGCGGCCTCAGGCTTGCCCTCGCGGCGATCGATCTCCGCCGCGCGATCGACGAGGCGTCGCCCGATCGCGAGGGGCTCCGGTCATGGGACGCGGCCGCTTTTCACGAGCGCCGGGCGCGGGCTTTCCGGCAAGCCGAGAACGCGGCCGAAGCGGTCGCGGAGGCCGCCGCCGCCGTCGACGCCCTCAAGTCCGCGGATTCGGGCGAGGCTATCGGCGAGGACGACTGGCTCGCCTTCGGCGACGCGCTCATCGAGCTGATCCCGCAGGCGCTTGAATCCTTCCGCGCGCCCGTCGCCGAGTTGACGAAGGGCTACCCGCTTCCCCAGCGCCGCGAATACGAGGTAAGGCTCGAGCGGCTTAAGGCCAGGGCGCTCCGCGCGCAGGGGGATCTCGCGGGCGCGCTGAAGGCGTGCGACAAGGCCCGTTACAGCCTTTCGGCCGACGGCGGCGACGACTTCGTCGAATACGAAGTGCCTTGGCTCATCGAGGCCGGCAGATCCGACGAGGCGGGGCGCAGGGCCTTCTTCCATATCTATCAGTGCGGGTCCGGCATGCGCGCGACCGTGGGGCGAGCCGTTCACGAACGGCTCGCGACGGCGGGCGATGCCTCCTACTGGTGGCCGGCCTGTCTTCTCCGCGCCGGCACCGACACCACCGCGCTGAGGCGCCTTGTCTCGCTCGCGCCCGCGCCCTTCGAGCGGGTCGCCGCCCTCTCGGGCGCGCACGAAGCCCTGTTCGGATCGCTCGCGAAGATACCGGAAGATCAACGCTACGCGCCGACTCAGGCGGAAATCGACGGCGACGAGGAATGCCTCGATTCTCCCGAATGGACGGGCGCGCTTGACGGCATTTTCCTCGCGGCGCGCAAGCTCTGCGAGGAACGCGACCCGGGAAACCCCTGGACGGTCAGGCTCTCGGCATACGCGGAAGAAGAGGCGGGGCGCATCGACGCGAAGGCCAGGTGCGCGCAACTGCTCCAGGCAATCGAGACCGGCCAGATGCGGGACAACCGGAGCGCCTATGCCGAGTTCTTCGCGCGCGCGGACCAGGGCGGAATACTCTTCGCGCTGAGGCAGCCCGCGCCGACGATGCCCAGCGGCTTATGGTGCTATAACTTCGTCTGCGACAGCGAGGACGAAATCGCGGAGCGCGTCGAGAAACTCGGCGGCGACGAGCGCAAAGAGGCGGAGGCCCTCCATCTCGCGCAAAAGCGGGAAGTATACGAGCGCGGAATCGCCTGCATGGAACGCTATTTCGAAACCGGAGAGGGGCATCCCTACGACGCCTGCGCGCACCTGTACTCGATGATGTGCAACAATCTGGCCAGCGTCTACTTTGACTACGGACGCTACGACGAGTCGATTGACCTGCACCGCCGCGGCATCGAAGCCTGCCCTTTCGCCGAGCATTACGACGGCGTCTTCATGGATAGGTGGTATCAGGAAGACGACGAGGGAATCGTCAAGTCAGCGGAGGATCTCTGGCAGTACGCCTCGGCCTACGGCTACGGCCGCCACAACCCGAACAAATATGTCCCGATCGCGATACGGGCGCTGGAGCACCTCGACCGCCACGACGATAAGACGATATGGCTTGAGCGGCTCATGCAGTGGCAGCGCGACGCGGGGGAAACCGAGGGCGATTTGAGCGAAGCCTCCCTAGAGGCGCGCGTGGAGATCTCGGTCAGTCTCGGGGCTAGTTTCCCCGAGGAATCAAAGGCGCTTTGGAACGGGATCGAGGCGCAGGTTCGCGCTTCCGGAAACGCGGAGCTCGTCCTTAACGCGGGTTCGGGCGCGTACAACCGAGGGGAGTACGAATTGGCGATCGAGTTCTACGCCGAATCGATGAAACGGAATCCGCGGGAATCGGACGAGGACCTTCGCCACTTTACCTTCGCGAAGGAGACCACGGAGAAGGCAAAGCAAAAAATCGCGGAAGCCGGCAAATCCCAAAAACGCGGTTGGCAGTTTTGGAAGTAGGCGCCATTGTCCGACCCAACGCCGGACCCTACGCGCCGCGCAACGCGCTGAACGCCGACGAGCTGCGCGCTTCCATCGAGGCGCGCAGCCTCGCGCGCGGCGACGCGCCTGAGATCAGGGCATGGATGCTCAGCCACTTTTGGCGGCACGTCGTCGCGAACTTCGAGGCGGTCGAGGCCATCGAGACGATGGAGGACGCCCGCCGGGCTTTACGGAACGAGTCGGCGCCCGCTTGGCTGGAACGCCGGTTCGCGGAAAACCCCGCGCCGGCGGTTCCCCTCGTCTGGGTCGCGCCCGAGAGCCCCGCCCTGCTCGAGCTTGAAGGCCGCTTGGTTGAGTTTCTTTCCTCGCGCCGCGGCACGCCGCTCGAGGGCAAGATCGCCCGCGTCAATTGCCCGCAAGCCCTCGCGCTGTGGGAAAAAGAGCACGAGGAAATGCGGTCGCGCGTCGAGCGGGGCTGGCGGCAAAGCGACGAGCGGGCGCTCCGGACGGTACTGGAGTTTCCCGACGGACGCCTCGTCGAGCTCGACGGCGCGAGCCCCTTCCTTCGCTCGGAAATGGCCTATGAAAGCTATATCATGCGCCATTGCCTGGGGCAGTTCGCCGACCGGCGCGCCTTGACCGGCGGCTATGGGGAGCGCTATGCGCAGGCCGTGGAGGGCGGAAAGCTGCGGCTGCTCAGCCTACGCGATAGGCAAGGACAGCCGCACGCGACGATCAGCCTCGAGGTTATCCCGGGGAAACCGCCGAGGGTCGAGCAGGTAAAGGGCAAGCAAAACCGCCCGCCCGTCGAGCGCTACGTCGCGCCGATCATCCTCGGCCTGAACGAGATCGGAACGAACTCCGAGACACCCGACGATTGCCTCGCCATCGGCATCGCGCGAACGGACTCAGGCTGGCAGCCGATGGAGGACATCGCCGATCCCGACGGACAGGCGAAGCTCGTCGCCCGCTATCCCGAGGCCCTTACCCGATTCAAGGCGCGAAGTCCCCTGGCCGAAT
This sequence comes from Treponemataceae bacterium, assembly GCA_035352735.1. GTDB lineage: Bacteria > Spirochaetota > Spirochaetia > Treponematales > Treponemataceae > Teretinema. The sequence continues at coordinate 49,563 of DAOPYF010000003.1, read as the reverse complement.
GGATCGTCGCCGCGCGCCATCCCGCGATCCTGCTTGGCATGGCGATCGACTCGGAGGCCATCGCGCATTCGCTTCGCGGCCGAGGCGCGAAGGCGGGGGCAGGCTCATGATCTGGACAATCCTCTATCTGGCGGTCGCCGCCTGGGCGCTGTGGAAAATCGCGTCGATCGTGCGTAAGCGCGTCGACGACGGCAGCTTCCCGTATCGAAAGCATTGGGCGCTTGCACTCGCGGCCCCCATGGTGGAGGCGCAAGGCCTTTCCGGCTTCTCCAGCCCAGACAGCACGGAACTTGCCGAAGAGAGCAAGAAACTCCTGCGCTCGGGCTTACTCCATTACCTTGAGCTCCCGCCCAATACCTCGGACGAAGATGCCGTCAAGAATATCGCCGAGCGCTACGAGGCCGCGTGGTTCCGGACGGACCTTTACGCCATGCCCGACGCGGACGACCCCCGATCGGCAATCGCGTTCGCATGCGTTCGCGTCGCGTTTTTCACGCGCGTCATCATGCTCATGAAATGGATCGACCCGGACTCCGCCTGGCGCGTCCTGCTCCTGAACGGACAGCGCGCCCGGGATTGCTTTTCCGGATGGAACGATTTCGGCCGGCACTATCTCGCCGGTCGCCGCCAATGGACCGCGCGCTTTCGCGCCGATCCGCTCGGCGCCGCCGACGACGGCCAGCTCGCGCGATTGACCGTAAGGCTCGGTCCCTGGGGCCTTTTGCCCTGGGCAACCTCGGCCGTATTCGACCCGCGCGAGTTTGGCGAACGGCCATGATGCGATTCGGAAGTACGATCGCCAGGAAGGGGAAAGCCTTCCCCTTCGGCCGCACGCGGTAGCGGCCTACCCCTTCTTCACTTATGCGTGCTACTGACGAAACGCGCGAGATAACGGGCGGATCGTTGTATTCTATGGTATCATTACGCAACCCTCACATGGATCAAGGAGAGAACGCGATGCCATTACCCATGAGTAAACGCGCTCGAGCGAACCCGCCAGGACATTCGGTATTTTTCCTCTTGAGCGTTGCTTTCTTCGTTACCGTATGCGGATGTTCGAATCAGGCGAAAAGCGGAAACGATTCATCGATCCCGAATGGCTCAGGCAAGAATGTCGCGCCCGAGTATTTCGTTAAGGCCGGCGGGCACAGGCCGTTCGGCGTCGCGATTCACGGCGGAATCATGTACATGGTTACCGCGCCGGCCTCGGGAAACGGCGAGCTTTCAAGGATAACGCCGGACGGAAGGGTCGAGGAGTTCGCGAAGCTTGAGGGGAGTTTTTCCGGCAATTACCTCACGGACAAGAGCTTTATCAGCTCCGGTATCGATTTCGACGATACGAATAACGCGTACCTCACCCTTGGCGACAGGCTGATAAAGATAGCGCCTGACGGAACGGTTACCACGATAGCCGATGGGTTCGCCCGGTGCTTCGACGTGAAGATCGACAAGCAGGGCAATATCTACGTCGCGGATGACAAGGCAGACACTATCTATAGATTTACGCCATCGATGGAAAAGAGCGTGTTGTACAAGGGCAAGGTTACGGGAGATTTCGTCTTAACGAGCCTTGCCCTCGACGCGGAACGGAAACGCCTCTTTGCGCGGGAAGGGCGAAGGATCCTTCAATTCAAGCTTAACCAAAGCGTATCGCCGGCGAAACCGCTCAAGCCGAAATGCGTCGTCGACGGTATCGACATGTTCACCATTTGCCTGGATAAGGACGATACGATCTACGCGTGCACGAGTTATTCCATCATCAGGATAGACGGTAAAGCGAAGTCGACCACGATAACGAGCTCTTTGCGCGACCCCGATGGTTTGTGCCTCGGCGCGTCGGGATTCGATTCCGATACCATCTATGTCGCGGCCGTCTCCGGGATCATGAAGGTGCGCCTGCGATAAAGGGGCATTTCCTCGGTCGCGTTCGCCCCTCGGTAGCCCTTCGTTCGCGGCGGCTCCGCGCGAGGACGTTCGCCCCGCGTTTGGCTTTCAGCCTCAATCTTTTTTTTAATTTCTTGCATGCGCGAGAAGACGCGGCTATACTAGCGATCATGGAAAACGCGCAAGACGCCATACGAGGCGAACCCGCCGCGGAGGGATCGGCCGTCGGGAGGGAGTTTTACCGCGGGAAGAAAATCCCCGCGGGGGTTCTCGACGGACGCGAGATCGGATGCTGGAAAAACGCGCTCAAGAATCCCGCGCGCTCGAAGCTCGCGCTGCTGCATTCGGGTAACGCGGTTCTCTCCGTTTGCGGCCGCGAAACCACGATCATCGCGCCCGCGGCGGTTTTCGTCCCGCACGAGGCCGACGTCGCCCTCGACCTTGCCGCGGCGGACCGAAACGACAAGCTCATCCTTTTCCACCCGCAGTTCGTCTTCGAGACGCTCACGCTCGATTTCGATTTCAGCGACGCGCGCGACCCGGGCACGTGCAACGACGGTTTCATGCTCTATCGTTTTTCCCCAGAGCGCGAGCCCGCGGAACGCTCGCTCTTCCTGGAGCCCGGCGTGTATCGATTTCTCGGCGAGTCCGCCGAACGCATGGGCGATGAGCTTGAAAAGCAGCCCGACTGGTCGTGGCCATGCCGGGCGCGGAGCTATCTCCTCGAGATTCTCATCGCGTGCACGAAGCTTAAGGAAAGCCCCACGGGCCTTTTCGCCGCCGAGGGCACGCCCGCCGCTGATGCTGAGGTCGAGGGTCTCTACGGCTATCTCATCGCCCGGCTCGGCGAGAGCCTTTCGGTCGACGCGATCGCGCGCGCGTTCGGCACGAACCGCACGAGCCTCCAGACGCGGGTGCGCCGCGCGACGGGGCTCAGCGTCGCGCAGTACGTGATCAGCCTTCGGGTTCAGACCGCCTCGGTCCTTCTCCGAAACACGAGTTTGCCCATCGCCGAGATCATGGATCGAACGGGATTCGCCGACGAGTCCCATTTCAGCCGTTCGTTCAGGCGCTACACGGGCCGAACGCCCTCGGATTTTCGCAAGGCCTTCATCGTCCCGAGCTACGTGCGCTAGAAGACTAACCTGTTGCGCGGCGCGC
>DAOPYF010000003.1:0-46418 GCA_035352735.1 Treponemataceae bacterium | reverse complement strand
CGCGCATTGCCGATTTGCCTCGATAATAATGCGGTTTCGCTCTCCCGCGATGCGCGTCGCTCGCCATATCATGCCCTTACCCGATTACGATCGGGGATTATTTCTTACAAGGGGTAACGGTATGAAAAGAGTCGTTTTCACGTTAGTAGGTTTGGTGCTTTCCGTCGCGACCGCGACGATGGCGTTCGCGCAAGACCCGGTACGCCCGAAGGTCGGGGTGATCTTTTCCGGATGCGGGATGATGGACGGCACTGAGGTTTCCGAGGCCGTTCTCACCATGCTCTATCTCGAGCGGGGCAAGGCAAACGTCGTCTACATGGCGCCTTCCGCGCCGCAGGCAGACGTGATCAACCATGCGACGAACAAGCCGGGAGAGGGGACGCGCGACGTCCTCGAGGAATCCGCGCGCATCTCGCGCGGCAACATCGTTGACATCGCAAACGTGAAGTCGGGAGACCTCGACGCCATCGTGATCGTCGGCGGGCTTGGTTCGGTAAAGAACCTCTCGGACTTCCTCTCGAAGGGCAAGGACTGCACCGTCAACGCCGACGTCGCGCGCCTGATCAAGGAGACGTACGCGGCGAAGAAGCCAATCGGGTCCATGTGCCTCGCGTCGGCGAACCTCGCGAAGGTGCTCGGAAAGCAGAAGATCACGATCACCATCGGCGGTGCCTCTAACTTCGTCGGCCAGATCGAGGCGATGGGCGCGATTCATAAACAGTGCGCGGTCGGAGACATCGTCGTCGACGAGAAGAACCGGATCGTCACCACGCCCGCCATGATGGTCGGCCCCTCGACCTCGGACATGGCCGTCGGCATCGAGAAGATGATACAGACCGTTCTTTCGATGACGAAGCGGTAACGCCTAAGCACGCGGACGTCGTCACGCGCGCGCCGCCGCGCGGCACAATCTGCGTTACTTGCGCGCGGTCGGCGCGGACCGTATATGGTCGGCACTGATCGCGCGCGCGACGCGGAAGCCGACGTAATGGTCTTGGTCGAACGGGCAGCTGCCGCAGCGGAAATCGAGGGAGGTAAGGTCGTCCTTCCATGAGCCGCCGCGCACGACGTGTCCGCCGCCCGACTGCGCGCCGCGTCCGCTTTCTTCTCGCGACGAGAGAAGGCCCTTTGGGTAGTCAGCGTACCAGTCCCAGCACCACTCCATCACGTTTCCGCTCATGTCGAAGAGCCCGAGCTCGTTCGGAAGCTTGGTCCCCACCGGGTGGCTCGTGGTATGGCTATTGCCCTGAAACCAGGCGTAGTCCCCCACGGCGTTCTTGCCCGTGCTCCCCGCGAAGGCCCTCGCGTGCCCTTTCTTCCCGTCGCGCGCGCCCATGGCGGCCCAGGTCCATTCCATCTCGGTGGGGAGACGGTATCCGTTCGCGTTCCAGTCCGCGACGACGGGGCTCATCCGTTGATCGGTGTTGTGCCCCATCGGCAAGATGCCGTCGACGAGCTTAAGCCAATCGGCCGGATCCGCGCTTCCCTTGATCGAGTACACGGGGGTAAGACCCTCGCGAACGCTAAGCTCGTTGCAGAAGATCAGCGCGTGGTACCAGTTCACGTATTTGACGGGCAGGCCTTCCATGAGATTATTCGGGACGGAGATGCCGGTTACCGCGCGGAATTGCGGATAGGTTATTTCCCGTTCGGAGATATAGAACGCGTCCTCGACCCGACTCACGTCCCTTCGGTCTGAATCCCTGACGAACTCGCCCGCCGGGACCTCTCGTAAAACGCCGATCGTCGGCGACGTGATCGTGTTTCCGGCGATCCGCTTTACGGCGCATCCCGATAAGGCGGCAATACCAATGCTGACAATGAATAGAGATCTCGCGAAACGCATGATGCTCGCTTCCCCTTTTCGCGATCAGTATATCACGAGAAGCGAAGCACCATGCGCTAAAAAAAGTCTCGTTATGCTCCACGCCTTGCGCGTCCCGCGCATGACGCGGCCTATTCGCCCTTCGGCCCCTTCGCTTGAGTCTTGAAGTAGCCCATGGTCGCCTGCATCTGCTCCGCCTGGCTCGCGAGCTCCTCGGACATCGAAGCCGATTCCTCGGACGCCGACGCGTTTTGCTGCACGACCTTATCGAGCTGCAGTATCGCGGCGTTGATCTGGCCGGCGCCGGAGTTTTGCTCGCTCGACGACGCGCTGATTTCCTGCACGAGCTCGGCGGTCCGCTTGATATCGGGAATCATCGCCGTGATCGTTGAGCCGGCCTTCTCCGCGATCGTCACGCTTTCGATAGAGAGCTTGCTGATCGAGCCCGCTTCCTTCTGGCTCCGTTCGGCGAGCTTGCCGACCTCCGAGGCGACGACGGCGAAGCCCTTACCGTACTCGCCGGCGCGAGCGGCCTCGATCGACGCGTTGAGCGCGAGCATGTTCGTCGAGCGCGCGATCTCCTCGATAATGCCGATTTTCGCCGCGATTTCGCGCATCGCCTGTACCGTCGCCTCGACGGCGCGCCCGCCTTCCTCCGCCGTGCTCGCGGAAAGCTGGGCGATCTTCTCGGTCTGGAGCGCGTTCTCCGCGTTCTGCCGGATGTTCGAGGTCATTTCCTCCATCGAGGAGGAAATCTCCTCGACCGACGCGGCCTGCTCGGTCGCGCCCTGCGACATTTGCTGCGCCGTGTCCGAGAGCTGCTGGCTTCCCGCCGTGACTTGGTTCGCCGCGGTCATGACCTCCTCGATCACGCCGCTGAGGTTTTCGCGCATCGTCTTGAGCGCCCCCGCGAGCGTCCCGATCTCGTCCGTGCGCGCGAGCAGCCGCGCGTCGACCTCGCTCCTGAGGTCGCCCGAGGAAATTTCCGTGGCGACGCCGACGGCCCCGACGATCGGGCGCGACAGGTTTCGCGCGACGAAGAAGACGAACGCGAGCGCGACGGCGAGCGACAGCGCGCCCGCGACCACGAGCCTGAGGAGGAATGACCAAAGGGCCGCGTAGATATCGGAGAGCGGGCCATAGGTCACGTAATACCACGCGGCGCTCCTGAGCCTCACCGAGGAATAGTAATGCTTTCGGTCCGGGGTATAGCCGAACGAGGAATCGTTTTTCAGGATCGCGTCGGCGACGGGCTTTAAGACCGCGTCGTCCTGGATCTTCTCCTTCAGAATCGCCTCAGCCCGGTCGTTCGTGATATACGTGCCCTCGACGTTTACGAGGAACGAACGCCCTTTAGCGGAAAGCTTTTGGGAACCGACCATCTCGCCGACCTTCGTGATGAAAAGGTCGATGCCGACCACGCCTTGCGGCTTGCCGCTCGTCGCCGATACGACGTTGCTCGCGACCGAGACGACTAGCTTATTCGTGATCATGTCGAGATAGGGATCGGTCAGAAGGATTCCCGATTGCTTCTTCGTGTTCGCGTACCAATCGCGCGCCGTCTGGTCATAATCGGCAGGAGGGGTCCACCCGCCCGCGTCGATGAAAAAACCGCCGGCCTTATACGGCACTTCGCCGGACCAGTAGATATCCGACATATCGGGGTGCTTTTTCAGGATTTCCTTGAGGAGGGGCAGCGCGTCGCCATGGAGGTCGCCCGCTTGCGCGGAGGCATACGCCGCGCCCGTTACCTCCATGAAGTACGGCTGCAGCCAAGCCTCGACTTCCTCGCGAATGAGCGCCGACTCCGATCCCGCGATCTCTTTCAGGTTGGCGTCAAGGTTTTCCCTATACGTGAAAAAAACCAGAACGGAGATAAGCGTGAGCGTCACGGCGATAAGGGCCGCGACCATGAGCACTAGCCTTGTATTGATCTTCATTCGCCACTCCTCATAGCGCCTGCCCCGCTTTCGCGTACGCAGGCGCTATTAAGTGTAACGTGGTACTTTTCCGGCGTCAAATCGACGCGCGAGACGGCGATTCTCGCTATGAACGGAGCTTCAAAAAGGCAAGGATGATTTCCTCGGCCCGCGCGCAGGTTTCGGGATCGTCCGTGCACGAGACCTCGAAGTCGACGCCGCGGCTTATTCCCCGATACGAGACCGTTTTGGTCACGCCGTACCCGCGCTCGTCCTGACGAATGGACCAATACACGCTTCTCGTCACCTGGGGCGCCTTGGGCATCGGCGAGGACACGATCCAAAAATCGCCTTCCTGCCCCGTCTCCGTCCGCGCCTCGCGCGAAAGGGTCAGCGGAATGCTGTCGTCGGCCTGGCCTTGGACCTTGTCCGAGAGTTGGTAATAGCACATGACCGAAAGCGCCGATGTTCCATCGCCCGCCGTTTCCAGGATCATCTTCACGCCGGGGTCGGCGAAAGCCGATGAGCCGGCGAAACGGATCTTGCCCGGCATTCGGGAGTCAAAGCCCACTTCCTTGCTGATCTCGGCATCGCTCTTGTTCCGGCACTTGACGACCGGCACCGATTGGGAGACGAGGTCAGCCCGCTCTTGCGCGGTCGGCTTTCGCATAACCACGACGGGATCGCCGCTTCCGCGCTTTTCCAAAAAGGGAAACTCGGCGCCCGATTCGACCGTCGCCTTAAAATCCCCCCGCCGTTTCTCGGCGAGATAGTACTCGATTCGGTCCGCGTTCTCCGCGTCGCCCATATCGCCGAAGCAGGCGCTGCCGTCCTCGGTTAGGTAGTCAACGTAGAACTCGGGCTTCTCGGGATCGAGATTTTTCCGCATGGCAAGGAGGGACTTAGCCGAGTCCCAATCGTAGTCGACGCCCTCGATGGCGACGCGCTTGCCCACGAACACGATAGGCGCTTCGCCCTTCTTTACGTTCTGGAGGATAAACCGCGCGGGTCGCTCGCCGCGCCCTTCCAGGTGATACACCGGGTTCACGTAGGGGCTCGCGCGCGCGACGGTGAGCCTGGTCGTCAGGGGATCATAGCTCCAGTCGCCGGGCGAAAGCTCCGTGCGCTTGCCTCGGTCGGTCATGTCCAAGACCATGACGCGCTCGAGGCGATCGATGACCTGGACGGAAAAAACATTGCCGTCCTTATCGGGCCCCGTGTTGAGGCTGATCCTATCAAGGCTTCCGTCGGCATGGGCCGCGGTGGACACGCACGAGACGATTACCATGAGGGGCGCAATAGCGAGCGCCGTAAGTAACACGAGCATCTTTTTCATTGGGTAACTCCTGCGATCATGATGGGCCCGGAACGCTCGTGGTATCCATCCCCCGAAGGTCGGAATCGCCATCATCCGATCGGATGATTCGCAAGAGCTCTACCCGATTTCGCGTTCCCGTCTTTTCGTAGAGATGCGAAAGGTGGGATTTCACGGTCGTGATCGAGACGAAAAGGCGATCGGCGATCTCCTGGTTGGTCAGCCCGTCCCGCAGCAGCCCGAGTACCTCGGTTTCCCGCGCGCTGATCGAAAAGCGCCGCTTGAGGGCGTCGGCGGAAAGGCCGACGGGAACCGACTCCCGCTCGGTAAGGATCGCGATCGCGGGAACGAGGAGCGAAAGCGCGCCCACGGCGCGAAAGATCGGCCACAGCGACGAAGCCCTCGAGCCCGCGGCGAAAAAAGCGAGCCACGCGATCGGCGTCGCGAGCGACCAGACGATGCGGAGAGAATCCTGTCCCGCGAAACGCACCCGCTCGCGCCGAGCTGCGACGAGTCTCAGGGCCGCGGCGGCGAACAGCGCGCATAAATCGATCAGGGCGAATACCCCGATAAGCGAGTCGAGCGCGGCGAGCGGCCTCGCGAGAACCACGAGCGCGCAAAAAACGAGGGGATACGCGCAACCCGCGATGAGCAAGGCGAGCGACGCACGCTTTTTTCCGACGCGCAAAAATAAGGGAACGCAGACAAGCGCGAGCGCGAGTAGGTCGCACCAGAGCGCGTCGAGAAAGCGAAACACCATCCCTTGCGGAAACGCGGCGGTCCACGAGGGCGGGCCCCAAAACGCGAGGAAGAGCAAAAACGCCGCGATCGCGCACAAGGCTACCCAAATCCGATCGGACACTCGATGGGAAAACATACTGACCGTAGTATACCCGCATATCGCCGCCATGCCAACGCAAAAAAAGCGCGCGCTCGTCTCCGACGGGCGCGGGATGCATCTTTTGTCCGCGACGGATGTTTCTTTGTTAATTCGCGCGGCGAGGCATCGGAATACGTTCGCGACCGATAGATGCTAACCGCGAAAAAAGGTATCCTCAGTTTTAATGAGATCGCTGACCGCCAACGGGCGGAAAGGGTGACACGCGGACCATGAAAATTTCGCGCCTGAGTAAAACCTATTTACCCGAACGCGCCGCGCGCACGCGGGAATGGGAACGCGTCGTCTTCTCGCCGAAGTTCTCGTGCTCGTACGCGCTGCTCGGCGATCGCGTGCTCGTCGTGCGCGGGCACGGCTTCTCGACGGAGGACACGGAGCGGGCGTCGCTCGCCTTCGGCGAAAGGATACTCGACGCGAACGTCTCCCCGGATAAAAGCTACGTGATAATCCAAGATTGGTGCGATTATCGGAACTCGACCGCCGAGGCCCGAAAGCTCTTTATGGATTTCGTGATCGGAAATCGCCGGCTCGCGCTCCTGATCTTCTGCAATTGCACCTTTACCCAATCCCTGAGCATCAAGCTCGGCCGAGCGCTTGGGTTCCTGCGAACCTCCGTCCTCGTCTGCCAATCCTACCATGCGGCGAAATCCGCCGCTTTCGGTTTCCTCGAGACCGGTATCGTTCCGCCCGAGCGCAGCGCGTTCTTGCGATTCATGAGATCGCGGGCAAACCAATATACCGAGGACCTTCTCGCGTACCTTGAGTCGATCGATTGGGAAACCGGAAAGAAGCGCGAGAGCATCGAGCCCGACGTCCGTAACCCGCTTCTCCCGGTCTTCGACACCATCACCGTCATCCGCTCGGGGCTTGAGCAAACCTTTCAGGAACGGGATCGGGCGGAAACCGAGCTTCGCGACTATCAGCGAAACCTGCAAACCCTGGTTCAGGAACGCACCGCCGCCCTGGAAAAAAGCGAGCGGCGCTATCGGCTGCTCCTCGAGCTCTCGCCCTCGCCGATTGCCATCACGACGGAAACCCTGTCAGTTGAATACGTCAACCAAGCCTATACCGCGCTCTTTGGCTATAACCTCGCAAGCGACGAAAGCGCTACGAACGGCAAAGGACTTCTCGGCGCGCTATGCCCCACCGAGGAAACCGAAGCGGCATTCAGGACCTTCGTCGCCGACCGCGCGTCGGGCAAACAGGATTTCGAGCTCAAGACGCGCTGGGGCGGAACCGTATTCGCGCAAGTCTCGCGGAACGCCCTCGACAACGCGGTGATACTTTCCTTCACCGACATCACCGACAGAAAAAAGGTAGAGTCGCGCCTCTTCGAGCTTTCGCTCACCGACGAGCTTACCGGGATATACAACCGTCGGCATTTCGTAAGCGTCCTTTCGCGGGAGATGCAGCAATTCGCGCGGTACCGTACGGCGCTTTCCCTCGTCATCTTCGACATCGATCATTTCAAGGCGATCAACGATACCTACGGGCATCCGGCGGGTGATGCCGTGCTCCGGGAGTTGACGGCCCGAATCGCGACGCAGATACGCGAGATAGATTTTTTCTTCCGAATCGGCGGCGAGGAGTTCGCGCTGGTGATGCCGAATACCGAGGAGGAGCCGGCGGCCGTCGTCGCGGAGCGGCTCAGGGAAGAGATCGATTCGCGGGAGTTCTCCATTGAGGCCGGATCCATCCACGTCTCGATCAGCCTCGGGCTCGCGCAGGCGACGGATATCATCGACACGCCGGAGACGCTCTTCCGCGAAGCCGACGCGCTTCTTTTCCGCGCAAAGAACGAGGGACGGAACCGGCTCGTCCACGCGTAAAAAAAACGCCCCGGAAAACGGCAAGGGCCGTCGTCCGGGGCAATCCTTCAAACGTAGCGCTCGTGCGCGTCGCGCGCAAGCGCCGAAAACCTATTTCTTCTTATTTAAGAGGGCAGCGAAGGGATTGTAGGTATCTCCCGCGACGTCGTCCTCGAGATACTTCTTCGAAGTCTCGTCTTCGTCAAGGGACGAGGCGGGCTTGAGGGAGATTCTCCTCTTCGCGACGTCGACGTCCTGGATCAGGACCGAGACGGTCTGCCCCATCTTGAGGGGGACCTTCGCGTTTCCGTACTTATCCTCGCCCCGAAGCTCGGAGATGTGGACGAGTCCGTCGAGGCCCGGCTCCAGCGAAACGAACGCGCCGAAGTCGGTTATCCGGACGACCGTGCCGGTATGCTTGGAATCCTTGGGGTAGTTTTCCTTCGCGGTGGACCACGGGTCCGAGAGGAGGCGCTTCATGCTCAGCGAGATGCGCTCGCTCTGCCAATCGATCTTGATGATCTCGGCCTCGATCTCCTGCCCGACCGACAGGACCGCATGGATGTCCTCGACGCGGTTCCGCCCTATTTCGGATATGGGAAGCAGGGCCTGAACGCCGCCGAGGTTGACGAAGGCGCCGAAGCCCTGGATCGACGCGATCGTGCCCTTAACTACCGCGCCTTCCTTGAGGGTTTTCTTCAGCTCCTCGACCTGCTCCGCGCGCGCCTCTTCGAGCATCACCCGGTTCGAGACGAGGATGTTGCGCCCGCCTTCCTTGTATTCCTGGATCTTAAACGTAAGCCGCTTCCCGATCGGGGATTCGGCGCCGTCCGCCCGCTTGAGGCCCATCTGGGAAAAGGGGCAAAAGGCGCGGGACTCGCCGAGCTTAATCTCGTAGCCGCCCTTGATTTCCTTCTCGACGAGGCCCTCGACGGGGATCTTGTTCTTATACGCGTTCTCCAGCACGGCCTGGCCGGCCTTATCCCCGCTAATCCGCGTGGTGAACCGCATCTCGCCGTTCTTCGCCTGAAGGAAAAAGACCTTGACGGTGTCCCCTTCCTTGACGGACAACTTTCCGTCCTTGTCCGTCAGCTCGGCGCGGTCGAGGACGCCTTCGCTTTTGCCGCTCAATTGGAGGAAGATGCAGTCGTTCGAGATGGACACGATCTGGGTCTCGAGCGCCTGGCCGGGTTGCAGTTTCTCCATGCGGGATAGGCTGTTTTCAAAAAGGGTCGCAAAGCTATTTGCGTTTTGTTCGGAATTATCTTGCTTCATGCCACGGAGTATATCAGAAAAAGCCATTCGGGATAATCCTCCGGCGGCGAAGCCGGAGGAAAATCATGGGCGCAAGCCGCCCGCCATGCGCGAGCTATACCCGGCTGCGGGCGCTACCTGATCCCGAAGGAACCAAAGTCGATGGCGCAAAAAGGCTGCGCCCTTTCGTCGAACCGAGCGGTCGCCCCTACCCGGAACATGATCCCGAACCCGTCGGTAACGCGCATGCCGAGGCCGCAATCCGAATTCCAGAAGCTCCGCGATTCGATCGCCTGGATCTGGTCAGCGTCCTGCAACACGGTGCCGACGGCCCCGTGGAGGAGGACGAAGATCGGCATCTTGAGCGCGCGCACCGACCAGTTCAGCTGATACTTCTCGAGAAGGCTCACGCCCCAGGCGTGGCTTCCGATCCTTTCGGTGACGTTGAGCACGCCGGGGAACATGCGCCGGTTCGCGAGGCTCGCCTTGTAGTACAGGGGCGCCGCGCGCGCCTCGTCGCCGTACGAGGAGAAATCCGTCCCGTACATCCACTCGAGTTCGGTCGAAAGCGGTATGTCGAAGGGGGGGACCAGACAACCCGAGGTCGTCAGCGTGCGGAACTCCCGCGAGTCGCCGAAGGCCGAAAGGCCCTGCTGATAGGCGGCCGAAAGATAGAAGCCCTTTTGCGGGAAGATAAACGAGTCGAAGAGCAGAACCTTGAGCGAGACGAAGGCGAGCGGCGCGTCGGTGACCGAGGGCCCGGCGCTGATCTCGGGCAGGTCGTCATCGCGTGAGGGATATCGATCGTAGCGAAGCCCGGCGGCGATCTCGGAACGGTCGAATGGGGTGACGCCGACCCGGAAGGAGGTCGATTGTTCCTTGACCTCCGAGGAAATCTTCTTCGAGTCGCCTGAAACGTACGTGTCCGTGTCCGTATCCGCCCGAAACGCGAGTTCGGCGAAGAGGCGGCCCTCCACGGGCTGCAAGAAAGCGACCGCGACCTCGGGCCGGTCGTTGATCCCGAAATCGAGCGAGAGCTTCGCCTCCGGAGTGGTCAGTCCCCGGAGCACGAGACCCGGGGAAAGGACGTTCTTGCTCGCGAGCGTTTCCCCATAGGTCAACGCCGAGGAATACCCCAACCGCACGGACTGCTTTTGCGCCGTCCGCTTCTCCACCCGCAAAACAAGGACGGTGTCGTTTCCCCGAGCGGTCTGGTAGAACCTGATCGATTGATACAGGCCCAGCTGGTCGATCCATGAAAGGAACGCTTGCCCCTTTCCCTCGTCGAAGGGCGCGCCCTCGAGCGTCTCGAGCCGCGCGACGAGCTTCGCCCGTTCCTTCCCGGAGACGCCCTCGACGTCGACTGCGGTAATCGGCGGGACCGCGGGCCTCGCGACCGCCTTCGCCGGGATGCCGAGCGCGTCGATGCGCCGCTTGAGCGCGACGAAATCCTCGTGATGCGCCAATGCCGCGTTCTTCCCGAGCGCCAAGATCTCCTCGCCGCGCAGGAAATCGGTCGTCTGATATCCGGAGAGATCGACGTTGAGGACATAATCCGCGTGGGGGACTTGCGCCTCCACGTTCTGGGCCATCAGGATATCCATCGTGCGCTTGAGCGTCACGACCGGCGATGAGCTAATCGCGTCATTTGAAGGCTGCTTTCCGCCCGACAGCTGAACCGCGATCACGATGTCTGCGCCCAATTCCCGCGCGACGTCTACCGGCAGGTTGTCGACGACGCCGCCGTCAATGAGGTATTTCCCGTCGAGATAATAGGGCGTGAAAACCCCGGGGATGCTCATGCTCGCGCGCATCGCGTCGGTCAGCGACCCTTCGCTCAACACGACCCGTTCGCCCGTTTCGCAGTCGGTCGCGACGGCGCGATATTGGCGGGGGAAGGCGTCGAATGAGGCGGGCATGGAAACGCCGAGGGTAAGCCGATCAAAGAAGGTGAGTATCCGTCGATCCGATAAAAGCCCGCCATTGAACTTGAGTCCCTGACGGTTGAACCCCACGGACGCGAAGTACCGCGAGCGATCGAGGCGATCCCAAAAACGCTCGTCCTCGGGCTGAGTCCGCGCGAAAAAAAGATTGAGCCAATCGGCCCCAAGGGTGATCCGCTCAAGCTCGTCGGAGGTATAGCCAATCGAGTAAAGCCCGCCGATGATCGAGCCCATGCTGGTGCCGACGACGATGTCGACGGGGATACCGACCTCCTCGATCGTCTTGAGAACGCCGATGTGGGCGATGCCCAACGCGCCGCCTCCCTGGAGGACCAACGCGACGCGAGGCCGCTTTTGCGGTCGAGGGGTTTCGGCTCGAGGGGCTTCCGCGCGAAGCGCGCCGAGCGGAAGCGCGCAGAACAGGGCGCAGAGCGCGGCGAGAAGTATCGCCTTTTTACGGTAGCTCTTAGGTGATGTCGTCATTTCGTTCCCTCTCAACGTTGGTGATCCATTGCCTGCGCAGTATAGCATGGCGCGCGGATACGAAAAACCGGGCAAGCCGGACTTTTATCACGGACGGCAGAAACGGGAAAAACGCGCGATTTTCGCGTTTCGGGCGGGAAAAGCGGAAAAAAGCGGCGAATTAGGCGCATTTCCCCAATAAGAAAGTATGACAAGTCGGCGAAGAAATGCTATGATTATAGTGATCGTCAGTTCATCCTGAATGCTAATAATTGGACAAACGGGCTACGAATGACTATCGCTTATCATTGGGATAAGCACACAATATAATCCGATAGGAACTATCGGGTGAAGGATGCCAAAATGGGCAAGAAAATTTACGTAGGAAATCTTAGTTACGACACGAACGAAGCCGGTCTTAACGACCTCTTTCAGCAGCATGGAAAGGTCGTTTCGGCGAAGGTCATCACTGACCGCGACTCCGGCCGCTCGAAGGGCTTCGGCTTCGTCGAGATGGGAACCGAGGACGAGGCTCGCGCCGCGATCGCCGCGCTCAATGGCGTGACCCTCGACGGTCGCCAGCTCAAGGTCAACGAGTCCATCGACAAGCCCCGCAGCAACGATCGCTACTAAGCGTTATCGAACAAAACGAGAAGGCCGCCCGAGCCGAGTGCTCAGGCGGCCTTCTCGCGTTTTAAAGCGCGGTCAAACCCTTACCCCTTCAAGGCGCGATAGAGGCCCTCGACCGCCGCGTCGATGATCCGCTTTCGGTCCGCGTCTGGCCGTTCAAACACGAGATAATCGACCACGGCCGATATGAAGGTAAACGAGACGGTCGCCGCCGACTCAACGTCGTCGATCGCGAACTCGTCCCGATAGCGCGTGAAAAAGTCGAACGTCAGCTTCCTGACCACCGCGTCGCTCCGCTCGCGAATCTCGGCGATGTCGGGACGGGACAGGGAGAGTATCTTGATCTCGCGGTTCAGCTCGCGGGAGCGCTCGTGAACGTCGATCAGGCTTTCGATCAGCGCGCGCAGCCAGCCGCGCTTGTCCGCGCGATAGAGGTCCTCGCGCGAGAGCACATCCTCGTTCGCCTTGACGAAGAGCCCGTTATAATCCGAAAGGATCTCAAGGAAGAGCGCGTCCTTGTCGGCGTAATAGGAGTAAAGGCTCCCGATGGGCACCCCCGCCTCCTTCGCGATCGCGTTCGTCGTCGTCCCGTAATACCCGTCGCGGCAGAAGAGCGCGAGAGCGGCGCTCCGTATCTTGCCCCGCGTTTCGACGCTTCGCTTCTGCTTGGGCTCCCGTATCGTTTTTTTCCGTTCCATATGATGGTTTCGATTGTAGGGCACCCGGTCGCGCGGTGTCAATGTTTTTATGAGTTTTTGCTCATATTATCTTGACACACTCCTCGCTCCTAATTACATTATGAGCAATTACTCATGTTTATTGAAAACCTGAAGAAAGGAGTCATCATGAAAGCATCGGAAAAAGAAGGGAACCCGCTCCTCCTGCCCGCCCTCGCGGTCGGAACGTTCATGTCCGCGCTCGACACGAGCGCCGTTACCGTAGCCGTCACGGCGATACAGCGCCATTTCGCCGTCTCGCTCGCCTCGGTCGAATGGGTCATCACCGCGTATCTCCTCGTCATCAGCAGCCTGCTCCTGACCTTTGGCCGGCTCGCTGACATCCGCGGGCACCGGAGGGTCTACATCGCCGGGTTCGCGACGTTCACCGTCGGATCGCTCCTGTGCGCGCTTTCGTCGGGGATTTATCTCCTTATCGCGAGCAGGGTCGTTCAGGCGCTCGGCGCCGCGATGATGTTCTCCTCGAGCTCGGCGATCATCGCGAACAACGTGCCCGCAGCGCGGCGCGGGAAGGCGTTCGGGATCATCGCGGTGGCGGTCGCCTCCGCGTGCTGCGTCGGGCCGGTCGCGGGGGGCTTCCTCGTCGGCTCATTCGGATGGCAAAGCGTTTTCTACATCAATATCCCGATCGGCATCGCGGGGACCATCCTCGCCGCGCGCGGCATTCCCGCCGACAAGCCGCGAGTCGCCCAGCGCTTCGACGCGTTCGGCGCCGTCCTCGTCTTCGCCGCGCTCTTTTTGATCCTTCTCCCGCTCGACCTCTCCGCGTCGGCCGGTTTCTCCCGCTCGACCTTCGCCCTCATGCTCGGTTGCGGCCTCGCCCTCGGCGCGGCCTTCGTCGCCTGGGAACGACAAACCCTCGCGCCGATGCTTCGCCTCGGGCTCTTTCGGAATCGCGTCTACAGCGCGAGCCTCATGGCGACCACCTTTAACTTCACGGCCCAGTTCATGATGGCCTTTCTCGCGCCGTATTACTTTCAGAAGATCCTCGCCCTCTCGCCGGCGATGACGGGACTCCTCTATATGCCGATGCCGATCGCGACGATCCTCGCCGCGCCCGCGAGCGGGAGCTTCTCCGACCGCCACGACAGCCGCTTCATCAGCTCGGCGGGGATGGCCGTCATGGCGGTGGCGCTCGCGCTCCTTTCGCGGCTCGACGGGAATACCCCGTACTGGTACATCATCGTCGCGATGGCGCTCGCGGGCGCGGGCTCCGGCATGTTCCAGTCTCCGAACAACAGCGCGGTGATGGGCTCGGTTCCGGCCGAGCATCGCGGATCGGCCTCGGGCACGCTCGCGACGATGCGCAATATCGGGATGGTATTAGGCGTCGCGCTTTCGGGCGCGATATTCAACGCGGGTACCTCGCGCGCGGCGGCGGCCCTTCGCTCGGCGGCGAGTTCCGCGCCGGTTGCGGCGGGCGCCGCGGCGACGAGCGGGCTGCACCTCACCTTCCTCGCGGCATCGCTCGCCGCGGTCGCGGCCCTCTGCGCCTCGCTCGTGAAGGGAAACACCCGGCTCGCGCGGGCGTCATAGAAAAAAAGGAATGCCGGGGATCACCGACCGTGGACGTACTTCGCGTTAAACTCCCGCGTGATCTCCGCGATCTCCTTCTTCCCGTCGATGTAGGGTTGATAGAGATCAAAGGGATCGAGGCCGCCGCAACCCGAGCAGCCTTCGCATCCGTCGCCCCCGGAGCTCAGGGACCTTCGGACGATCTCCTCCCGCTGTTCCCGGGTGGTATCCTTAATCAGGTAGCTTTCCATGGCATCCTCCCTTTCTGGCGGCCGCGAACGGCCGTCACTTATTCAAGAAGCAGAACAGGGTATTGAAGAGCACGTAGTTGTAGATCCTGTCGCGCGTGGGGTAGTTGACGTTCATCGGGGAAAAGTTGATCGACGCGCTCATCTCGTAGAGCGTCTCGGTCTTGTCGTCATAGAGGTACGCGTTGAACGCGCCCGAGTCGATGCCGGGCATCGTGTCGGGGCCGATGCCGTACGCGACGATATACTTACTCGCGCCCGAGCCCGCGAGGATGCCCTTCGCGTCAAGGCCGAACGCCTTCCAGCCTTCGTATTTTGCGGGAAACGGTTCCGCTGCGAGGACTTCGGCGATCTTCGCCTCCGGCAGCCGCGCGTACTTCTTGCAGTACACGGTCATAGTGCTCGTCCCGCCGCCGTAGATAAGATAAAAGCTTTCGACGGACGGCGCGGCGGCTGGGGCTTTGCTCTCCGCAGCGGCGGCATCCTGAGCCTTGCCCTCCGCGGCGGCAGCGCCCTCCGCGGCTACATCAGGCGCCGCAGAGGTTTCGGGCTTCGCGGGCGTCCCGCCGTTGAGCGATACCTGCTCCCATCCGTTATCGAAAAGGAGCAGGCCGAGCTTTTGGTCGAAGAACCCCGTCTCGTAAAAATCGAAAAGGTCGATATCCTCGTCGAACTCCTCGTCTTGATAAGAGTAGCGGCGCGCGGCTGTCCCGCCCGATTCCTGCGGCAACTCCTTCGCGGCATAGAGCTTTTTCAGGCAGGCCGCGAACGGGTCGGCGAGCGCATGGGCGTCCAGGTAGTCGAGGACCTCCTTGCGAACGGCGGCGTTCTTGGTATTCCGCAAGAACGCCTCAAACTGAAGGCCGTTCAACGTGTTCTTGCCGACGTTCGCGGAATAGAGCGCGTCGAGCGCCTTCGCGTCCACGTCCCGCTTGTTCTCGTCCCATTCGCGTAGGAACTGATGCATCCCCATGAAGCGGCCCATCTCGTCGTCGGTGGGCACGTAGAGAAAGAGCTCCGAGGATTCCGCGAAAACCGGGAGCGCGGCGATAAGAAAGCAGAGCGCGATATACATATATTTCCGCACGGGATACGTCCTTTGGGCGGCAAACGCGATCGGGAAACCGCCCTTTGCGATCAAGTATACCATCTCCGCATGCGGAGCGCGAGACGCGCCGTTGTCCCCGCGATCGCATCCGGGCTATACTGACCGCGATGAAGACGATCATTTGGGACTGGAACGGCACGCTGCTCGACGACGTCGCCGTCTGCATCGAGTGCATCAACGCGATCCTCAGGAAAAACGAGCTCCCCGAGTTCGCGAACGCCGCGGCGTACCGGCGTACGTTTTGCTTTCCCGTCCAGGACTATTACCGGAAGTGCGGTTTCGATTTCGAGAAGACGCCGTTCGAGGTTCTCGCGCGGGAGTTCATCGGCCTCTACCAAAAGGCGAGCGAAGGCTGCGCGCTCGCGCCGAGCGCCCTTGCCGCCCTCGAAGAGGCGCGGAGGCGCGGGTTCAGGCAGATACTCCTTTCGGCGTCAAAGCAAGATAATCTTCTCAGACAGGTCGGAGCCTATCCGCTTGAATCGTATTTTTCGGAGATACTTGGGATCGGGCATATCTACGCCACGTCAAAGGCAGACCTCGCCGCAGGGTGGATGGAAAAGCAACCGACCGAGGGACGGGACGTCGTCATGATCGGCGATTCCCTGCACGACCTCGAGGTCGCGCAGGCGATCGGCGCCCGCTGCGCGCTCTACACCGCCGGGCATCAAGCCATCGCCGACGGGTATCGCGATAGCGCCATGGTAGTCGACGACCTTCGCGACGCGATCGCCCTTCTCTAGCGAAAGGCGATCGGCGCCGTAAAGATCACCAACCCGTTTTCTCTTCAAGGAGGACGCCGTCGGTTCTCGTGTAGGCCTTCAGGGAGTTCGCGGCGGCCTGTACGCACGCGTACGTGAGCGCGCTATCCGCCGACGCCCGAAGCGAGCGGCCGACCGAGGGAGAGACCTTCAGGCACGAGCCTTCGCGTACCGGGATAATTTCCCCGTCAAGCCAAAACTCTCCCGTTCCGGAGAGCACGAGGTACACCTCCTCGTTCTCCCGATGCCTGTGGATAAAGGGGATCGCCTGCCCGGCCCCGAGACGGTTCAGCGAAATCTCCGCGCCCGTCATCCCGAGGGTTTCCTTAAGCTCGGTTCGCTTCAGTTCCGCGAGCGCTCCCGCTTCCGTTTTCGTCCATGCTTTTTCCATACTTTTCTCCTTGTCGCTTGCAAGTTGCAAGTCTCCATACGCAAGGTATAGCACAGTCACTTTCTTTTTGCAAGCCTTTAGGGTATTATTACGGTATGAAAGATAGCGCGCATCGATCACCCTGCCCCATCGCAACAGCCCTCGACGTCATCGGGGACCGCTGGACTCTCGTCGTCGTTCGGGACATCTTCTTGGGGAAAAAGCGCTACCAGGAATTCCTTTCCGGGCCGGAGCGGATCACGACGAACATCCTCGCGCAAAGGCTCTCGTACCTCGAGGAAGCCGAGCTCGTCGTGAAAAGCCTCTATCAGGAGCATCCGCCCCGCTACGAGTACGCCCTTACCGAAAAGGGAAAGGCGCTCGCGCCGGTCCTGACCTCGCTGTGGAATTGGTCGCAGGTTTGGGAACAGGGACATGAGTCCGCCACGCCTGCGCCCTTCGCGGTCGAAAACGGGGCAATGCCCCCGCAAGGGGCAAGAGCGTCGCCCGGCGCGAAAGAGTTGCCCGCCGCGCGGGCGCGGAAGGGCACTACCGAGAAGGGGGAAGACCGGGCGTCGCGAGGTGAGCGCCGATAAACGGCAGGATATCCTCGACGACGAGCGACACCCCAAGCCGATGCCCGCCCGAGACCTGCGAGAACTCGTGCGCGATACCCGCCTGATCGAGCGCGTCGTGCAGGTACTCGCATCCCTCGCGGATAAACCGATACTCGTCGTTCCGTCCATACGCGATCTTGATCGCCTTGAGCTTCGCGCCCTTCGCGCGGTACGCGGCGATCTTTTTGTCCCAGTCGCCGAAGCCCGAGTACCAGTCGGCGATCGTCGCGCGATCCGCGTCGGTGCCGTCAAACCGGGGAATCCGCCCAGGCTCGGCCGCGCCCGGCGTCGGGGAGAATACGGAGGCATACGCGTTCAGGAATTGCGCGTCGTCGTTCCATGCCTCCATGGCGACCGGAAGACCCTCGGGCGCGAGCACCCCGGGCGCGAACGCGTACACCGCGCCGTAGAGGTCGGGATGACCCATGGCCCGCGCGAGCGCGCCGAACCCGCCCATCGAAAACCCCGCGATGCCCCGCGCCGAGGCCTCGGGGATCGTGCGGTAGTTGGCGTCGATGAACGCGATGAGTTCCCCGGTGAGGTAGTCTTCGTAATTTCCCGTCATGGGCGAGTTCGCGTAAAACCCGCCGCCATAGCGCGTCGAACCGTCCGGCTCGACGATGATCATCTCCGGTATCGCCTTATCGGCCATCAGCTTCGCGATGTACTTCCCGTTCTTGAAGAGCGAGCCGGGACCCTCGCTGTGTCCGTGCAGGAAATAGAGGACCGGATAGCGAAGTTTCGGGTTCGCGTAGTATGAAGGCGGGAGGGTGATCTGGATGGGCCGCGTCGCGTTTTCTTTTAATGCGGAAACCGCCAGGGCCTTTGAAGTGAACGAGTCGACGATGCCGTACCGCTTCTCGGCAAGCGCCTTTCGCGCTTCCTTGCTCGATCGGGGACCGCCTGAGCAGGAGACAAGGGCGAGCGCCAGGGCAAAAAAAATCGTCGGGACTAGGACGCGAGGAATGCGCAAATTCTTCATACGACCGCCTTATTCGAGAGAGTTTGTGGGTTATTTTTTTATATCGCATTTTTCGGCGCGAGACCATATACCAGGAATTTGGTGGTCGGGCATTGGCTTGACGATCGGCCGCTTCTCCAGTATTATGGTCATATGTTCAGAACTCAACAAAAGGAAACGTGGTAATGCCGCGCCCCTTGAACGAGCGCTACCTTTGCGCGGAGATCCCCGCGCGGGTTTTTAAACCCTCAGGCGTTCCGGCGCGCGAGCTCGAGGAAAGCGTCCTCGCCCCAGACGAGGCGGAGGCGCTCAGGCTCGCGGACCTTGAGGGGCTCTATCAGGAAGCGGCAGCGCGGCGCATGGGCGTTTCGCGGCCGACCTTCGGCCGGATCGTCGAGTCTGCGCGGCGAAAGGTCGCCGACGCGATCCTGAACGGCAAGGCCCTCCGCATCGAGGGGGGAGATATTTCGGTTACGCGAAAAGGAGAGACACACATGAAAATAGCGGTACCGTCGCGCGACGGACTCATCGATGAGCACTTCGGGCATTGCAAGGAATTTCTCGTGTTCGCCGTAAACGGCGCGAACCTGACTGAAGAGAAAACGATCCCCTCGCCCGAGGGATGCGGTTGCAAATCGGGTGTCGCCGTCGACCTCGCCGCGGCGGGGGTCACGCACATGGTCGCCGGGAACATGGGCGACGGGGCGGTACGCGTCCTTGGCTCGCACGGAATCGCGGTCATCCGCGGAGCCTCGGGCGACGCGCGAAAGGCGGCCCAGGCATTCGCGAACGGAGAGCTTGCCGATTCGCATATCGGATGCGCGGGCCATGGCTCCGATCACTCGTGCACCCACGGTCAGTAACGAACCGCTAGCAAGCGACGTGCGCGAGGCGGGGACCTACGGGTTCACGCTTCGCGACGCCATCACTCCCCGTTCGCCTTCTTCCATTCGTCAAAATCGCTTTTTTCCTTATTCTTGTCGTAGGCCTTTTCCTGCGCCTCGAGCTTTCGCTGCTCCTGCGCCTTCCATTGCTCATAGTCACCCCGAATGTACCCGTTCCAGGTGTCCCACGGAGAGGGAGCGCTGGCCGCGGTCTCGGGCGCGCCCTTCGGCGCGGGCACGGCAGGTTTCGCGGGAGACGGGCTCGTATCGGCCGTCGCGGGCTTCGGTGCCGCCGCGCCGGATTTCGGTGCGGTCGCGCTAGACTTAGCGGTAGTAGCGGCAGGCTTCGGGGTAGTTGCTGCGCTCTTTGGCGCGGGTGCGGCGGACTGAGCGGACGCGGTTTTTGCAGGCGCCGCGGACGCCGTTTCGCCTGAGGCAGAGGCCGACGGCGGCAGTACGCGGACGGCGCTCGCGAAATGGGTTTGCCAATAGCGCGCGCCGAGCGGGGTTACGTGGACGCCGCGTTCGGGGCCATCGGATATCGCGTGGATGATCGAGCCCCCGCCGATATAGAGGGCGACGTGCGAGATCGCGCCGGGCACCTGCGTCGTCGCGAAGAAGACGAGGTCGCCGGGCTCGAGCGCGTCCTTCGCGATCGGCGTGCCTGAGTCGGCCATATCGCGCGAAAGGCGGGGAAGGCCCGGGACGAAGGGGCGCAGGATGTAGCCGACGAAGCCCGAACAGTCGAACTCGGGCGGCCGCGTCCCGCCGGTCGAGTAGGCGCAGCCGACGTACGTCCGCGACCGATCGATGATGTCCTTCTGCACGTCAAGCGCGAAAAGGGACGCGCCCAAAAAGGCGCAGAGCGCGATACCGAGGAAACGCTTCGTCATGGCAGCCTCCGTGCGTTCAGAACACGCCAGGCATCAGGATATCACGGAATCGCGCGCGAGGCAGGGATTTCTCAAACCGCGCTTAACGCCTTCAGGGTGAGTTTCCGAAAATCGTCGATGACCAAGTCCGCGGCCGAAAGGTCCTGGTTGCCCGGATGGGGATTATTGAAACCGACGCACTTCATGCCGGCGCGCTTCGCCGCGATCGTCCCGTTCTTAGAGTCCTCGATGACGACGCAGTCCGCCGGCTCGACGCCGAGGAACTCGGCCGCCTTGAGGAAGACGTCGGGCTCGGGCTTGCTGCGGGCAACGCTTTCTCCCGACACGAACCCGTCGATGAGGCGGTCGACGCCAATGCGCTTGAGGACTTCCTTGATGAAGATCGACGAGGACGACGAGGCGACGGCGACCGGGAGCCCCGCGCGTCTGATCTCTTTGAGGAGTTCCGGTATCCCGTCGATGGGCTTGACCTCGGCGCGCTTGAGGAGCTTGAGCTTGAGCGAAAGCTGGGCGTTCAGGATTTCCCGCACGTCCTTTTGGATCTTGAACTCGTTCGCTATCTCTTCCCATATCGCGGGGTTCGACATGCCGATAAAGCGGTCGAGATACCCGTCGGGCACCGAGATGCCGAGACGCCTCAAGAGCTCGCTGTCAGACTCGTAATGAAGCGGCTCGCTGTCCACGAGCACGCCGTCCATATCAAAAATCACTGCTTTCATGCTTCGTCATTCCTTTCCGTTGAATCAGTATAGCCCGGAGGCGCGGTCTTTGAATATCTCGAGGCGGATCACGAGGGCCTGATCGTCGCCTGAATGAAGAGATGGTCGGAGGGAAGCAGGTCGCGCATCTCGCGGTTCACCGGGATCTCCTCCTCGATCACGCCGGCCTCGAGAACCTCGATGTCCTCCGTGCAGAAGATGTAATCGAGCTGCGCGAAGGAGGGCTCGGGCGAGAAATGATAGTGGGTGCGCCTGCTTTCCGGGGGAACGCCGACGGCCTCAAGGACGTCGCGCAGGGGAAGAGAGAGAAACTCGTCGTACTCAAATTGGCTCTGCCCCGGGATGAGGATTCCGTTAAAGTCCCCCATGACCACGCATCGCCGATGCCGCACGACGGAAGCGAGCCGCGAGACCTCGCGAAGCCGCTGACCGATCCCGCGGTCGTCGCCGTATTGGCTCTTGAGGTGCACGACGAACACCTCGAGCCCGCCGCCCGAGCGGCCGAGGTCGAGCCTCAGGAGGTTGCGAGAGAAATTCCCCGAGACGTTCCGGGCGCGCGCGCCGGGAAAGCGCCCTTTCTTAAGGAGCGCCCCGACGAAGATGCCGCGCCGCGAGTTCTCCTCGTGGAGATGGCAGTCGTAGCGCCCGTCGAGGTAGATGCGGTTAAAGGCGACGAGGGTTTCCATCCCGCCGACCTCGCAAAGACCGACAAGGTCGAAATCATGTTCGAGGATGACGCGCGCGATCTCGGCGATCTTCGCGCGGCTCTTGTTCGGGTTGAATATCGACGAGTTCATCGCGAGATAGCCGGTCTCGTCGATCGCCTCGAGCTCGAGCCGGGTGTACTCCGCGTCGAGGAGGAGATAGAAGTTCTCCGCGTTGAACGACGCGACGCGGAGGGCGGGTTTTTCCGATCTCACGAAATACCGCGCGTCACCGGCGCTAACGGTCTTTCCCGGTCATCGCGTCGATGAGCGCGGTGCCGCTTTCGCGTTCCGCGCCGACGTAATGGTAGAAGCGGACCCTGATCGCGCCCGGTCCCTCGTACGAGAGCCGATTGTCGTAGCGGATGTCGCCGTCGGTGACGACGCGCCGCTCGTACACGATCTTCCGGGCGTCGACGTCGATGAGCCGATAGGTGTCGTGCGTCGCCTCGAAGGCGTACTTGCCGTTCGACGCGAACTGCCCGGCCTTGATCCGGGGTGAGTACGCGAGGAACGTGGGGTTCTTGTCGAGCGCGTTGCCGAGTACGTAAAACGCGCCCGTCGCGTAGTCGCCGTTTCCGAAGTCCAC
Source organism: Treponemataceae bacterium (assembly GCA_035352735.1). Lineage (GTDB taxonomy): Bacteria > Spirochaetota > Spirochaetia > Treponematales > Treponemataceae > Teretinema. The sequence continues at coordinate 24,261 of DAOPYF010000003.1, read as the reverse complement.
GGAGAGGATCGTTCGGTCGGGAAGGCTCACGTACTGAACGTCGGTGATGAAAAAGATCTCGAGGTCCTTCGCCTCGATCTTAAGCCCGGCGGTACCCTTGAGGTTTCCCATCGCGTCGATGACGATGGGCTTTCCCCCGACCTCGATCGTGTACACGTCCGCCTTCGAGGCGAGCTCGCCCGAGCGCGTTACCCGCGCCTCCCTCGAGCCGTAAAAGACGCTGTCGGCGGCATAGGCCCCGCGAGCCGAGAGTATGCAAAGCGCCGCGACGAAGGCCGCGACGAATGACTTTTTCTTCATAATCAAATCCCCCTCACCTAAAAGTGCGAATAATCAGCGGCGCATCACCGTTCGTCAGCGCCGTACCGGCGTCGTAGCCATAACGCCGGCGCCCAAGGAACAGCGTCAGCGCTCGAAGAGCCGCCCGAGGCCGCCGAGTACGGAACCCTCGTCCTGCGAGCTGCCGAGTGCCCGCGGCGCGTGTTCGAGGACGCGGTCCGCGAGTCGCGAGAACGGAAGGCTCTGGAGGTACACGGTACCCGTGCCCGAAAGCGTCGCGAGGAACAGCCCCTCGCCGCCGAAGAACATCGACTTGAGGTTTCCCGCGCGCGCGATCGAGTAGTCGATCCCGTCGGTGAAGCCGACGATGCAGCCGGTGTCGACGCGGATGGTCTCGCCCGAAAGATGCTTCTCGACGACGGTTCCTCCCGCGTGCACGAAGGCCTTTCCGTCGCCCGAGAGCGACTCGAGGATGAAGCCCTCGCCGCCGAAGAAACCGGTGCCAAGCCGCTTCGTGAAGGCGATGTCGAACCGAGTCCCGAACGCCGCGCAGAGGAACGCGTCCTTCTGGCAGGTAAAGCGGCCGCCGAGCTTCGCAAGATCGAGCGGGACGATCTTTCCCGGATAGGGGGCGGCGAACGCGACGCGCCTCTTGCCGGCGACGCGGTTTGTGAAATGGGTGAGGAACAGGGACTCGCCGGTGATCGCGCGCTTCCCCATGTCGAGGAGCTTGCCGAGCATACCCTGGTCGGCGACGGAGCCGTCCCCGAGCCGTGCCTCGAAGTCGATGCCGTCCTCCATATAGTTCATGGCGCCCGCCTCGGCGATGACGGTCTCTCCCTGATCGAGCTCGATCTCGATGATCTGCAGGTCATCGCCGATGAGCTCATAGTCGATTTCGTGCGAACGCATGGGTCCCTCCCGATCGAAAAGCTCCGTCAAGATTGTCCGTTTCGGCGCCGAATGTCAACCGAGCGAAAGGAGCCTCCGCCCCTTCGATGACTTCCGTTTGAGGCGGCTCCGAACGACCCGCCCGCGCCGATCCTGAAGCCTCCTGCCTCATCCCCTTTCTTTTCTCCATCACGTTTAAAATAAAAAACCCGGCCACGAAGCCGGGATTATTTTCCGCGCAAAAAAATCGTTCGTTCGAGGTCAGGCGAGAAGATCGACGCGATTCCCGAGGGTGGGATCGGTTATCGCGCGCGCTGAGTCCATCATGGAAACGATGCCCGCGCCTTGCGCCTGGGCGCCGTCCATGGCGAGCTTGAGCACTTCGGTCGAAGCGGCTTCCTGAACGCGATTTTGGGACATGACCGTCGAGAGTTCCGCGATATCCATGAGTTAATCATACCCCGGGCGCCGCGCGCCGTCAAGCGAGCGCGCCCTCATGCGAGGGTAGAATCGTAGCGCGCGCGCTCTCCGCCGACGTACGGGCAGCGGCTCCGGGCGAGGATGAGCGAGGCCTCGCCGATGCGCGAGACGCTCACCCTGACGGGGACGACGACCGGCCTGATATGCATGCCGATTAAGGTTCCGCCGATATCGAGCCCGATGTCCGCGACGACGCTTTCGACGAGGACCGGCTCTTCCATGCCCGCGTAGGCCGCGGTCGCGAACGCGCCGCCCGCCTCGCGCCGGGGGATCGCGTTGACTCGCTTGAGGCCACGCGAACTCATGAGCGCCTTCTCGACGACGAGCGAGCGGTTCAGGTGCTCGCAGCATTGCGCCGCGACGAAGAGCCCATGCTTGGCGCAAAAGCTCCAGGCCGTTTCCCAGATCGCGCGCGCGGCGTCCTCGCTTCCCGCGGTCCCTATCTTTTTTCCGAGCACTTCGCTCGTGCTGCACCCAATGACGAGAATCCCCTCTTTCTCAACCCGCGACGCGGCGTAGAGTTCCTCAAGCGCGGCGCCAAGATCCTTCCGTATTTCTTCCAGCATTGCACGCTCCTCAATCAAGTACACGGTACCGCATAGTATAGCGCGAAAGCCGCTTCGTGTTCCATGGCATTGATGCGCCGGGGGGACTACACTTAAGCGTGAGATGATGGAACGTTTTACGATCGCCATGCCGCCCTGGCTTAAGGGCTTTCTCGCCGCGCGACCTCGGGATTTCAAAACGCCCGAGGGACGGATGGCGTTCGCGATCGCGCTTTCGGCGGAGAACGCCAGGCGCGGCACGGGCGGTCCCTTCGGCGCGGCGGTCTTCTCGGTCGCGACGCGAGAGCTCGTCTCCTGCGGGGTAAACCGCGTGGTGGGCGAGAGCGCCTCGATCGCTCACGCCGAGATCATGGCGCTCACCCTCGCCGAGCGCGGTGCGGGGAGCTGGGATCTCGGGCCCGCGAACCTCGAGCTCGTCTCGAGCGCTGCGCCGTGCGCGATGTGCCTCGGCGCGGTCGTGTGGTCGGGGGTGCGCGCGCTCCTGATCGGCGCCCGGCGCGAGGACGTCGAGCGATACGCGGGGTTCGACGAGGGCCCGATCCCGCCCGATTGGCGGGCAGAGCTCGAGCGGCGGGGGATCGCGGTGCAAACGGATATCCTCAGGATCGAGGCTTCGGCGATTCTCGACGCCTACGGGAAGTCGGGCGGCGCGGTCTACAACTCGAAGGCGAATCGACTGCGCGGGATTTAAGCACAGATCGCGGGGGGTTAGCACGCGGCGCGGCGCATGAACACGCGGCGCGTGAGCCCCCGGCGGAATCACTCGACGGTGAATGAGGTCCAGTCGACCGCGTCCTTGACCATCACGCTCTCCGCGTGGCTCATCCCGATCTTTTCGTAAAACGGTACCGCGAGCGCGTTCGCGTAGGTGAGGAGGATGATCTTCCGCTCGCCGCCCGAAAGGTCATGGGCGACGCGCATGAGCTCCCGCCCGAGCCCGGAACGCACGTATGCGCGGTCGACGCCGAGATCGGTGATGAAGAGCCAGTACGAAAAGTCGGTGAGCCCGAAGCAGGCGCCGACGACGCGCGAGGCCTTGTCGCGGGCGATGAGGCTGATCTGCACGTTTCGCACGAGGTCGGCGATCCGGTGGGTGAAGTCTTCCTTCGGGTACTGGCTCCCTAAGTCCGTGCGCTTGAGAAAATCGATATACTCCTCGGGCGAAACGAGCTCCTGCTTAATCGCGAGCGTCTCGCCGGGAAGGTGGAACTCCCGATGGTACTGAACCGTCACGCACATGGCCTTCTCTCCTTTCGCATAAGTATAGCACTTAAGTTACTAGAGCACAGAGAAGCGCTTGCGACCCGCTTCCTTCGCCGCGTAGAGCGCCTTGTCGGCGCGGCCGAGGATCGCGTCGAGGGTATCGATGCCATCGCGCGAGGACTCGACGAGGCTCGTGAGCCCTGCGCTGACGCTTAAGAAGGCAGGCGGCTTAACCGCCTCGAACGGCGTCCGGGCGAGGGCTTCCTGAAGCCTCTCGAGGACGACGGAGGCGCGGCTTGAATCCGTCTCGGGGAAGAGGATCACGAACTCGTCCCCGCCGAACCGGGAAAGGATATCCATCTCCCTGATGTGCCCCTGGATGATGCTCGCGAAGGTCCGGAGCGCTTGGTCGCCGACGCCGTGGCCCCAGGTATCGTTTATTTCCTTAAAGTGGTCGATGTCGATCAAGGCGAGCGAGAGGGCGCGGTTCATGCGCTGCGCGCGCTTGAGCTCCGCCTGGGCGAGCGAGAGAAACCGCCTCCGGTTCGTGAGCCCGGTGAGCTCGTCCGTCGTTGCCTGAAGCTCGAGCTCCTTTTGGAATTCCCGCCGCTCGGTGATGTCGCGGGCGATTCCGTAAAAGCCCCGGAGCGTCCCGCTCTCCGCGAAGAAGGGAACCGCGCTCGAGGTATGCCAGAGCCAGTAGCCGTTCCGATGGAGCACGCGGTACTCGACGCCGGCTTGGCGCTCGCGCGTCTCGGCCATCGTCGTAAGAAATTCCTTGCACGCGGCGAGATCATCGGGATGGACAAAGTCGCGGAACGGCCTTCCGACGACCTCGCTGACCTCGTGGCCGAGAAGCCGCTTCCATACCGGGGAGACGAAGGTAATCACGCCCGCGGGATCAAGGGTATACATGACGTCATAGCTATTCTCGATGAGGAGGCGGAACTTCTCCTCGCTCGCCTTGAGGGCCGCCTCCATCTCGATGCGCGCGGTGATGTCGTGCATGGCGCTCACGAGCATCGCCTGGCCCCGGAGCGCGATGATTCGTGACGAGACGATGCCGCGCTTGGGCTCCCCCGCCTTCGTCAGGAACGAGGCCTCGAGGTCCTCGAAGGAACCCCGCTCGCGCACCGTGCGGATTGCCTGCGCGCGATCCCCGCAATCCTTCCAAAACCCGAGCTCGGCCGTGGTCTTGCCGATCGCGTCCTTCCGCCCGAATCCCGTTATGCGGGTAAAGCCGTCGTTGACGTCCTCGATCCGCTCGTCGGTGAGATTGGTAATCCATACCGCGTCGGGATGGGTGTTGAAAATGAGCTCCTGGTTCGCCCGCGCCTCCCGGTACTCGTTCGCCTTCGCGTGGTTCAGCATGATGACGATCGAGACCGACCACAGATACCCCATGCACAGGGGGACGAGAAACAAGGCAATCTGAGGGGCGGACGACTCGAAAAAGGCGAGGTTCGAGACGGCGGTATACGCGAGGACCGAGCGCGCGACGAGATAGACGGCCTGGACGAAGAGCAAGGTCGCGAAAAAGCGAGCCGAGACCCGGATGCACGAAAGGCTCCGGCGCCACAGCGGAACCGCCATGAAAAGGATAACGCACGCGAGCGAAAGGTACAGGACCGTCGCGCTCAAGTTACCGTCGACGAGCACCGCGTTCGCCACGACGGAACCCACGGCGAAAAACGCCGTAACGGAGACGATAAAGGCCTTGCGCGGCCGAATCTCAAGGAAGCGCTCAATGCCGACGTAGAGGAAAAGGTACCCGCCGAAAAGGAACGCGTTCGAGAGCGCGACGGCAAGACGGGTAAAGGGCGGGGGGATCGACCGCCTGAGAAAGATGAGGAGGAATCCGGCGGTAAAGCACAGGCTCCAGAGTATCCACTCCCGCGAGCCGCGCCGCGCGCGGTCGGTCAGGTAATTGAGCACAAAGGCGATCACCTGGAGAACGTTGAAGATGACGAGCAGCAACAGGATCGTGTTGAGATCGGGCTTCATGACACCTCGCGTTTCTCGCCAATGGCGGCAGTCAGCTCAAGTGTAATTCAGGAAAAGCCCGAATGCAAAAAAGGGCGGCGAACCAAAGGTCCGCCGCCCCTTACAGCCTCGCGCGGGGAAGCCCCCGCGCCTAAGGCTTCGAAACGCGAGTATTACACCACCCCGTGGGCGATCATGGCGTCGGCGACCTTGAGGAAGCCGGCGATGTTCGCGCCCATGACGTAGTTGCCCTCGTCGCCGAAGCGCTTGGCCGCGCCGTAGGCGTTGTCGTGGATGTTCTTCATGATGCCCTTAAGCCGCGCGTCAACCTCGTCGCGGGTCCAGGAAAGGCGCATGGAGTTCTGGCTCATCTCGAGGCCGCTCGTGGCGACGCCGCCGGCGTTCGAGGCCTTCCCGGGGGCGTAGAGGAGCTTCGCCTTCTGGAATACCTCGATGGCCTCGGGGGTCGAGGGCATGTTCGCGCCCTCGGCGACGAGCTTGCAGCCGTTCTTAACGAGGGCTTCCGCGTCCTTGCCGGAGATCTCGTTCTGGGTCGCGCTCGGGAACGCGCAGTCGCACTTGACCTCCCAGGGGCGCTTGCCGGCGGTATAGGTCGCCTTCGGGAACTTCTTCGCGTACTCACTGATGCGGCCGCGCTTGACGTTCTTGAGTTCCATGACGAAGGCGAGCTTCTCCGCGTCGATCCCGTCGGCGTCATAGACATAGCCGTCGGAGTCGGAGAGCGTGACGACCTTGCCGCCGAGCTGGTTGATCTTCTCGACGGTGTACTGCGCGACGTTTCCGGAACCGGAGACGACGCAGGTCTTGCCCTTGAAGCCGTCACCCTTGACGGCGAGCATGTTCTCGGCGAAGTAGACGCAGCCGTAGCCGGTCGCCTCGGGACGGATGAGCGATCCGCCGTAGCTGAGTCCCTTTCCGGTAAGGATGCCGGTGAACTCGTTCGAAAGCCGCTTATATTGGCCGAACAAATAGCCGATCTCGCGTCCGCCGACGCCGATGTCGCCGGCGGGTACGTCGGTGTCGGCGCCGATATGGCGATAGAGCTCGGTCATGAAGCTCTGGCAGAAGCGCATGACCTCGGCGTCTGATTTACCCTTGGGATCGAAGTCCGAACCGCCCTTGCCGCCGCCCATGGGAAGAGTCGTGAGGCTGTTCTTGAGAACCTGCTCGAATCCGAGGAACTTGAGGATCGAGAGGTTGACGGAGGGATGGAGGCGAAGCCCGCCCTTATAGGGGCCGATCGCGCTCGAGAACTGGACGCGGTATCCGCGGTTTACGCAAATCTTGCCCGAGTCGTTAACCCAGGGCACGCGGAACATGATGACCCGCTCGGGTTCTACCATGCGTTCCAGAATCGCGTTTTTCTGAAGTTCCGGCATCTGCTTGACGGCCGGTTCGAGGGTGTCGAGAACTTCCGCAACCGCCTGCAGAAATTCCGGTTCGTTCGCGTTCCGTGCCTTTACCTGGGCAAGAACGTCCTGAATGTACGTGTTAGCCATAACATTACTCCTCATTGAGCAAACCAGATTACGCCTTTGTAACCTTTTTTGTATCATCTTTGATACTTATAGCCCTAACGTCCCAATTTTATCCGCGTTTTTCCGATTTGTATATTAGAGATTTGCATTTTCCCTTCATTTCTTTCATCGAGACGAAAAAAAAGGGCTTTCCGGCCATTGTTGCCTGGAAAACCCTCATTTTTGGCGCGTTTGAAAACGCGCGAAAGACTGCGCTCTCGGTGTCTGTCAGTCCCCAGAATCCGCCGACGCCTCGTCGCCGACGTAATCCGCATCGCCGGGCGCGACCTTCTCGCCCGGCGCGCTGCCGGAGTTCGCTGAATCGGCGGAAAACTGCTCATCGGCGCCGGCGTCCGCCATCAATAGCGGGTACAGGACATCGCGCTTGGCGGTAAGAAGCGCGAGGTCGTCCGCGTGGATCGCGGCCTTCAGCTCCTTGACCTGGGTCATGCCCTTATCGATGTACGGCTGAAACTCGGAGGAAGAGCCATACTGAGCCTGCTGATCGTTCAGGTAGGATTCCATCTCGAGGGCGGAAAAGCCGATCGTGATGACCATGAGCTTCTCGAACCCGTTCTCGCCAAGGCCGTTTTTCTTGAGAATATCCTGAATCTCGGGGGGAACCTTCGTCGCGCGGAGCTTCGCGAGTATCTCCGCGGGCGTGGCGTTCTCGTCGGTCGCGAAAACGCTCTCGTACTTATCGCCGAGGGCGTCGAGGTCCCCGTTCAGCTTTTCGAAATTGGCGGCAAACGCGTCGACATCCTTGGAGGAAAGGACCTTCTTCGGCGCGGATTGGGCGAAAAGCGCCGCTTGCGAAACGAGCAGCAGGGTAAGCGCGAAGGAAAGTACGGCGAACGGGGGTTTCTTCATGAAGGGCTCCTTGCTTTCCATTGTACTACATTTCGCCTAACGCACCACGGTTTTCCGCAATTTCCAGATATCCCGCACGTACTCCTCGATGGTTCGGTCCGAGCTGAACTTGCCCGAGCGCGCGACGTTGAGGAAGGCCATCTTGGCCCACCGGCGCTTATCGGCATAGGCGAGGCTGAGCTCCTCGTGCGCGCGCGCGTACGCGTCAAAATCCGCGAGCACGTAGTAGACGTCCGGGCGCTGGCCCTCGACGCCGTACACGAGGGAATCCGAAAGCTCGCGGAAGAGATTGTCGGCGCCTTGGCCCCAAGTCCCGTCGGTGAGCTGGGAAAGGACCTCGGCGAGCGCGGGGTTCCGCGTGAGGAAGTCCTGCGGGTTGTAGCTGTGCTCGGCCTCGATCGCCTGAATCTCCGCGGCCGTGAGGCCGAAGATGAACGCGTTCTCGTCGCCGACTTCCTCGACAATCTCGATGTTCGCGCCGTCGAGGGTGCCGATCGTGACCGCGCCGTTCAGCATGAACTTCATGTTGCCGGTGCCCGAGGCTTCCTTGCCGGCCGTCGATATCTGCTCGGAGACGTCGGAGGCGGGGAAGAGCCGCTCGGCGAGGGAGACGCGGTAGTTCTCGACGAACACAACGCGCACGAGCCCGCGGACGCGGTGGTCGTTGTTCACGCGGTCGGCGACCGCGTTGATGAGCTTGATGATGCTCTTCGCGCGCCGGTAGCCCGACGCGGCCTTCGCCCCGAAGATGAAGGTCTGGGGAACCGGCTTGAACGACGGGTCCGCGAGAATCCGGTTGTAGAGGCTCATCACGTGGAGGATGTTGAGGAGCTGCCGCTTGTACTCGTGGAGCCGCTTGATCTGGACGTCGAAGACCGAGTCCGGGTCGATGAAGATGTTCTGCGTGTCCTTGAGGTATTTCGCGAGCGCGACCTTGTTCTCGCGCTTGATCGCCATGAACTCGTCGAGGGTCGCCGCGTCGTCCGCGAAGGCCTCGAGGCCCTTGAGGCGCGAGAGGTCCTTCTCCCAGCCGTGGCCGATCTTCTTCGTGATGAACGCCGCGAGGCGCGGATTCGCGGAGAGGAGCCAGCGCCGCTGGGTGACGCCGTTCGTCTTGTTGTTGAACTTCGCCGGATAGAGGTCGTACCAGTCGGCGAGCTCGACCGTCTTGAGGAGCTCGGTATGGAGGGCCGCGACGCCGTTGACCGAGAAGCACCCGACGATCGCGAGCCAGGCCATGTGGATCATCCCCTCTCCGACGATCGCCATGCGGTTTTGCCGCTTCCAGTCGCCGGGATACCGCTCGCGCAGCGCGGAGAGGAAGCGGCGGTTGATCTCCTCGACGATCTGGTACACGCGGGGGAGAAGCCCCTGGAAGATGTCGATCGGCCACTTCTCGAGGGCCTCGGCGAGGATCGTGTGGTTGGTGTACGCGAAGGTGCGGGTGACGATGCCCCAGGCGTCGTCCCACCCAAGGCCGTTCTCGTCCATGAGGAGGCGCATGAGCTCCGGGATCGCGACGACCGGGTGGGTGTCGTTGAGCTGGATCACGTTGTAGTCGGGGAAGCGCTTGAAGTCGGTACCGTGGTCGCGCTTGAATTTCGCCAGGAGGTCCTGGAGGCTCGCTGAGGTGAAGAAGTACTGCTGCTTGAGGCGGAGCGCCTTCCCCGAGGGACCGGAGTCGTTCGGATAAAGGACGCGCGAGATGTTCTCGGCGTTGTTCTGCCGCTCGATCGCGCGGAAGTAGTGCATCTCGTTGAAGAGCTGCAGGTCGAACCCGTTCTCGGAGCTCGCCTCCCACAGGCGCAGGCGGTTCACGGTCCTCGTGTCGTAGCCGACGATCGGGATGTCGTACGGGGTCGCGAGGATCTCCTCGGCGCCCTCGATGCGGAAGCTGACGTGACCGTCGGGATGGCGCTCGGCGACCGGAGAGCCGCCGAAGAGCACCTTCACGGCGAGGTCCGAGCGCTTAACCTCCCACGGGTCGCGGTGCTTGAGCCAGTTGTCGGGATACTCGACCTGGTAGCCGTTCTCGATGTGCTGCTCGAACATACCGTACTGGTAGCGGATGCCGTAACCGTGCCCCGGATAGTCAAGGGTCGCGAGGGAGTCGAGGAAGCAGGCGGCGAGCCGTCCGAGGCCGCCGTTGCCGAGCCCCGCGTCGGGCTCCTCCTCCTCGATCAGGTTATAGTCGAAGTTGAGCTCCGCGAGCACCTCGCGGACGGATTCCATGAGGCCAAAGTTGATGAGGTTGTTCCCGAACGCGCGTCCCATGAGAAACTCGGCGGAGAGGTAGTACATCTGACGGGACTGCTCGTCCTCGTACACCTTCCGCGTGGCCATCCAGTTCGTCTGGATATGGTCCATGACGGCGGACGAGACGGCGGTATAGATGTCATGGCTTGAGGCCTCGTCGAGGTTCTTGCCGTAATTTCTTTTGAGCCGGGACCGGATCGACGTCTTGAATTTCTCTTTATCGAAGTCCATGGTTGCGTTCTCCTTAAGGTAAACCGGTTTACTTGCTAAAAGCTTACACTATTCTCGCAAGAAGCACAACACTGCTCCGGGCGAGGATGACGTATTTTGCCTGGTTGAAGAGGAGCTCCTCGGTTCCGCTCTCGCGGAAATCGTCGGGGGATTCGCGGGAGGTATCGATGACGCGGAACCATTTCTTTCCGGGAAGCGGGGGGCAAATCGTCACGGTGATATCCTTCGCAGAGGAATTGAACATGAGGAAGAAGTCGTTGTCGTCGCGATCCGCGAGGGTCGTCGCCTTGCTCCCGACCAGGCGATAGGCGATGAAGCGGTCGAGCTTCGCCCAGTCGGCGGGCTTTCCGTCCTCGCCGAACCAGGTGATGTCGGGCGCGCTGTGGGAAGACTCGGTCTTTCCCGTCAGGAACTCCGGCCTCAGGAACGCGGGATGCCCCTTACGAAGCCGGATAACCTCGCGCGCGAACCGAAAGAGATCCCGATGCCGCTCGAGCGATGCCCAGTCGACCCACGAAATCTCGTTATCCTGGCAATACGCGTTGTTGTTGCCGCCCTGGGTCCGCCTGACCTCGTCGCCCATCAGGAGCATCGGGGTCCCGAGCGAGAGGAAGAGGGACAGGAGCACGTTCTTCGCCTGCCGGTTTCGCGTCGCCTCGATGACCGGGTTATCGGTCGGTCCCTCGAAGCCGTAGTTATAGCTCACGTTGTGGTCGCTGCCGTCGCGGTTCGCCTCGCCGTTATCGTCGTTGTGCTTTCCGTTGTAGGAAAGGAGGTCGTTCAGGGTGAAGCCGTCGTGGCTCGTGACGAAGTTGATCGAGTGAAAGGGCTTGCGCCCGTCGCGGAGGTAAAGATCCGAGGAGCCGGTCAGGCGCGTCGCGAATTGGTGCACGGCGTGGGAATCGCCGCGCCAGAAGGAGCGCACGTCGTCGCGGAAGCGATCGTTCCACTCGGCCCAGCGCCCGCCGGGGAACCAGCCGACCTGGTAGGCGCCGCCGGCGTCCCAGGCCTCGGCGATGATCTTCGTCCGCGAGAGGATCGGGTCCTCGGCGATGCGCTCGAGCATCGGCGGGTTCTCGAGCATGCGCCCCTTTTGGTCGCGCCCGAGAATGGACCCGAGGTCGAAGCGGAAGCCGTCGACGTGCATCTCGGTGACCCAGTACCGGAGGCAGTCGAGGATGAAGGTCCTGACGACCGGGTGGTTGCAGTTCACCGTGTTGCCGCACCCGGAGTAGTTCCGGTAATAGCGCTTGTTGTCCTCGAGCATGTAGTAGATCGGGTTATCGAACCCGCGAAGGCTCATCGTGACGCCGCGCTCGTTTCCCTCGGCGGTGTGGTTGAAGACGATGTCGAGTATCACCTCGATCTTCGCCTTATGGAGCTCGCGTACCATTTCCTTAAACTCGCGCACGGCGCCCGAGCCCGACGAATCCGACGCGTAGCTCGCCTTCGGCGCGAAGAACGCGATCGTGCTGTAGCCCCAGTAGTTCTTGAGCCGCTCGCCCGTGAGGGGATTGCTCCGCGGGTTTTCGTTCTCGTCGAACTCGTTGATAGGCAAAAGCTCGAGGCTCGTGATGCCGAGGTCCTTGAGGTACGGTATCGACTCGATGACGCCCCGATAGGTTCCCGCGTGCGGCCGCCGCGACGAGGGATGCACGGAAAGCCCGCGGACGTGCGCCTCATAGAGGACGCTGTAGCGAAGCGGGTAGTTTATGGGGCGGTCTCCCTGCCAGTCGAAGTCGCCGTCGTCGACGACGACGCACTTCGGAAAACCCGCCGCCGTGTGCGTGGTGTTGTACGCGAGGTCTGCGTCGGTGTGGGGAGGCCGCGCCTGCTGCGCGGAGTGGTTGAGGAAAACGGAATGCGCGGTGAGCGCCTTCGCGTAGGGATCGATGAGGTATTTATGGACGTTGAAGCGGAGCCCCTCGTTCGGGCGGAAGGGCCCGTCGACGCGATAGAGATACAGCGCGTCCCTGCCGAGCCCGGAGACGGCCACGTGCCACACGTCGCCCGTGCGGTTGACGCGGGAGTCGAGCGGATAGCTGCAGAAAGGCTCTGCGTCGTCGGGCGAGCGAAACAGCTCGAGTATAACCGCGGTGCCGTTGCGGGTAAAAACGCTGAAGTTAACGCCGTCCGCGGTGACCGTGGCGCCAAGGGGTAGCGGTTTGCCCGGCAAGAATCTCACGTCTTCCATATAATCCATGAAAGTATAGTGCGTTGACCGGTTTTGTGCTAGAATAAACCAACGAGGAATCAATGAAAAGCATACCGATCGTCTGCAAGACCGAATCGACCATACAGGCCTTCCGCGCCGCGTGTCAGAAATCGGCGGGGCAATTCCTTCCGGTGATTCTTGATCGGCAGGACGAGGTGATCTCCTACTTTAACTACGAGCTTCCCGAGATCAAGATCGTCGATTTCGGCGACCCGAACCTCGCGGCGGGCGACCTCATGGAGGTCATCCACTCCGATCCCTGGCTCCTCTTCGGCGGCATCATCGCGGTCGTCGCGAACCAAAACGAGAAAAGCGCGCTCGAGCGGCAGCGCGACCCGAACATCCTCCTCGTCCTGAGGCGGCCGGACTTCGAGAAAAATGCCGAGCGCATCCTGCGCATCCTCGGCCGCAACCAGCAATTTCTCTTCAACCGCGGCATGCAGCAGCAGATGAACGTGAACGAGACGGGATCCTTCATCAGCGACAACGACCCGATCGACATCCTCTTCTACTGCAACCTGATCACGGCGTACCTCTACAACACAAACCGCATCAACGACGAGGGCCGCTCCGCCGTGCAGGGCGCGCTCATGGAACTGCTCCTGAACGCGGTCGAGCACGGCAACTGCAAGATCAGCTACGACGAAAAGACCGCGTGGCTCGCCGCCGGCAAGAACATGCTCGACCTCATCGCCGAGAAGAGCAAGGAAGGCGAGGCCGCGAAAAAAAAGGTATACATCTCCTACGAGATATCGAATCTCCGCACGCGGATCTCGGTCCGAGACGACGGCGAGGGCTTCGACTGGAAGAGCCGCCTTTCGGGCGAGCTCACCGCGGGACTCCACGGCATGGGCATCAAGCTCGCCGAGTCCTTCGTCTCGAAGGTCTCGTACAACGATCAGGGCAACGAGGCGACCTTCGAGATCGCGAACCAGCGGGACGCGACGAACTCGATTCCGGTCATCATGCAGGAGCAGCAGATCCTCTCCTTCGAGGACAAGGACGTCGTGTGCCGGGAGAACGAGCTCTCGAACGACCTCTATTACATCCGCTCGGGGAAGTACGCGGTCTACGTCAAGCGAAAACTCGTGAGCGTCCTCACCCCGAACGACATCTTCATCGGCGAGATGTCCTTTCTCCTCAACGATCGCCGCTCCGCGACGATCATCTCCATCGGAACGGGCTCGCTCGTCAAGATCCCGAAGATGGAGTTCATCACCCTGATCAGGCAGCACCCGCACTACGGCATCTTCCTCTCGCGACTCCTCGCACAGCGGCTCGCGCGGCAGTCCAACCAGACCGTCCAGCTCAGGAACGAGTTCATAAAGATGAAGCAGGAGTTCGACGGCCTGAAGACCCCGGGGATGTAGGCCCATGCCCGACAACCCCGTCGAGCGGGAGATCCGGGCCTCGGGCGCCGACGACTCGGTCGTTTTCGTCTTTCCCTCGGACGTCGCCTCAGGGCTTTGGCTCGAGGCATCGCTCGCGATAACCGGCCGCGACACCCTTCCCGCCCGCCGCTTCATCGCGTGGGACCGATTCAAGGAGCGCGCCGTCCAGTCGTCGGTCGCGGGCAAGGAACCGGTCTCCGCCATTGTCAGAAAACTCTACGCGCTCGACCTCGCGCGGCGCAACCGCGAATCGCGGGTGCCGATGTTCGACTCCATCATCCCCGCGGCCTTCGCGGAATCGGGCGATGCCTTCGCGCCTTGGATCGCGAAGATCCTTCCCTCGCTCGCCCTGCTCGAGCGAAAGCGCCGCGCCGCGGGAACGTCCCGCGAGGAGGGCGCTGACGGAGAGGACCGGGACCTCGCCCTCCTCAAGGCGGACTACGCGCGCTTTCTCGACGCTGAATCCCTTTTCGAGCCATCTTGGCAGATTCCCCCGCTCAAGGACGCGGGAGACCGCTTTATCATTTTCTTCCCCGAGGCCATCGAGGATTTCGCCGAATACGCGGAGCTCCTCGCGGGAGCGCCCTTCGTCCGGACAGTCTCTGCCTTCCAGGCTCCGCAGGGCCCCGCGCAAATCGCACACCCCGCGCAAGCAAAACACCCCGCGAACACAGTAAATCCCGCGCAATTCACTCGGCCGGGCGAGCTCGATTTCGGCTTCGAGGATGAAATTGAAGTCGATGACGCGATCGCGCAGGACGCGAAAATGAGCGAGCCCTTCGCGCTTTCGGCGTACGCGACGACGCGCGATGAGTTCAAGGCGGTCGCCCTCGAAATCGAGAGACTCCTTGGCTCAGGCACGCGCCCCGAGTCCATCGCGGTGAGCGTGCCCAACCTCGAAAGCGCCGCGCCCTACCTTCTCCGCGAGTTCACGCTTCGCTCGATCCCGTTCGAGTACCGCGCGGGAGCGCCGCTCGGCGCGTGTCCCGCAGGACGCTTCTTCGCGCGCGCCGCGGAATGCGTCTCCTCGGGTTATGCCTTCGCACACGTGAAGGCCCTTCTCCTCGACCGGTCTATCCCCTGGAGAAACCGCGAGCTCGCCGAAGCGCTCATCGAGTTCGGGATCAGGAACCATTGCGTGACCGGCTGGCGCGAGGACGGAAAGACGGTCGACGTATGGGAAGCCGCGTTCCGCGACCCCGCGTGGGCCGACCCCGCAGACTGGCGGGTCAGGGACTATTACCGCAAGCTCTCGACCGCGCTCTCGGGGCTCGTGGGCGCAAAGACCTTCAGCGAAATCAGAAACCGTTGGTTCGCCTTCCGCGACGAAGAGCGCGACGGCCTCCTCGATATGGGCGTGCTTTCGGCGGAAGACGACGCCGTACTCGCGCGCTGCGTGGAGGAACTCGGCTCACTCGCCTCGCTCGAGATTCGGTATCCGCGACTCATGCCCGAAAAACCCTTCAGCCTTTTCGTGTCGACCCTCGATGAGGAAAAATACGTCAGGCGGCGCGCGACGACGGGCGTGAACGTTTTTCCCTATCGCGTCGCGGCGGGCACGCCCTTCCCATGGCACTTCGTCGTCGACGCGAGCCAGGACGGCGCGACCGTCGTCTATAGCCCGCTCGACTACCTCAGGCAGGATAAGCGCGGGGCGATCGGCGTCGCGGACACCGACGCGTCGCGGGCGTTCTTCGAGCTCTACCGTCGATGTCCGCTTTTTCCCAGAGAGGACGAGCCTCAGAAGGACGGCGGATCTGACCGCGAGAGCATGGCGCGCGGCGCGCGTTTTTCCGCGGCGGAGCGGACCTTCTCGGGATACCGAATTCCGCACAGCGCGTTTACCCGCGTAACCTCAGGCGCCGCTCCTATCGAGCGAGACGCCTTCGCGCGCGAGGCCGCATGGCTTCGCGGATCGGATAAAGAACCCGAACGCCTCTACCCGACGCAAAAGTGCGCAGCAGCCTCATGGCGCGCGCGCGGCGCCGCGCGCGGCTTTTCATACCTGACGTGCGCGTACGGCGGCAGGGTCGACGCGCTCACCGCGCGGATCAAGGCGCGGCTCATGAAGACCGAGGGGCTTCTCGTGACGGCGACCCACCTCAACGCGTGGTCGCTCTGCGGCGCGAAGCTCTTCCTCGGCACGATTCTGAAAATCAAAGAGGAGAGCGCGGACGCCGAGCTCCTGAACGAGCGGAATATCGGCATCCTTTACCACAATGTCCTCGAGACGGTATACGCGAAAATCCGCGACGAGGACGGCGCGTTCAAGAAGGAACGGATCGAGGACTACCGCGCGTGGGCCGAGGCCGCCGCGCGCGACTCCGCCCGCGGGTATAGCGAGTTCCGCGGACCGCTCGCCGCGCCGCTCATCGACACACTCGCCGACCGCGTCTTCGACGGCGTCACTACGATCCTCGAATCAGACGCAGAGCTTCTCGACGGCTTCGCGCCCAAGGTCCTTGAAGGCGAGCTTACCTACGCGGAAAACGGCCTTTCGTATTATGGCCGCGTCGACCGGATATCGGTCAACGACGAGGGAGAGGCCGTGCTCATCGATTATAAAAGCGGATACGTGACGCCGACGGGGGACTATGAAGTCTCGCCGGACGGCGCGCTCAAGGACTGCCAAATACCGCTTTACGCCTTCCTCGCCGAGCACGACAAGGCGAAGCCCTGCGGTGGCAAGCCCCTTGCATTCGCCTGGTTCGGCGACATCAGGAAAGGGAAATACCAGCCGGTCATTCACGACCGCAATACCATCCCCTGGAACGCTCGGACGCGCCTTTTCTCGCGCGAGGAATTCGAGCCCTCGATGAAGGCGTTCTCCGGAATGGCAGCGCGCTACGCCGACGGTATCGCCCGGGAGGACTTCACGCGGCCCGAGGGCCTTTCGTGGACGGAATGCGCGTCGTGCGACTTCCGGAAAATCTGCCGCTACGTGTATTCGGTGAGGCCCTGATGGATAGCTACGAAAACTTGATGGGCGGCCTCGCGCAAAGCCAGCGCGACGCCGCGACGATCGGCAAGAACGCGGTAATCGCCGCCGGGGCGGGCTCGGGAAAGACGCGCGTGCTCGCGGCGCGCTTCGTCCACCTCGTCGTGCGCGAGGGAATCCCGGTCGACGCGATCCTCGCGCTCACCTTCACCCGCAAGGCGGCTGCGGAGATGTACGCGCGCATCCACGCGACCCTTTCCTCGATCGACGATCCCCGCGCGCGCGCCGCGGTCGCGGACTTTCACCGCGCGCGCATATCGACGATCGATTCCTTTTGCGGCGCAATCGCCCGAAACGCCTCGCGCTCCTACGGCGTCGCCCCCGACTTCGGCACCGACTCAGGCGAGATCGCGCGAATCGCCGAGGAGCTCGCGCTCCCCTTCTTCCTCGAGAAGCGCAAGTCGCGCGCGATCCGGCAGCTCACCCGTCGCTTCCGCATGGCGGACCTTCCCGTAAAGCTTTTCGCCGAGACGATGATCAAGTACTCCTCGCTTCCCGAGCCCTTGGACTTCGCGCGCTTCTACGCCGACCAGCGGCGGATGACCGCGGAGCGCATCGCCTCGCTATCGGGCGAAATCGTCGCGCTCGCGCGCGCGATGCGCGAGCTCCCCGAGGCTGACGGAAAGACCGTCGCCGCCGTCCGCGCCGCGATCCCCGAAGAGGCCTCGGCGCCCGATCCCGAGAATTCAGGCGAGGTCGCCGCCTTCGCGCGCCTTTTCGAGCCGCTCGCCAAATGCGCGAAGCCGCGAGCTACGAAGGATCCCGCGGCGGCCGAGCTCGGCGAGCTTTTCGCCGATTTCAGGGATCGCCTCTTTCCCGCGTTCCTCGCCGCGGCGAACTGGACGCTCAACGAGGAAACCATCAAGGAAACCCTCGCGCTACTCGCGGAATTTCAGGAGGAGTTCAACCGCAAGAAACGAGAGGCGGGACTTCTCACCTTCGGCGACGTCGCGCGCATGGCGGTTGACGCGCTCAAAAACGATCCCGCGCTCAGGCGCGTGTGGAAGGATTCCATCCAGTCGATCATGATCGACGAGTTCCAGGACGACAACCAACTCCAGAGAGACCTCCTGTTCCTGATAGCCGAGCGCCCCGAGCGGACTGAAGCCTCGATTCCCGGGCCCGAGGATCTCGTAAGCGGCAAGCTCTTCTTCGTCGGCGACGAGAAGCAGTCGATCTACCGCTTCCGCGGCGCGGACGTCTCGGTATTCCGCGAGCTCGCGCGCGACCTTACGGACCCGGGCTCGGGCGCGATGCCCGCCCTCGACGTGAACTACCGCACCGAGGCGCCGCTCATCGATGCCTTCAACCGACTCTTCCCCCGCGTCTTCCCCGCCCAAATCACCGACGAGTCCGGCAAGCGACCGCTCTACGAGGCGGAGTTCTCGCCGATTACCGCCGCCAACCGAACAGAGGGCGTCGAAAGCGCGTTCGAGATATTCATCGTGCCGAAGGAAAACTTCGATCGCGATAAGCCGGGCTTTCTTTCGCCCGAGGAGACCGAGGCCCGCGAGATCGCCGACCGCATCGCGCACCTCGTGGGAGACCGGGTTCCCATTGCGGATAAGGGAAAGGCGCGCGCGTGCGAGCACTCCGATATCGCGATCCTCCTCCGATCGGGGACGAACCAGCGCGCGATCGAGCGCCAACTCCGGGAAGCGGGCATTCCCTATCAGACGGAGAACGTCCGAGGGCTTTTCGACGACGCGCCGGTAAACGACCTCTACGCGCTTCTCAGGCTCGCCGTGTACCCCGCGGACACGACCGCGTACGCGGCCTTGCTCCGGTCTCCCTTCGTCGGCATAAGCGACGAGGGCTTCGCGCGCGCGATCCTCGCGCGGACAGACGCCGAGACTGAAAACAACGCGACGCCCGTTCCCTTCGCGGACGATATCCTTCCGCTCCTCTCCGAACCCGATCGCGACCGCTTCGCGCGCGCGAGGGACCTTTATCGGTCCGTTCAAAACGACGCGGATCACCGCTCGTCCGCCGAGATGGTAACCCGACTCTGGTACGGCGAGGGCTACCGCTACGCGCTCTTCACGGACTACGGCCTCGAGCGCTACGCCGAGCTCTATGACTACTTCTTCGAGCTCGCCCGACTCGCCGACGCCGAGGGCTTGAGCCTCGCAGGATTCCTCGACCGCGTCGCGGGCCTCATGGCCACGGGCGAAAAGATCGACGCGCTCGACATCCCCGTCGAGCAATCGGGCGGCGTCACGATCATGACCGTGCACAAGAGCAAGGGCCTCGAGTTCCCCGTCGTCTTCGTCGCCGACTCGGGATCCGAGGGAGCGGCGAACCGCAACGCGAGCCCGGTCTATTGCTCGCCCGAATGCGGGATCTCGGTGAACACCGGGGCCTCCGACGAGAACGAGGCCGCGCGCGACAACTGGTTTTACGAGCGGGACCGTGACGGCGAGCTCAGGCGGGAGATCGCCGAGGCGAGGAGGCTCCTTTACGTCGCAATGACCCGCGCGGGAACGCGGCTCGTCGTCTCGGGCACGCTTACCCTCGCCAGGGAAGGGGTCGAGTCTCCGCGCGTCGGCGACGAGCTCATGGAAGCCATCGCCCAATGGGCCGAAAAGCGCGAGGAATCCGCCGACGCGCCGAAGCGACAGAGCTTTCTCCGCATGCTCCTCGCGGCGATCGCGAAGGAACGGTGCGCGGGAACGCCGGTCCCGCTCGTCGCCGTCGCCGAGATCCTTCCCCGAAAGCGCGGAGCGAACGCCGCCGAGCGCGCCTTCCGCGACCGAACGGCCGACCCTGAAATAGCGGCGAGATACGAAGCGATTCCCGAGATATCCTATAAGCCATCGGACAAGAGCCGCTACGCCGCGACGGAGCTTCAGGAAGCATTGCGCGGTAAACGCGATGAAGACGAAAGAACCGAGCGAGACGCCGATGGGGGAACCTCGCCCGAGCGCCGTGCAGCAGAGTCTGTCAAAGCGAGCCTTCAGGCCGATGACCGGCTCGACGCGCTCCTCGAGCGGACGAAAACCCCTGCCACGGAATTCGGCACATGGACGCATCGCGCCATCGAGGCTCGTTTCTCGGGCACCGTAGCCTGGGTACCCGACGAGTTCCGGCCCCTCGTCGATGAGATGGTACATCGCTTCGCCTCGTCGGAGCTCGGCGCCCTCGCGGCCCAGGCGGCGTGGCGCGAAAGCGAGTACGGCTTCATCACGCGATACGAGCTCGCCGGTCGGCCTATTACCGTCACCGGACAGATGGACCTTATCTTCGAAACCAACGATACGGTGTACGTCGTCGACTATAAGACGGACCGATTTGAAGACCCTGCGATACATGAGGAACAGCTCAAGGTATACCGAAAGGCGGCGCGCGAGCTCCGTGGGAAGCCGGTGGAAACATGGCTTTTCTATCTCCGAAGCGGAAATCCCAGAAAAGTAGTCTAAATCCATAACTGGATGGATTTAAGTTTTTACGTTGTTTTGCCGATAATAAGCTGAATGAAGGCCTCTTTTCCGCTGGAAAACGGGGTAAAACGTGGTACACTTTTCTTTAATTAGCGTAAGTATAAGGAATTTGCATGAGGGACATCCAGTACTACATTTCGCAGCCAAAGATTGACGCGCACAATCATCTCAATCTTGGCATGCACTATACCTCCTATCTGGCATGGTCCGGTTCCTCGATTCCCAATTTCCCGCGAAAGATGAATGGCCTCGACGAGATGCACGACATCATCGCGCGCTATACCCGCCCCCGCTGCCAAACGGCGGAAGACGTCGTGAGCCTCATTGACATGTCCGTCCGCGACGCCATCGAAGACGGCGTTTCTATCCTCGAAGGCTCGATCGACATCGGCTTCATGGTTCATTTTCGCGAGGACATCGACAAATTCCTCGACATGGTCGCGTCATTTCCCGCGAAATACGCCTCGCAGATCGAGATGCGTCCCGAGCTCGGGCTCGGAAAGACCTTTGACAAGGATAAGATCGCGCGCTGGGTCCTCCCGCTCATGGAAAGCGGGCTTTTTAAAAGCATCGACCTTTACGGCCCCGAGATCGAGGACGGGATCGCCGAGTTCAAGTACATCTTTAAGAAAGCCGAGAAGCTCGGCATAAAGAAGAAAGCGCACGTCGGCGAATTCTCGAACGCGCATTCCGTGCAACGCTTTGTCGAGTTCTTCGACCTCGACGAGGTTCAGCACGGCATCGGCGCGGCGCAGGACGACAAGGTCCTCGAGTTCCTCGCGAAGCGCAAGGTTCGCTGCAACGTGTGCCCGCAGAGCAACTACATGCTCGGCTCGGTGCCGTCCCTCGAGGCGCATCCCATCAAAAAGATGCTCGACGCGGGAGTCCCGATCACGATCGGCACCGACGACCTCCTCTTCTTCGACCACTCGGTAAGCCGCCAGGTACTCAATCTCGTCGAGCTCAAGGTCATCACCGAAGGCGACGCCGACAAAATTCTCCGCGAGGGCATCTGTCCGACGATTCCCTCGAGCGCCCGCTAGCGCGAAAGCAACTGCGCGCTAACGCAAAAGCAATCCACTCCCGTCACACTTTCTTTTTTTTCGCCTTCACCGCTCATCGCAAATGAATCATGAGAAGCATCACGTCCGAAGGCCTGAGGCCCGATATGCGCGAGGCCTGACCGAGGGTCGCGGGCTTGACAGCCTTGAGCTTTATCCGCGACTCCATCGAAAGCCCCGATATCGCCTCGAAGTCGAAGTCCTCGGGTATCCGCGTCCCGTCCATGCGCTTGAGCCGATCGACGCGCTTGTCCTGCGCGTCGATGTAGTGCGAGTAGCGGATCTCGAGTTCGGCGGACGTCCTGATCTCCTGAGGGAACGCGCGAAAGGAATCGTCGAGCGAGATGATGTCCTCAAGCGGCACGAGCGGATCGCGAAGCGCGTCCGCGCACGACTTTCCAATGTGTTTCGCGAGCGAGGGATGGCTTTCCGCGTCGGCGGTCGTGACCTTCCGCGCCTGCCAGGATTCCGTGATCGCTTCGCGCAGGTCGAGCTTCCGCCTGAGGCGGTCAAGCGCGCCGGCTCTCTCGAGGCCGACTGCGGCGGCGCGCTCGGTGAGCCGTTCGTCCGCGGTGTCGTGCCGGAGCCTCAGGCGATACTCCGCCCGCGCGGTGAACATCCGGTACGGTTCCTTCGTGCCGAGCGTCACGAGATCGTCGATGAGGACGCCGATGTACGCGTCCGAGCGTCCGAGGGTAAAGGGCTCAAAGCGATTTCCCGAACGGACCGAGCGCGCCCGGAGCGCTGCGTTGATGCCCGCGATGAGCCCCTGCCCGCCCGCTTCCTCGTAGCCCGAGGTGCCGTTAATCTGCCCCGCAGTGAAAAGCCCGCGAAGGCGCTTCGTCTCGAGCGCCTGAGTCAGCTGCGTCGGCTCGACGTAGTCGTACTCGACCGCGTACGAAGGGCGCGTGACGACCGCGGCCTCGAGTCCCGGTATCGTGCGCATGAAGGAGTCCTGCACCTCCTCGGGAAGCGAGGAGGATAGCCCGTTGATATAGAGTTCCTCGGTGTCGAGTCCTTCGGGCTCGAGAAAGAGCTGATGGCGCTCGCGCGCGGCGAAGCGCACGACCTTGTCCTCGATCGAGGGGCAATAGCGCGGCCCGATTCCCTTTATCTTCCCCGAGTACAGAGGGGAGCGGTGGATGTTGTCGCGGATGATCCGGTGCGTTTCCTCGTTCGTGTAGGTAAGCCAGCACGGTACCGCCGGGCGATCGACGGAG
Organism: Treponemataceae bacterium; assembly: GCA_035352735.1. GTDB lineage: Bacteria > Spirochaetota > Spirochaetia > Treponematales > Treponemataceae > Teretinema. Next base: position 1,639 of record DAOPYF010000003.1, on the reverse strand, counting down.
TCGTACGCGTAGGAAAAAGGTATCGGCTCAGGATCGCCGTCCTGCCGCTCGAGACCCGAGAAGTCGACCGAACCGCGGAGGATGCGCGGGGGAGTTCCGGTCTTGAGCCTGCCGACCGAGAAGCCTAAGCGCCTGAGCGACGTGCCGAGCCCGATCGCTGCCTGCTCGCCGAGCCTGCCTTCGCGCGCCTCGAACTCGCCGATGAATATCTTCCCTTCCATAAAAGTGCCCGTCGTGAGGACGACGGCCTTCGCGGTAATCTCCCTGCCGCGCGAGGTAATGACCCCGCGGATATCGCCAGACGCGCACGCGCCCGAGGAGTCCGCGCCCGAAACGGCGAAATCGACGATCGTGTCCTGATAGAGATGAAGGCCCTTCTCGAGCTCGAGGGTATGCTTGGCGAGCTGATGGTAGCGCCACTTATCCGCCTGCACACGCGGGGCCTGCACGGCGGGACCGCGGCTCCGGTTCAGGAGCCGGTACTGTATCATGGTCGCGTCGGCAAGGCGGCCCATCTCGCCGCCGAGCGCGTCGATCTCGCGGACGATATTGCCCTTCGAGATCCCGCCGATCGAGGGATTGCACGAAAGCTTGCCGATGGTATCGAGCGTCTGCGTGATTAAAAGCGTGCTCTCGCCCATGCGGGCCGCGGCGAGGGCGGCTTCTATTCCTGCATGCCCCCCGCCGATAACGATGACATCATAGTCTGTATAACGAAAACCCATAGCCCAAGGAGTATATCCCCAGAGGGAGGAGCGCGTCTACGAAAGCCGACGCGCGATCTCTCACGGCGCGACCGGCGCGACCGGCGCGTCCATCCTGAGCACCGCGTCCGCAAGGAAGGCGGCCTCGGCCTCGTCGTGCGTCACGTAGATCGCGGTATACCCGAGCGACTTCTGACGCTCTCGGAGTTCTCCGCGGAGCCGTTCGCGGAGCTCCGTATCGAGGGCCGAAAGGGGCTCGTCGAAGAGTACGAGGCGCGGGCGAACCGCGAGGGTTCGCGCGAGGGCCACGCGCTGCCGCTCGCCCCCCGAAAGCGAGTCGACCTTCCGCTTCGCGAAGCCCTCGAGCCCGAAGCGCTCGAGCCACTCCGCGGCGATGGCGCGGCCTTCGCGCCTCGTGGCGCCGAACGAGACCGGGCCGTAGCCGATGTTGTCCTCGACGGAAAGGTGCGGGAAAAGCGCGTAGTCCTGGAATACCATCCCGACGCCGCGCAGTCCCGCGCGCGCGCGCGTGATATCCTCGCCGTCGAGCGACACGGATCCCGAATCGGGCGTCACGAGCCCGGCGATCATGCGAAGCACGGTCGACTTCCCGCACCCCGAGGGCCCGAGAAGCGCGAGCGAGGAGCCCTTCTCGAGCGAGAAGGACGCCGCGACGGAGCGCGCTGGCCACCGTTTCCTAAGATCCCGAACGTCAAGATACGCGCTCACGCGGCTCCCCTTTCGCCGCTAACCGCGGCATCCTGTAAAAAGAAGGCGAAGCCGGTGAGCGCGGCGATGAACACCGCGCACGCGCACGCCTCGGAAAAGCGATAGGAACCCGCGAGCCTGAAAAGAAGGAGCGGGAGGTTTTCGAAGCCCCTGATCGAAAGCACGAGCGGCAGCGTCGCGTCGCCCGCGCTGATCGCGAAGACGAA
>DAOPYF010000002.1:0-64675 GCA_035352735.1 Treponemataceae bacterium | reverse complement strand
TCGTAATACTCGGACTTCCCGAGTATGGTGTTTTTCTTCTCGTCGATGTCCGGGCCAAAGGTGTAGTCGGGATACTGGAGCATGGAAGGCTCGTGCGTGAGGTCGTTGACCATGACCGTGAAGGTATTCTCGCTCGCGTCTGACGCGGTAATGTCGGGAAGGTAATTGAGCGCCGCGTAGCTGTCGAGCGAGAGCGTATTGATCGAAAGCAGCGCGGAGTTCCAGTATTTTCCGTCGTTGTACACGGCGTTCTTCAGCGGGACGGGAAGCGCCGTGAGGACGCTAAAGAGCAGGAAGTCCCGCTTGATGATCGCGTCGGCGCCGTAATCGCGCATGAACGGGAGCTTCTCGCGCATGTACCGCGCTGAGTAGTTGCCGATAAGGTTTCTCGCCTCGATGCCCCGCTCCCTGAAGAGTGTGTTGTCCGCGACCCATTGGTAGTTCACGAACGGCGCGTCGGTAATCATCGCGGCGTAGCCGTTCTTCTTGAAAGCCGTCGGCATCACGAGGAGCGACTCGTTGTGCTTATCGACCATTTTCTTGTCGGATCTGCGGTTCATCCCGACGGGGGTATATTCATAGCCGCCGAAGAGCGGTGGCGCGCCAATGATCGTCTTCGGCCCAAAGGAAAGGGTATTCGGGTAATACGTGAAGCCCGCGTATTCTTGGGCAAGCTCGGGCTTTTCCTTGATAACGAGCGGGAAGTACGAGTTAATCGCCTTATCGAGCATGATGACGAACACGTTCTTTCCCGTTTTCGAAAGATGAAACACGGCTTCCGTCGAAGCGGTTCCGCCTGACCCGTTTTCTTCCCCGCGGATGAGCTTATATTTTTCGAAGCCCGATTTGATGAGCGTCGCCTTGTACAGTGTTACCCCACCGGTCGCAAGGGCCAGCACCGAGAGGAACGCGGCCGCCGATCGCGCCTTTCCGAAGGATATCACGGCGAGGAACGCGAGCACGAGCGCGATCGAGGCGAGCGCGTTGAGCGCGAGATAATGCTTCCCCGCCCGATACACCGCGCCATCGATGAACTGCAGAGTCTGTGATACGGTACCGCCCGGCACGTTCAGCAAGAATAGGTTCACGAGCGATACCGCGACGAGGCTCCCCATACAAAGGGTCAAGAGTCCCTTAATCCTATCGGGGAATAAGAGATAGATATAGAGCGGCCAGAAAAGCGCGAACCCCGCGGCTTGGGCGGCGGGATAGAAAAGGAGGGCAAAGGGGCTCGTATACGCGCCGACGAACGAGAACTCGAAGGGCGACGAGGCCGCGAGGTTAAACGGGATATACACGCCATAGAGAAGCCACAGCGAGGCAGCGGAGAGGACGAAAACGGAAAAACGCGCGCGCGGGTCTTTCCAGAGCGGCACGAAAAACCTACGCGCCGCGTTCCGCGCTAGGCGAATGTAAAGCGGGATCGCGACGATGAGCGCGGTGAACGCGAACGTCAGCGAGATATTCCTGAGCCGATAGCTTCTGCTGTGATGCCGGAAAAAGACGATATACACGCAAAAGACCGCGAGAAGCGCGCAAAGCGCGAGGTACAGAAACTTGAGCGGGTTTTTCATCTTGAACACGATGTTCTTTACGAGCGAGAACACGTTGTTGAGCGTCCAGTACACGACGAGCGCCGACGGCGAATGGTAGAGCAATACGAGGAAGATGAGCGCCATGAGGTAGAGCTGAACCTTTTCCCGTATCGGAAAGCCTTTCGTGTAGATCATGCCCGAGACAATGTTGATGAGCGTCATCAAAATCGGAAGTGCGTTTAACGTGATAAAGCCAAGCGAGATAAGCGCGTCTTCCTTCCCGAGATCGCGGATGATCCAGAGACTTTGTCCGGAAAGCGCGTGAAGGTGCGAAAGGAAAGAATAGGCCGCGATAAAGAAAGGAACCTGAACGAGAAGGCTTACAGAGCTCCTGAGCGCGTAGAGCGGATGGTAGCCATTTTGCCGGTAATAGGTCGAGAGGAGCATATACTGCTCGTCTCCCTTGAAATGCGCCTTGATGCTCGCGACTCGGGCCGCGAGCTTTTTCTGTATCTCGCGTTCCTTTTCCTGCAGGCGCTCCGCCTTCGCGTAGAGCGGAAGGCACCCGATACTGACCGCGATGCTCACGCCGGTGATCGCGATGCCGGCGTTTCCCTTGAAGACCCAAGAGAACATCATGTAGATGAGCTCGATAACGAGCCGTATCGGATAGATGATGACCTGGAAAAGAAGGTCTAGCATGATATGTCCTTTTGCTTTCCCACGAGGAAGTCCGCGATCCTCGCCGCGCTGGTTCCCCTGTACTGCCAAGCCGTCTCTCGTGCGGAATTTCTCCGCTCCGCGAGCTCGGGGTTCGTCGCGGCGGACTTAACGAGACTGCCGATATCGGGGAACATGGTCTCGGATAGCTCTATGCCCATCTCGGAGATCGCCTTGAACTTCCAAGGGGTTTCTTCGAGGTCGCTTGAATCGTAGATCGCGTCGTCGTAGTCTGCCGCGGCGTAGAAAAACGGCCGGTCAAACAAAAAGGCGTAGTCAAAGATAATTCCAGAAAAATCCGATATCATGACGTCCGATCGCGCGAGGGTCGCGACGTTCTCGCTCGAGTAATCCCACTCAAGGTTTGTTTTTCCCTCGTATCGGCGCTCGATGTTGCTCAGCATCGCGCTTTCAGATTTCTTCGATTGCGGGTGCGGGCGAACGATCACGCGAAGCCCCGTCTTGACGAGCGGATCGAGCAGCTTCTCTCCGTAGCGCGAAAGGAGCGCGCTTGGCCCCCATGAGGGAGAGACCAGTACGGTAAAGCCCGCCGACTCGTCCCTCTTTATCGAGGCAAGACGCGCGCTGAGCATATCAAGATAAGGACAGCCGGCGACGATGAGCTCCTTTTCTCGGATTCCCCGCTTTGCCTCAAGCTCGCGGATCGCCTTCTTTTGATACTCACCCGAAAGAAGTACCGAATCAAAATAGTCGAGCCCGAAAAGGCGATAGCTCGTCGCGTCGTCAACCGCGTGAAGCACGTGGGCATAGTGAGAAACGCCCCGCGAACGCTTGAGCTGATACACGTCAAGGCCCGGCGTCGTCATGAGGCAGACGTCCGCCTCGAGGAAGTTAAGCTTCGCGAACGCCTTATTTCCCTCGCCGATAAACTCAGGCGCGACACACTGCCATTCCTTCGCGAGCGCGGGGTCGCTCGGTGACGAGGTGAAAAACGTAACCGGGACGCCGCGACGCTCGAACTCGTCGAGTATCGGAGAAAAAACGTTCCAGTATTGGTTACCCTCTGAATAGATGACGATGCCAAGCTTTCGCTTCGAGGCGGAATCCCCACGAAGCTTTCCGGTAAAGAAGAATTTCAGCTTAATCCACGCGGCCTTGAGCATGAAATACGCCGCGGCGACAAGCCCCATGACGATTGAAAAAAGCATGCTCCCCGTTCCGGGATCTATATACAAAAAAGCGTTTCCGTCCATCGTGATTTCCTTTTTTAGCCTGGCTTTTGCTAACGTTCCGAGGCAAGTTTTTTATACACGTCCATAAGAATTCGGGCGCTGCTCTCCCAGTCATATCGCTTGGCCCGTTCCAGGCCTTTATTGATGAGTTCGTTTCGATAAGCGCTGTCTCGCGCGACGCGTTCAAGCGCGCGTGCGCATTCGTCGTGATCGCGCGCGTCCTTGAGAAGTATCGCGGCGTCGCCGACGACCTCCGGAATCGCGAAGACGGAGCTTGTTATGACGGGGCATCCGCACGCCATCGCCTCGACGTTCGGCATGCCGAAGCCCTCGGCGAACGACGGAAAGAGAAACGCCAATGCTCCGTTCATGAGCTCCACCTCGGCGCGCTCGTCGATGAAACCAGGCGTGATGAGGCTTTCGGCGATGCCGAGCCGAGCCGCAATGCCGCGTACATCCGGAGAATCCCAGCCCTTTCCGGCGCATACGAGGGAGTACCCCGGGTTACGCGCGGAAAAGCGCGCGAATCCTTCAAGCACGCCAAGCGGGTTTTTCCGCGCGGAATACCTACTGATATGGAATACGTAGGGACGGGTAACGCCGAGCCGAGCCGGTACGGTGAGGTCCTTTCGGTCGATCACGCGCATGTCGGGGGAAAGCCCGTTCACGGTGATGAACACGCGCTCGGGTCGAACGCGATAGCGCGAAACGTAATACGACTTACTCGTCTCGGAGACGGTCGCTATGGCGTCGAGCCTCCGCGCGAGGACCGGCATCGCGTAGCGTTCATGGAGCCGCGCGACGAGCGAGTATCCCTCGGGGTACACCGCTTCCTCTGCCCCGTGGATCGTCGCGATCTTTTTCGCGCCGAGCGCGAACATCGGGGCGAATACCGAAAGCGGCGAGTAATGGAGGATGTCAAAGCGGTATCGCCTGAGCTTGAGCGCGGCACGAATGGGGTTTCGCGGGATGATGATCTCCCCGACGCGCGAATAGATGGGGTTCTCGCTCGGCTTGTAGTGGATGAAGGTGAAGTCGAACGGGCGGCCCGCGGCATCGTTGAGATCGAGCGCGTGGCGCATTATCTCGTCGAGGTGATGGCCTGACCCACTTGTCCAATTGTCCAGCGGCTTGGAGAAAACGCCTATTTTGATCTTCCGTTCTGGACTTTCCATAGAAGCTTACTGTATAGTAAAACACCGATATGAGCAATATAACCGTGCTGTCGCTCATCGACAGAATCGCCTGTTTCCATTCGCTGAAGCCCTTCCTCAAGAACGCCCGAAAATACCGGTTTACCTTTACCTCGTCGAGCGAGTACTGCCTCAACGAGGACCGGAACGACGTGCTCATCATGATGCGGCAGTTCATCAAGCCAGACCGCGTCGACCTCGCGCTCATGGCAAGGCTCCGGGAAAAATACCGAGTCATCGCCTTTTTCCACGACGACGCCGGCGGCGGCATTCCCCGCCTTGACGTGCTTCCCTTCGTCGACCTTTTCTATTCAAAAGCCCTTTTTCGCGACCGTTCGCTCTACGGCAAGTCCCTCTACGGAAAGGAACTGTATTCGGACTACTATCATACTCGCTATGGCGTCACCGATCCCGACGCGCGCGCGTACGCGACCGAAACGCGGCCTCAAGAGCTCGCTAAGCTCCGCCTATCCTGGAACATCGGCATCGGCGACTACCCCCGCGACCAGTTGCGCCAGCGCGTCGGTGTCGTCACCGCTCGGACAATCGGAATCCCGTCTGCGTCCCTTTTTTACCGTAGGGACCCCGACGTCGCCCGCTCAGCGAGGAGAAACCGGGGCCTCTATCCCGCGCATTGCCGCATCGGGCTCATCTCGCGGCCGTCCATCAGCTATCAGAGAACGCTCGTACTTGACGCGATCGCGGGGGACCCCGCGTTTCTCACCGGACATGCAAGTCAGCGCCAATTCAACCGCGAAATCAGCCATTCGCGCGTCACGGTCAGTCCCTTCGGTTGGGGCGAGCTTTGCCTGCGCGATTTCGAGGCGGTCCTCAACGGGAGCCTTCTCCTGAAACCCGACATGGCCCACCTTGAGACCTGGCCCGATATCTTCGTTCCCGGAGAGACCTACGTTCCCTTCGACTGGGACGCGAAATCCTTACGGGAAACCGCGCATCGGTATCTTGACGATCCCGCGGAGTCGGCGCGAATCGTCGGGAACGCGACCGAAGCCTACGCGGAGGCCCTTGCGGCCCTACCCGCCCGATTTGAGTCCGTTATGGAGGAGATACTCTCATGCGCTACACGCTGAAAGCGATTCACGATTCTTTACCGCCCGAAAAACGAAAATCCGACGGCACCATGACCCGTTTTCTCTATCGCCCGCTCGCCATTCCGGCGAGTTGGCTCTTCCTTCGCCTGGGCATGACACCGAACGCGGTAACGGCCGTAAGCGGCGCGCTCTGCGCGTTAGCCTTGTGCCTGACCTTTTTCCCGTCGGTCATCTGCCATCGCGTGGCGATCGGGCTCTATCTCGCCTTCGCGGTGCTCGATTGCGCCGACGGAAACATGGCGCGCACGATCGGAAAAAAGACGACGTACGGCGGCTGGGTCGACGCGGCCGGCGGCTATCTTGCGTACGCGACCGTGCTCCTCTCGATGGGGCTTTCTTGTCTCTATCGCGCGAGCGACTCGTTTGCGCTCCCCGCGATCGGTTTTTCGCTCTCTCCGCTTCCGCTTCACGAGGCAACCTGGCTTCTCATCGCGGCCCTCGCGGCGAACGCGAATACCCTCATGCGGCTGTTCCATCAATCCTTCAAGAACGCGAGCCTCGCTGCGGGAATCGAGAGTAAGCAAGGCGGCGAAAAGCGCTTCAGCGAGGAAATCGGCGTGACGGGGTATCTCCCGCTTCTCTACCTTGCCGGGTACGAGACGGGCTATCTTCCGATCGTACTTATCGGGTATGCGGCCGTCTATCTTGGGGGATTCCTCGTGTACACCCTTAAGCAGGCCATTAAGGTATCGAAATCAGCATGACTCACGAAAAACGCGATTCCGCAAAACCCTTGGTGATGCTCTCCGCGAATACCGCGTGGAACGTCCTTTCGCGAAAAAGACTTCTTCTCGCGATAAAGGATTCTGGACGCGACCTTATCGCTCTTGCGGCAACCGATGATAACGCCCGCGTTCTTGAGTCTGAACTCGGCATTCCGTTTATCCCTCTCGCGATGAAGGGCGACGGAACGAACATTCGGGATGATATCGCGCTTTTTTTCCGATACCTTGGATTATACCGAAGGTATCGGCCGACCGTGGCCCTGCATATCAACAATAAACCCAACATCTATGGGTCGATTGCCGCATCCCTTCTCGGTATTCGTTCGGTTTCCAATATCACGGGTCTTGGCATCGTCGCCGAAAAAAAAGGTTTTACCCGATTCTTGGTCATGACCCTTTACCGGATCGCTTTTTTCTCGAAAAAGGCCCACGTATTTTTCCAGAATTCCGATGACCGTCAGTATTTTCTCGATAATAAACTCGTGAAACCTGAAAAGACCGGGCTTCTTCCCGGTTCCGGCGTCGATATTGAATCCTTTACCCCTTCGGCAGAAATGCGCCAACCCGATACCGGAGCGGTTCATTTTCTCTACAATAGCCGGCTTGTCCTTTCAAAAGGCATTCGCGAATATCTCGATGCCGCTCGGGCCATCAAACTATTGTATAAAAACGCAAAATTCTCTATAATAGGAGAGCTTTTGCCAAACAACCCGATTTTCTTGCCTGAATCCGAGCTGGAAACCGCCAGAGCCTCAGGAATCGTTGAGTACCATGGGGTGGTTAAAAACGTAAAACCCTTCATCAACGCGGCGGATTGCATCGTACTCCCGTCTTGGTATCGCGAAGGGGTTCCGCGATCGCTCCTTGAGTCCGCGGCGATGGGGAAGCCGCTTATCGTCGCGGATTCCGTCGGAACGCGGGAACCGGTAGAGCACGGCATAAATGGATACCGAGTACCGCCTCATGACGGTATTGCGCTTCGTGAGGCGATGATTCGCTTTATAGAGCTGGATAACGACGAAAAAAAACGCATGGGAATCGAATCTCGGCGAATTGCGGTGACACGTTTTTCCGATTCGTTTGTTATTACTATGTACCTCGAGCGATTATAACGAGAAAAGCAATCCTTCGGTACCAAGGGAGCGCCTTTATGACCATAAACGAGTATATACCCTGGTTCAGGGCGCGATATCGCCGGACCAGCTCCTTCGTAACCGCCTTTGCGTTTATTTTTTCCGATTTCGTCGCGATCATGCTCTGCATCGGCGCGGGGTTCTTCGTCGTTAACCTCGTCGATCAGCATTTTATCAACTTCCGCTCATTCGTCACGTACTGGACGTACCTCCCGTTCTTTTTCTTGGTCTATAACATCTTTAAGCTCTATCCGGGCATTCTGCTTATCCCGAGCGAGCAGCTCAAGAACTTTTGCATCGCGAACGGATTCATGTTCGGCGGCATCGCCCTTTCCATACTCGTCGAGACCGATGGCCGCGATTACGTCGCCATCGCTTTTTTGGTCGCGTATTTCTTCGCGATCTTCGCGCTCCCCTTGAGCCGCATCATCGCGCGAAACTACATCTATTCCCGGTTCAGGTGGTGGGGAATTCCGGCCGTCGTTTACGGCGATCACGCCGACGCAAAAGAGATACTCGACAACCTCATCGACCATCCCCAGCTTGGCTACATACCCGTCGCCATCGTAAGCGAACGCGACACTGCGATCGACGAGTACCGCGGGATACCGGTACTTCACTCCATCGGGGAAAGCAAGGAACTCAATCAGGTTCTTCACATCAAGATGGCGATCATCGTTCCGGGACTGAAGCCCGAAGACCTTTCCCGTCACTTGGTCCTCACGACGCTCTCGAATTTTCGCTATAACATCATCATCCCGCGCATGAATATGTTCAGCACCTTCTCGATGCAGATCAAGGATATCAACGGGACGCTCGGTTTCGCGACCACGCATAACTTGACGAAGTGGTACAATACCGCCATCAAGCGCGGTCTCGACCTTACCATGCTTCTCCTTGGAAGCGTCATCGTCATCCCGCTCATGCTCATCGTCTCGCTTCTGGTAAAGCTTACCTCGCGCGGGCCGATTTTTTACGCTCACGAGCGCATCGGCAGAAACGGCCAAACGATTCGCGTATGGAAGTTCCGGTCGATGGTCGTGGACGCAGACCAGCGGCTCGCGAGTATCCTCGCCGAGAACCCCGAGTATCGCAAGGAATGGGAACAATGCCACAAGCTGACCCACGATCCCCGCGTGACGAGCATCGGGAAATTCCTCAGGAAGACGAGCCTTGATGAGTTTCCCCAGCTTCTCAACATTCTCAAGGGCGAAATGTCCTTTATCGGCCCGAGGCCGGTCACCAAGGACGAAGAGCAACGCTATGGCGAGAATTTCTCCTATATCTTTTCGGTTAAGCCGGGGCTTTCCGGCATGTGGCAGGTCTCAGGTCGTTCAGACACTGATTACGCGGAGCGGGTCGCGCTTGACTCGTACTATATCCAGAACTGGTCTCTTTGGCTGGATATCTGGCTTATTTGCAAAACCATTGGGGTCGTATTGACCGGTAAAGGGGCACGTTAGCTTACATCATGGCAACTTCTCGGAACAATCATCATATCATGGCCATTCTCGCGTTTCTCGCGTTCGCGCCCCTCTGCGCCAACGCTCAGCGCCTCGGCGCAGACTTGGCCGCGCCGAGCGTCTCGGATTTTCTCAAGACCCTTCCGCTTAAAGCCGGGCAGATGTACGTTTTCTCTGCCCAGGATACCGAGCGTTTCGTCGATCTCGCCGCGCAAATACACATCAATGTTTTTGAGGCGCTCGACTGCACCTTTCGGTATATCAAACCGCTCAACGTCCGGGTAACGGTTATGGGCGCCGAGCTCAGGAAGCTTCAGTCGCGATATGACCTCGGTGGCGAGCGCGTTCTTGCCATCCTTTCGGTCGACAAGCTTCGGTATCTTGAGACCGGAGCGAACCTTTCTCCCGGACAATGCGATCTTGATATCTTTCTCGATTCGCCGACGGAGAAGTACATCGAGATAGGAACGGCCGTCTACGCGACCCGTTTTGGGTTTCGCAAGCTCTCGCCGCTCCTATTCGATCAAGCCTATGGCATTACGGTTAAGAAATTGGTAATCAACACGACCCTTGAGAAGCTCGAGCTGTTCGAGCCTGGTAAAGGCGCCATCTACGTAAAGGCACTCCCGCGGCCCAAACGATGGAATCTCAATGTCGTTCGGAAACTTTAATAACGGAGTGTACTTTGCGCATCAGTAACGGCATCGGTCTTTTTGTCTTTTTGCTAATCTCAGTTTTTTCCGCGTATACGCAAGAACTGTCCAATTTTCGCATTTCGGACGTTCAGTACGATATAAAGGGACGCACGAGGGAATTCCCCCTCTCTCAGAAGGTTGAAATCGACCGCAATCGCGTCTTTGAGTCTGAAGAATCCTTGCGCGCATACGTCGCCGACCTCGAGGTTAAGTTCCGCAACCAGCGCGTTCTTCAGTCCGCGAATATCGACGTAACCATCGGATCGTCACCCGTCGAGGGAATAATCCCGGTCACGCTAACCGTCCATACCGTCGATTCTTGGAATCTCATCGCGCTCCCCCACCCTAACTTCGACTCGAACAATGGGTTTCAGTTCAAGCTGAAGCTTAAGAATTATAACTTCCTCGGATCCATGGAAGAGCTGAACATGGACGGTTCCTTTAACGTCGATAACAACGGCGATAAGGAACTTGGAACCAATTTCGATTTTACCATTCCATTCGCGCTCAAGGGCCACGCGGTCGCATGGTCCGTATCCTCCGCGCTTACCATACCGTTCGGGGAAGTACCGGAGTATCTTTTCTCGACCGGCATCGATATCAAGCAGTCCTTAAGCTTCGCAGATCTCCATGTCGGCGTAAAGCAAGGTTTGAGCCTCAACGCGCGCGACAGCGATGACGAGCTTAGGGATGATCGCTTTTACTTGACCGAGAAGGCATACGTCAATCTCCCATACACGATCCATGAGTTCGAGCACGTCGGAAAGTTTTTATGGACGCCCGAGGTTTCCATCAACCAAAACTGGAATACCGACGGCATCAAGGATCCCGATCTTACGGGCCCTGATTTCACCGTAAGCCACGCGCTCTCCATAGGCCGCATCGATTGGATCGGGAATTTCAGGAAAGGCTTCAGCGCCGCGATCTCCAACGATTACGTGTATGATTTTTATAAAAAAAGCGGATGGGACGTTTCGGTAACCGGCACCGTCATGGGATTCACGGCCTTCTTTGATCGCGTTGGCGTCAACTCGCGCGTAATCGGCTTTAAGATCATCAACGGAGACCCAAAGGAGAAGGCCGGTGATGTCCTGCGGGGAATCCTCGACAAGCGAATCACGACTGACTCGATGATCTCGCTGAACTTCGATTTGCCGATCAGGATTATGCGCGTTGATTTCGAGGAGATGACCGGCGTCCATTGGACGCGATACATTAGCTTCGATATGCATGCCTCGCCGTTCTTCGACATGGCGCTCACCCATGACGATGTAACGGGTCGCTATTATTCGCTTAAGGACGGCTGGTACTCAGGCGGAATGGAAATCATCGTCTACCCCGTGAAGATGCGGAGTATTTACGCGCGCGCGAGTGTCGGTTTCGATCTCGCGGAGTTCGCTAAATCGGGGAAGCTTTCGGGTGACGCATCGCGAGACGACGAATCCGTGCACGAATACCTCATTGGAATCGGTCTTCAGTATTGAGGCGAGAAGGCCAAAAAAAACGCGCCAGATGGCGCGTTTTTTTTATCCCTACATGGTATAGCTAAGACCCGTATGCTCCGCGATAATCTCGAAAAACCGTTCTGGGATGAATGGTTTATACATGAAGTCATTCACGCCGGCGGCGAGCGCTTGCTCTTTTATATTGTCGACGATGCTCGCGGTCAGCGCGATGACGGGGACCGCGGAATCTATCGCCTTTATCTCGCGGGTAGCCTCGAAACCGTCCTTCTCGGGCATAATCAAATCCATAAACACGATATTCGGCTTGAAACTCTTGAACTTATCAACAGCTTCGTTGCCGTTCGCGGCGATTCCGACCTCAAATCCCGCGGGCGCGAGGAATATCTCGAGCATCGCGAGGTTAATGTCGACGTCGTCAACCAATAAGACCTTGCAGGGCTTCGAGATTCCCTTTATCGCCGAGTAGTCCGATATCTCGACGGCGTTTTTTTTCTCGTTGTGAACCGGACGAGCGGCGAAGGTAAAGCGGAACAGCGATCCCTTTCCGAGATCAGAGGCAAGGAGCACGACATCCCCGCCGAGCATGCGCGCGAAGATGCGCGCGACCGCAAGCCCGATTCCCGTACCGGTCATGTGTTCCTTGGACGTTCCCGACTGCGCGAACACGTCGAAAATCTGCGCGTGATCCTCGGCATCGATCCCGATTCCGGTATCCTCTACGTCGATGGTTATGAGCTTATCGCAGGAAACCGAGATGGTCACGCCGCCCTTTCTCGTGAACTTAAGCGCGTTCCCAAGGATATTCGAAAGGACGTGCGATACCTTTTGCGCGTCGGTCAGCACTGCCTCGGGAATATCCGTTTTATACTCGACGGTAAGCGAAAGGTATTTCGAGTTAAACTGATTGATGTATGACTCGGTAACCTCATGGATGAGTTTCTTAATATCGGTCACTGCCATGATCGGCGTCGTTTGACCGGCTTCGTATTTCGAGAATTCGAGCACGTCGCTCAGGAGATGCATGAGGGTGTTTTCGTTGGACAGTATCGTCGCCGCGTATTCCTTCGCGACGGGAGAAAGCCCCTCAAGGCCGTATAATAGCTGCGCGTACCCGAGAACGGTATTGAGCGGCGTCCTGAGCTCATGTCCCATTCGGACGAGGAAACTGCTTCGCTCATGGGCCTTTTGCTCGGCGTCCCTTCGGGCAATGATCTCTTCCGAGATATCGGAGCCTGAGAGGAAGGTGCAAAGCCCGTAGTTTGCAGAATGCATCCGAGAGATGTCGAACTGGATCCAAAGCGGTTTTTCCGCCGTCTTATGGACGGGCTGGATGATCCGCTCAGCCGTCGAAGAATCGCTTGTCGCGGAAACGACCGTGGTAAAAAAGGTTTTAAGCTCAACGGCATCTTCAATTGCGTCGGAGATTGGCATTCCGATCAGGGACTCCCTGCTTTTATTGCCAATAAGCCGCGCCAATCGCGTATTCATCGTAACGATTTTTCCGGTAGAATCGAGTACGCAAAGAAAAGCTGCTGATTTATCCAGTATTGAGTCAATCAAAAGTGAATCGGGCATTCTTAACCACCATACAATTTGGATAAATAAAAGACCTTTTTTATGATAGCACCTGTTTTTTTGGTTGTCAACGAAATGAAAAGACGATGCTTTTTTAAAATAAAAAAACCCGGATAGAGCGGATGAAGGGAGTCGAACCCTCGTCTCCAGCTTGGAAGGCTGGGGTAATAGCCGTTATACGACATCCGCTCTATCAGGGCTTATTTCAAGCGATGAGCAACGTATTTTTTATACCAAAAAAACCGCCTTCATGTCAAGGGATTCGCTGAGCATCAGGAGATGCCATAGATCCCCTCGGCCTCGGCTACCATTCCTTCCGAGACAAGCGACCGCGCCGCCTCCTCTATCCGTTCGAACGGGAGACCTTCAGCGGTCGCTATCGTTTGAAGCGTCGCGTTTCCCTTCTTTCCCAGATGTCGTATGATCGCCCCTCGGGCCTGTCGGAGCGAACCCGAAAAGCGCGATTGCTTCGCGTAATGCCTGCTTTTCCTATTGGGGTTCACGACCCGCTTTTTGAGGCTCGACCCATAATCCATAAGCGCGTAATACCACGATCGTGGGTCTGCGCGATCCATGGTCGCCTCGACCGCTTCCATGATATCGGCATCATGGACGTCGGTTTCGTCCTTGAAGAAAAAGAAGAGAAACACCGCGCGGATATTCGTTTCGATGAAGGCATTCGGGATTCCGAACGCGAAGGTAGAGACCGCGGCTGAGGTATACTTCCCGATTCCGGGCAGCTTTTCGAGCTCCCGCGCCTCGCGCGGAAACTCGCCCGCGTATTCGTCGGCGATCTTCTTGCAGGCCTCTTGGAGGTATCGCGCGCGCCTATTGTAGCCAAGCCCGATCCAGCGCTCAAGGACGTCCTGAAACGGCGCTTCTGCGAGGGCCTGTAGGTTCGGAAAACGATCGAGCCAGTCGAGGTACTTCGGCACCACTCGATCGGTTTGGGTCTGCTGGAGCATGATCTCGGAGACGAGGATGCGATAGGGATCCTTCGTTTCACGCCAGGGAAACGAGCGGCCCGATTCGCGGTAGTTGGAGTAAATGGTGTCCTGAAAATCTCGTATCGATTCGGGGGATAGGCTAACCACGCGCGACAAGGCCCTTTTTCTCGAGCGCCTCGAGTATCGCACGGACGATTTCGTCCGGGAGAATCGCGTTCGCGTCGATGACGAGATCGGCGAACGCGTAGTCCGTGTTGTCGATGCCATAGAGTTCGCGGTATCGGCGGGTATCCTCGGCGTCGCGCATCGCCGTAAAGCGCTTTATCTCCTCGAGTGACCCACCCTCGCGATTCAGGATTCGCCGCGCGCGTACCTCGTCGGACGCCGTCAGGTACACCTTGAGGTCGGCTTCCTTGAGCATCCATATCGCGAGCCTCGAGCCGAGGACGCAGGACGAACGGCGCGCGAGCTCTACCTGCTTGGTGTCGACCATACGGTCGTAAGAATCGTCATTTTTCGCCTTTTCGATTATTTCCTCGAGCTTGACGTGAAGATCCTGCGCGAGCGAGCGAAAGGTGAAGTTGATAAAGGCTATGTCGAGGGTCTCGGCTAAAATCCGTGAAACGGTCGTGTTGCCGCAGCCCGAGCGTCCCGATATCGCGACGCGCACTTCCTTCCCCTCGACGACGTAGTATCCTGGTATCATAACGCTCCTCAGCCTATTCGATATTGCGCATCTGCTCGCGGATGTTCTCGAGCGCGTCCTTCGCCTCGATTACCGCCTGCCCTACCTCGAGGATTTGGTTTTTCGAGCCGATGGTATTGACCTCGCGGTTGATCTCCTGGCAGATAAAGTCGGCCTTTCGGCCCGGCGCGGGATTATCCTCTATTTCTTTCTTGAGCGACGCGAGATGGGCTCTCAGCCTCACGATCTCCTCGTTTATCGTGTATTTCACGAGCAAGGCAGCCGTTTCCTGCATAATCCGCTGTTCGTCCACGCGGTCGCCGACGATCTCCTGAAAACGGCTCCGGACGTTCTCGCGGAAGAGCTTTTCCATTTCGGGAATCCAGGTCGAGACGACGTCGGCCGAACGCTCAATGCGCGCGATCATCGCGGTTATATCCTTCGCGAGGGCTATGCCTTCCGTCACGCGCGCCTGCTCGAAGTCCGCGTACGTCGCCTCGAGCACCGGCTCGATTTTCTTCCAGTAGGTTTCGATGTCGAGCACGCGCTCCGAGCGGAGCACGCCCTCTTGCCCGATGATGAGCGAGAGCGGGATCTCGCCCGAATGGCCGATAGCGTCTGCGATCTCGCCGATCGCGCCGACGTACGCGCGCGCCGCGTCGGGGTCGGCGGTGACCTGGAGGTTCGACGAGCGCTCCTTCACGCGAATGATGAGCTCGATCTTTCCCCGCTGCACGCGGGACGACACGAACTCGCGGACGCGGTTCTCGATGCGCGAGAGCCAATACGGCTGGTTGACCGTCAGGTCGAGAAACCTCGAGTTGTAGCTTTTAATCTCCGCCGAAACGGTCATATCCCCGTCGGTTATCTCGCGGAACGCGTATCCGGTCATGCTTTTCATTTGTTGCCTCGATCTTCGAGTACGGCTTTCCCAATCCGCCAGTTATCCCCGGCGCCCATGGTAACGAAGAGGTCTCCCGGCTTGAGCGATTTCGCGAGATAGTCCCGCGCGTCCATCACCTCTTTGAAGTAATGCACGTTGCGGTGCTTCTGCCGAACCGCGTCATAAAGCGTCTCGCCCGAAACCGTTCCGTCGTACTGCTCGCGCGCGGACGCGTAGATCTTGTGGAGGATGACCTCGTCGGCTGCCTTAAACGCGCCCGAAAATTCCTTAAGAAGCGCAGCGGTCCTCGAATAGGTATGCGACATGAAGTCCACCACGAGGCGCCGGCCGGGATAAAACTCCTTGAGACCGGAGAGCGTCGTGGCAACCGCGGTCGGGTGATGGCCGTAGTCGTCGATGACGAGAACCCCACCCGCCTCGCCGATGATCTCGCTTCGGCGGCGCGACCCGGTAAAGTTCTCGAGCGACTCGCGGATTTTCCCCACCTCGGTAAAGGTTATCGGTTTCTTCTCGTTCTTTAAGAGGCTCACCGCGAGCGCGATCGCGCCCGCCGCGTTTCGCGCATTGTGCCTACCGGGAATGCGCAGGCGAAACTCCCCGTTAAATCCCTTGAGGGTAAAAACGAGGCGCTCGTTTTGGACGCCCTTGATCGAAAGCCTGTAGTCGCCGGAGGCCTTCTCCCCATAGGCGGTGAAAATGAGATCGGGCCTACTCGCGAAGATCATCTTCGCCGCCTCGCATGCGCCCGCGTCGTCCGCGCAGTATATGAGCTCGCCGAACTGCGGGAGAAGGTCGATGTACTGCATGAACGCGGAAAGGATATTCTCGTAGGTCGGATAGCAGTCCTGATGGTCGCTTTCGATGCTCGTCAAAAGGATCTTCTGCGGGTGAAAGTCCATGAAATGGCGCTGGTACTCGCAGGTTTCCGCGACGAAGTACTTCGAGCCGTTGATCATGGTGCAGCGGTTCCCGAAACCCGAGATGATGCTGCCGGCGAGCGCGGACGCGTTAAGGTCGATTCCCTTGAGGATCGTGCCCGCGATGCCCGTCGTCGTCGTTTTGCCGTGGACGCCCGCGATGCCGCAAGAGTAGCTCAACGCGGAAAGCTCGCCGAGCGCCTCGGTATAGATGAGTATGGGGATCTTTCTTTTCGTCGCCTCGATCAACTCCGGATTCTGGTCGACCTTAAACGCGGATGAATGGATCACGAGCTTCACCGACGGATCGAGGTTTGAAGCGTTAAACGGCGTGAGCGCCTTGATTCCGAGCTTCGCGAGAATCTCGTCGGTATAGAAAACCTCGGGGACGTCGCTGCCGGAAAGCAGGGCCCCGCGAGCCGTCAGGAGTTCCGCGAGCGCCGCCATGCCGGTGCCCTTGATCCCGACCATATGAATCCTGAGCCCTTTGAGGTTTTCAGGCAATTTAGAACGCTTCATATCTTGTTATAATACCTAAAGCAGTACTTTACCGCAAGGTATTTTTGCTGCATAATGGTTCAATGATCGAACGGCATCAGACGGAACTCTTTTGCGATTGGCTTGACAACTACCTCGATTACGAACACATCAAAAAAAAGGACGAATTTTCCCTCGAGACCATGCGATTTCTCGTCAATCGCTTTAAGCACCCCGAACGCGCGTTTCGATCTATCCATGTGGCGGGATCCAAAGGGAAAGGCTCCGTCTCGACGATGATCGCGCACATACTCGAATCCGCGGGCGTGAAAAGCGGCCTGTATACCTCGCCCCATCTCCTTGATTTCACCGAGCGCGTCAGTACCCCACAAGGCCCGTTTAGCGACGAGATTTATGGGAAGGCGTGCGATTCGGTCGTTCCCCTCGTCGAGTCGATCATCCCGGGGTCAATTCCCGGCGGGGTTGAGCCGAGCTGGTTCGAGCTCGTCACCCTCTTCGCCTTCGTGACCTTCCGCGAGGCGGGCCTCCCCTGGGCGGTCATCGAAACCGGGCTCGGCGGCAGGCTCGACGCGACGAACGTCGTCGTGCCTGAGGCCTCCGTGCTCACGCCGATCGAGCTCGAGCATACCGAATACCTCGGCGACACCATCGAAAAGATCGCGGGGGAAAAAGCGGGGATCATCAAGCCGGGCGTTCCCGTCTTCGCGGCATCCCAAACCCCTCAGGCGCGCTCGGTCTTCGAGCGCACGGCGAAAGCGTGCGGGTCACCCTTCTTCAGCATGGACGAGGCGGTTCGTCGAATCGACTCGTCGCTCGGCGAGCGCGGCCTCTCTATCGAGATCGAGTTCGCAGACCTTCCCGGGGGCGCGCGTTTTTCCCGCCCGATCAAAACGGTTCTTTCGCTCCCTTGCGTGATACAGGCGAATAACGCCGCGCTCGCCGCGTACGTGGCGAAATTCCTTTTCCCCGAGATTGACGAAGCGACCATTGAACTAGGTCTTTCGCGGGCGTGGCTTCCGGGCCGGTTCGAGATCGTCAGGGGCGCGACGCCCGTCATCCTCGACGGCGCCCATACCGTCAAGAGCATCGGCCTCACGCTCGAGACCTTCGGGAAGCTCTATCCGGGAAAGGCGCGCCTTCTTTTCGCGTGCGCCGCCGACAAGGACGTCGAATCGATCGCGGCCCTTTTCGGGAACAGATTCGAGTCGATCGTCGTGACGCGACCGGGCGACAAGAAACAAAGCGACATCGATCGCGCCGCCGCCGCGTTTCGCCAGGTGATGTCGGGAAAAGACGGCGTTTCGCTTTCGATTGATTCCGATTGGCATCGCGCGATCGAAGGCGCGCTGCGGGATGCTGCAAGCGAGGGCGCGCCGCTTCTCATTACCGGCTCATTTTATCTGGTAACGGAAGCGAAAAGGATACTTGCCTCCCGTCAAGGGGATCGGGAAAACTAAGCGCGATCGCGTGGAGTTGAAGGGGGATGTCAGCTTCGGCCGTCGCGTTGATAGGGGGACCGTAGAGCGCGTCTCCCGCGATGGGAAGCCCCGCAATCGCCAGATGGGCGCGTACCTGATGCCTGAACCCCCGCGTCAGGGAAACGACGACGCGGAGCGCGTGCTGATCGGGCAAGAAATCGATTTGCTCGACCTCCGTCGCGTACTCTTTTCCCGCCTCGGCGTACCCGCGCATGGCGGGGAATAGCGGGAGCACCATCTTCCTTCCCGGGCCATACGCTCGAAAACGACTCACGATATCGACCGGTAGCCCCTCGCAGGGCGATTCCCGATTCAACGATACGGTATCTGAAATCACGTGAAGAGGCGGCATGCCCCATACGGTTTCGCTCGAGCGAAGGCAAAACGCCGCATAGCGCTTCGCTATCCGTCCCTCGTCCTGGGAGAGAGAGAGAGCATCGAACGCATCCTGCGTTTTCGCGATGAGCACGACGCCCTCGGTTTCGGTATCGAGCCGATGGAGCAGCCCGCGCTCTATCGCTTTCTTTCCCGCCACTGCGTCGGCCTCGGGCCGTTCGGCGAGAAACCACGCAAGAAGCGTTCCCTGCTCGCCTTCGGTAAGGGGCGCGGACGGCATCCCGTGCGGCTTGAAAACGATGGCCCATGCCTCCGTTTCCTGAAGGATGCGGGGAATCCTTTCGATCGAGTCGCTCACTCGGTCCCGTACCTTTTCCGGAGCGCGGCGATGACCTTCTTAAACCGAAGCGGGATCGGCGCGTCGAATCGGGTGAAATCTGTTTTGCCCGGTAGCCTGATGGAAAGCGCCTTCGCGTGGAGCATCAGCGTCGCGCCGGGAAACGAGGAATCCTTTTTCCCGTACACCGGGTCGCCGAGGATCGGGCAGCCGAGATACTTACTGTGAACGCGAAGCTGATGGGTCCTGCCGGTATGGAGCGTGAAGATCACGAGCGCGTACGGTCCGTACGTTTTTATCACCCGAAAGTCGGTATGGGCGGCCTTGCCCTTCCCCGTCACGTCAGACCAGGTAAATCGTTTTCGGTTTTTCGGGTCCCTGATAATTTGCGTGCGTATCTCGCCTGAGCGCGTGCGCGGGATTCCGGAAAGAATCGCGCAATATGCCTTCTTGGTTCGTCTGAGCCTGAACTGATCCTGAAGCCATGATTCGGTCTCGGGGTTACGCGCCGCGATGATGACGCCCGATGTATCCTTATCTAGCCTATGGACGATACCCGGCCGGAGGTTGCCCTCGGGAGCGGCTTTCTTCCAGCGCCATAGGAGGGCGTTTACGAGAGTTCCGCTCCAGTTACCCGCGGCCGGATGGGTTACCATGCCCTGGCGCTTATTCACGACGGTAACGTTTTCGTCTTCGTAGATGATCTCGAGGGGAATCTCTTCGGGGACGATATCGACGTTTGCGGGATCTTCCCAGACGACCGTGATTCGGTCCCCGCGCCTCACGATGCGCGAAAGCTTCGCGGGCTGGCCGTTCACGAGGATCGCCTTCGCCCCGTTCTTGAGCCGCGAGCGCGTGGGGCTTCCCGCAGCGAGCGCGCAGCAGCGATCGAGCCGGGTGCCTTCGGGAATCGAATCATCGACGAGTATCGAAAGCTCGCTCACGGGCTGCCAACCGGGGATGGGCTCTTGCCGGCATTAGGTTCCGCTTTCGCGTCCGCGGGATCAGCCTCGAGGGGTTCGATGGTAATCGGGTCGACGACGAGCTGATGCTCACGCTCCGCCCTTTTGTTCCTAATCGCGCGCCTAACGGCGCGGAAGCCGTAATCGAACACGGCGACGCCGACTGAAATGCAGGCCGACGCCACGAGAATCCGTTTCTGCTCGTCCTCGGAAAGGGCGACCGCGGTATCGCTTTTCTTAAAGGGCCAGGGCTCGTACCCCGTTTCCTTGTCATGGTCGTAATAGCGATAGATGTCGTAATAGATTGACGCGCTGAAGGTGATAAACGGGAGCGAGCCGAAGGTAATGATCTCCGCCCGCCTGAGATCCTTGAGCCAATCGGGGAACTCGTTTTTCTCATAGGGAACGGGATCATGCGGGTCGGTCGTCGTCTCGGCGCAAAGCGGCGCCATAAACGCGACCATGAGGGCAAACGCCGAGAAACGGCGATTCATTGGACGCGCTCCCCGAATATCGCGGTCCCGACCCGGACAAGGGTCGAGCCTTCGGCTATCGCGAGCTCAAAGTCCGCCGACATTCCCATCGAAAGCACGGAAAAATCAAGGGAAGGATAACGCCTCTGGCATTCGCTCTGGAGCGACTTCAGCGTAGTAAACGAGGCGCGAACGACGTCGCGATCGGCGGTAAAGGGCGCCATGGTCATGAGCCCCGCGCACTGAACGTGCGGCATTCCCGCAAGAAGGTCTATTGAGCGAAACAGGGTATCTTGATCAGGATAGCCTGACTTCGACTCCTCGCCCGTATGATACTCGAATAGCACGCGGATCGAGCGCTCGCGCGCGGCGGCTTGCTTCTCGATTTCGGCGAGCAACTCCCCGCGATCGACGGATTGTATGCATGAGGCGACCGTGATGATCTTAGAAACCTTGTTTCGCTGCAGGGAACCGATCAGGTGAAGTTCCGCTCCGGACCGCCGTGCGGCGACTTCGGCGAACTTCTCGGTGGCCTCCTGTACGCGGTTCTCGCCAAAGAGGTTTTGGCCCGCGGCCATCGCCTCGAGCACCGACTCTGCCGGGTGGAATTTGCTTACCGCCATAAGGCTCACCGATCCCGCCTTTCGCCCCGCCTTCCGCTCAGCCTCGGCTATCCGCTCGCGCACTCGCGCGAGGTTCTCCGCTATGCTCATCTTTTTTTCTCCTGTTCGATCGCGTCCGAAATCCTCAAGAAAGACTCGACGCCGAGGGTTTCCGCCCGAGCGCACGGATCGATTCCCGCTCGCGCAAGAAGCGCTTCCCCAAACGAGCTTTTCTGGGCCCGTATCGCGAACTCAGGCTGCTGAGAAAGCCAAGCCTGAAAATTATTGCGGATCATCTTCCTTCTCGACGAGAAAAGCGCGCGGAGGACCGCCATGAAGGTATCGGGCGACTCGCATCGCGGCCAATCATCGAGCTTGGTCATCCTCACCGCGCGCGAGGTCACGTTCGGGCGCGGCCAAAAGGATCCGGCGGCGAGGTCCATGAGCGGCTCGACCCGGTAAGCCCACTGGCAAAGCACGGAAAACGAGGAGTAGTCCTCGGTCCCCGGACGCGCGGCCATGCGAAGCGCGACCTCCTTTTGGACGGTGATGACGATTACGTCGAACCGGAGGCTGCTTGATATCATGTCGCCGACGATCGCGGCCGCGATATTGTAGGGAAGGTTTCCGAAAAGCCGCGAGGGAGTGCCGTCTCGGCGGGCGGTTTCCGGCCAGTTCTTGAGCACGTCGCCTTCGACGAGGCTGAAATTCGGGCGATCCCTGAAGATATCGCGGAGCACCGCGCAAAAGCCGCGGTCGATCTCGAACGCGGTAAGGCGAGCGCCCCGATCGAGGATGCTTGCGGTCATCGCGCCGAGGCCGGGACCTATTTCCCAAACACGCGATTCCCCGGTAATGCCGAGGGCGTCGACCAAGCGTTCCCGATGGGCCCGATTCACCATGAAATTCTGTCCGAACTTCTTTTGCATGGCCATTCCGCGCTCGTCCAAAAAGGCCTTGAGCGCGGTCGGCGAGTCATAGTCGGGCAAAGCCGGCATCGCAAGACCTCCGTTTCCGTGAAGCGGCGGAAAGCGACATAATCGCGCAACCTACCGCCACGGGTATTATACTTGCCGCGATAACGGCGGGCAATACCCGAACTTCGATAACCGGAAACCGGGCGAAAAATCGCGCGGGGTACGCGATGGCAGCGTACAGGGCGCTCAGGGCATATCCGCAAAGTCCCGAAAGGGCTGGCACGATCGCGGTGAGCGCGAGAAGACCCGCCCCAAAGAGCAGAAAGGCCGACGAAAGCGGCGCGATGACGCACGAGGCGATGAGCCCCGACGGGGCCAAGGTTCCGATAGCGATCGCGATAACCGGCGCCGTCATGAGCTGGGCGCCAAGCGAGGCCGCGAAATCAGAACCGAGACTGCGGGGAATATACCGCCCTAGGAGTTCGAGTATCCCCTCCCCAAAGGCGAAGATGCCCCAAAGCGCCGCGACCGAAAGGATGAACGCGAGGGATATCGTTTCTTGGGGGTTGAGCGCCATCTGAACGAGCGAGGTGAGCGCGAGAAGCGGGAGGAGACGGGACTCAAGGCCGAGCGATGACGCGAGAAAGGCGACGAGGGCGAAAAGGAGCGCGCGATCAAGCGACGGCGAGGCACCGGCAAACCACACGAAAAAAAGCATCGCAAGGAGGGAAAGCCGGAGCGCCGCGCGCTTTCCGGTGATTCGCCTTCCCGAGCGGACGACGACGAGGGCAAGCAGCGAAAGATGCGTCCCCGAAAGCGCGAGAACGTGGGCAAGACCGCATCGCTTAAAATCTGCCGCGAGCGCCGGATCGAGATAATCCCGGTTCCCCGAAATCAGGGCAAAGAGAAAACCGCCTGAGGCGCCCCAATCATAGAGCGTACGCGAAAGGGAAAGCCTCAGATTCGCGCGCGCGCGGTCAAAAGAGCCTTGCCAGGCTTGCGCGCGTGCGGGAACGGGATCTGAGGCGTCGACGATAAAAAGCGAAGGATCCCGCGACTGCTTAGGTAATGGCGTAAACTTGCCCTTCAAGGTCACGACGAGCCCTTGAGCGAAAGGAACCCTATTTTTTCGCGAGACGCGAAGCGAACCGGGCGACGCCTCGCGGGCAAGGTTCGAGGGAATCGCGACGACGCATTCACCTCGCGCGCGAGAGCCTACGCCGTCCCGCGTTTTCACGGAATCGAGCCTGATCCGCGCTCGGTAAAAACGAGGGCCATAGGGCGCCGGATCTTGAAGGAGCGTGCCGGTGATCGAGACGATCGAGGTAGGTTCCGCGAGGCTTACCGGCCTTGAGTCCTCAAGCGCGATTCGCGCCGCGGCAAGCGTGCCCGCGATTATCCCGATCGCAAGCGACGCCGCGAGCAGCACGAGCCTCGTAGTCCCTTCTCGTGGCTTGAGAAATGGACGAACCGCTACAGCCCCACCTAACGCGATGAGCGCGAAAAGCGCGACCACGAACGCGGCTTGCCGCGCAAGGAGCCCAAAAGAGACGCCATAGAGCAAAACGGCCGCTCCGAGAGCGGCCGCATGGATAGCAGGGATAAGTATGCCCTTTTTTACCATTGAAGCCTCGCGAGCGCGTCGCGAGAGGCCTTCTTCACCGTTTCGGGATAGTCTAAGTAACCGACGTACAGGAGATAGTCAAAAGCGGTTTTATCGCCAAGGTCTCCCAATGCCTGGATCACCGCGAGCATGAGCTGCTCGTTGTATGTTTTCTTCTGCTCGGTCTCCGAGTTGAGAAGCCCGAGGAATATCGAAAGCGCCTGTGCCGCCTCTTGCGTTTGCATTGCGCCCATGCAGCGAACGACGGGTATGAGCGTGTCGACGGCCGAACGGTCGTTCTTGAAGTCGCCCTGCACGCGATAGAAGTACTTCACGACCGAAGGCGAGGCTTCCGACCATTTGAGCGCGGTGAGCTGCCCCATAGACTCAAGCGTCAGCGCCGCCAGCGTTTGCGCCTGCGCGTCGGCCGGCGGGGACACGGTATCGGTCGCGGCCTCGAACGCGGCCTTCGCGATCTTCGCGCGATCTTGCGCCGAAAGAGAGTCCTTTTTCATCGCGAACGAGAAGGCGGCGTACATGTCTTTTACGCGCTTTGTCGCGATAATGGCCAGAATGCTGTCGGTATATCCGTCGGAAATCGCGTTCAGGGACGCGCCCGAGGCAAGCACGACGTTCGAATCGATCGGGAGGGTTGCGGCCTTGAAGAGAACGGGGAAGGACGACGCGTCGGCGATCTTCCCGAGCGCCGCAGCGCAGGCGGAAAGCACCTTGGGGTCGGTTTGCGTTCCCTTCGCCGCGACGTCGAGCGCTTCGGAAAACCATCCGTTCAGGAACGCGATCTCGTCCTTTTGCCCCTTTGCGAGCGACGCCCACGCATTGAGGCACGAAACGCGAACCCTCGCGTCGCTGATAGTCTTGAAAACAGCCCGAACCGACGGGAGCGCGGAGGGATCCTGATAGCTTGATATCTTGGTTGCCGCGACGGAAGCCAAATCGACCAGTTGCGCGTCCGTTCCGAGCACGGGCCATGAATCAAGGGAGAAATTGAGGGCATCGACATACAGCGGCGTCATGTTTACGGTCGTTATCCGCGAGGCGTCGTTCAAAAGCTCGATCTTCGTGCTCATGCTCGCCCTGATGAAATTCCGCTGGTACGAAAGGATAACCGGGTCGGATGACTGCCCATAAAGCGGTAAGAGAAACGCGAGCAAGACGGCGATACCAACTACGTTTTTCATCATACAATCCTCCGGTTCAAATCATTCCGGTACTGTCTATTTCCCCGCGAAGTCGGGCATGTCCGGCAAATCGGATACCTGACCCAGGGGAAGATTATCCGCGTCTGGCGTAACGGCGGCGCTTTCCGCGTCGGCGATCCCATCCTCTTCGGTAAGCCTTATCGCGTCAAGCTCTTCCTTTTCCTCTTCGGGAAGCACGTTATACACGAAGGTCAGCACGGCGTTCCGCATGCGCGGGTTAAGCTCCCCGCTCTCGAAATGTATGCGGGATTGGTTCGTTTCCTGATTGTACTCAACGGCGCGGACATGCCCGGCCATGACGATCAGGACGTCGTGAACCATGTACTGGAGCTTAATCTGCATGCCCTTCGCGGCCTTGCCCCCGATGAGTACCATGGCGCCGTCCTCCGAAAGGTCCTCGATGAGGCATTTCATCCCCGGCTCAGGCTCGAGGGCGCTCTCAAGGGCCTCGCCGGGCTTCACGAGGTACATCTGCGCGTAAATCGAGCACTGAACCCGCACCGATTTCCGCTTTTGCGACCGCACGAGGTTATCCGCGTGCGCCACGTGAATGATGGCCCTGCCGGCGGAAACCGGGTCGGGGATAACGACGGTATCGAAGACGTATCCGGCGTCGTCATGGCGCCAGAAATAGATCGAGACCGGCTTATCCGTCCACGAGATCGACGTTCCCTTTATCTTGGCGCTTGAGGGAAAATCGAGCACGAGCGACTTCGGCGTATTCCGCACGACCTTCGTGCTAAAAACACCGACGCCCCTGAGGAGGATACGGAGCCGCTGCCCTACCTCGATATCCCTTGAAGACTTTACGCCCCGTTTTTTCCGGGATTCCTCAAGCTCGAGTTTCGTTCGATACGAATAGAGGCCCGAAAGGAGCCGCTGGGTCTCGGCGTCGTTGACCGTCCCCGTCGCCTTAGTTCGCCTGACGATCTCGGCCGTACAGCGGTCAAGCGCGGAAACCGACCAAAAAAGCGCGCTCGGGTCTTCAAGGCCGGTGGTCGCGGCTATCTTCCCGAGAAACGAGATGTCCGCTGGCTTAAATCCCGAATCGAGGCCCGTGGTATAGAAATGGATATAGTTCTTGATTGCGCTGCCTTTATCGGTCATGAGAAGGGCGATAATCGCAAGGAAGGGAATCGCTATCAGGCAAATAAGAAGTATCATTTATTTGATTTTAACATATTGATCTTGATCGGTATAGCTTTAAAAGTTCGGCGACGTCCCCGCCGCCGAACCGCAAAGCCCCATGAAGTAACTTGATGCTCAGGTCCTAGCACAATCCCGCGACGGCGGAACCGAGCGTTACCGCGTTGTCCATCGTCACGATCTCGTACCAAATGCCGCGTTCCTCGGTGAGCGCCTTATTGAGGTATCCCGTGACGCGCTCGCGGAGGTTATGGGTCTTGAGGAAGGTCGTTCCCTCGCAGAGGACGCTGACCGGGCGAGCGGGGTTTCCGCCCTTCCCGCTCTTGATGATCGCGGCGGCGATATTAGCCGCCGCGAGGCGCGCGGACCGCTCGACGAAGGCGTCGAGTATGCGGAACGCGGTTTCGCGGTCGGCTTCATTTCCCTTCGCGAGGATCGCGCCGAGCTTCGTGTCGGTTCGATACGGCCCGTAGAAAAACTGATCCATGTCCTTGAGCTCAAGCGAATGAAGCTCAGAGAGCGCCTTCGTAACGGTTGCGGAGAACAATCCTTCCTCCGCGGCCGTGGTAAGCGCGATCTTTCCGAGGGGCCCCAGGTACGCGCCCGAGCACATCTTTTCATAGCCGAAGAGCCCCGGCGCTACGGTTGTCTTATCGAGGATGGCGTCGAACTCGCACCGGGCGATCTTATTGCACTTGCCCGACTCGCACACGACGATCTGCGCCGAAGGAACCGCATGCTTTGCGGACGAGAGCTTCGCGATCTTTCCATACTCAATGTACGCGGCGTTCATGCCGGTGCCGAGGATAAAACCGACGTACGAATCGTAGGCCTTGCCGCCGGTTGCCGCGGAGGCTCCTGCTAGGAGCGCGGCGACGGTGTCGTTGAGGAGCACGACCTTCTTAGGTCTCTTCCATCCGCGCTCGACGAGCGCGTCGGCGAGGCTCGCGCCGACGAGGGAACCGATCACTTCCTTCGCCTTGATTTCCTTGGAGAACTGGATGACCTTGCCGTCGCCCTCGGGCGTTATCGACATGGGATAGGAGAAGCAGAAACCGATGCGATCTGCCTTATTCTTGAGATGATCGAGATTCGCCGCGATGGTCTCGAAGAATTCCTTCTTCCCGTACTCGCGGTCGGTCGCGGGCATGGCGGTCTTTTTCATATCGGAGATTTCGGGTTTACCGTCCGCGTCGAAGGTGACGAGGCACGAGCGGAAATTGGTGCCGCCGGCGTCGATTACGATAACGGTTTCGTTTTTCGGGGAAGACTCGGGAGGAACCGCCCAGGTGGGGATCATGTCGAGCGCCGGCCCTTGTCCCGGCGGGTTCGACGGATCGCGAACGAGGCCTTCCTCCATATCGTACATCAGGGCGTGTATCGCGGCGTTGACGTCGGGTCCGCCGACGGAAAAATCGTGGCGGCCGAGGAAGGCAGTAACGGCATATTTGGGATTCATAGCGCACCTCTTGAGCGGTTAGTTGATTGCTCAAAAGTATACCATGAATCGACTTTTTGTGCCAGTGAACCGGTTTATTTCGGCTCTGACCTTATCGCTGCCCGGAAAGCTGCAGGTAGACTTGGTCGGCGAGCCCGAAACCGGCGGATTTCGTGACATCGCGGGAAAGCTCATCGTAGAGCATATCGTCGTACATCTTGCCCGCGAAGTCGTTCCTTCCCGAGAGCTCTGATTTTTGCACGGTTTCGCGCATCGACGAAAGCATCATCTTGACGAAGTAGGACTCGAGTTCGAGCGCCTGCTCGTAGAGCTTCGACGACTTATCGATCTTGCCCTTGAAGCCTGAGTTCGCGGCGGCGCCTTGCGGTTTCGCGGCGCGGTCGTACGGGGTCGCGTGATCAAGCGCAAAGGAACTGATAAAGTCGCCGGGAAGCCTGGGGTCGCTTTTGACCTCGGAGGACGAAAGGGACGCGTCATGTTTTTTTCCCGAGCTCGTGTCGAGTCCGGCGTTGATCCCGTCCACGAGAGAGGAAAAGCGCCGCTCGGTCTCTTTCGCCTTCGCGTTTCCCGCGAGCATCCCAAACGTCGAGGAAAGGCCCGCGCCCGACACCGCGTCAGAAAGCATCGTCATACGCTAATCACCTTATCTCTTTAGGCTCGCGGCGGTCTGGAGCATGTTATCGCTCGTCTGGATCGCCTTCGAGTTAAACTCGTACGCGCGCTGCGCGACGATCATGTTCACCATCTCGCTGACCGTTGAGACGTTCGACATCTCGAGGAACTTATGGATCGACTTTCCGAACCCGTCGAAGCCGGGACGACCGGCGAAGGACGCGCCAGAGGCCGGGGTTTGCTTATAGAGGTTTTCGCCGACGGTCGAGAGTCCCTCGGGGTTTTGGAACCGATAGAGCTCGATCATGCCGACGTTTACCGGGGTGTCGAGGTCGTTGACCCGAACCGTGACGCGGCCGTCCTGGCTGATCGCGATGGTGTCCTGCCGATAGCCCTCGGGAAAGGTAATCTCGGGGAGGACTTTAAGGCCGTTCGAGGTGACGAGCTGCCTGTCGGCGTCGATCTTAAACGAACCGTCGCGGGTATACGCGTAGGAACCGTCGTACTGGAGCACGCGGAAGAACCCTTCGCCCTGGATCGCTATGTCGGAGATGTTTCCCGTGTTCTGGAGCGATCCCTGATCGAACATGCGGAGGGTCGAGCCGACCTTCACGCCGTGTCCCATCTGCACGCCCACCGGGGTGATCGTGTCCTCCGTCGCCGGCGTTCCCGCCGTGCGCACGGTCTGGTAGATGAGATCCTCGAACTCGACGCGCTGCTTCTTGAAGCCGGTCGTGTTGACGTTCGAGAGGTTATTCGCCACGGTATCGATATTGGCCTGCTGACCGTTCATTCCGGTCGCCGCCGTCCAAAGACTTCTGACCATTTATCGGTCTCCTTTATTTGAGCTTCACGACCTCGCCCCAGAGCTTGGCCATCATCGTATCCTCCGATTGGATCGACTTCTGGTTCGCCTCATAGGCGCGGTTTACCTCGATCATCTGCACCATCTCGTTGACGACGTTGACGTTCGATGCTTCGATGTATCCTTGCGCTATCGTCGGCCGTCCGGGGCCTTCCGCCGCGACCGCGGGGCCCGACACGGGCGTGTCCGCGTAGAGGCTCGAGCCTTCCTTCTTGATGAAGCGGTCGTTCTCGAAGGTGACGAGCTTGAGCCGGTCAAGGAGCACGGGATTCGCGTCCGTGTTGTTGATCGGGCGAACCCACACCTCGCCGTTCTTGTTGACGGTGTACTTCGTGTCCTGAAGGTTGATGCGGCCGTGCTCGCCAAGGACGGGAAAGCCCTCTTTGGTCATGAGATAGCCCTCGACGCCGACGGTGAAATTCCCGTTTCGGGTATAGCGCTCGCCGCGCGGGGTCTCAATGGAGAAAAAGCCTTTGCCCTCGAGGGCGAAGTCGGCAGCGCCGCCGGTGGGCTTGAAGGACCCTTGCTCGAAGTCGGTAAAGAGCTCGTTGAGCTCGACGCCGAGTCCGATCTTCCCGATGACGGGGGCGGCGTCCGCGGAGCCGAAGGGATTCCGGTACACGCCGTCGTCGTCCATCCTTCTGAGCAGAAGCTCGGGAAAGTTTTTGCTGACGGTAATATCCCGCTTGTAGCTCGTCGTGTCGACGTTCGCGAGATTGTTGGAGATCGCGTCAAGGCGCTGCTGCTGGGCGTTCATGCCGCTCGCGCCGGTATACCATCCTCTGACCATAGAAGGCTCCTTCTAGAGACAGTATCGGCTGGGATTGCGTGGGGACTTAGCGCATCGTGGAAAAAAAAGTTGATCTACCGGATCGGCGCGAAGGGATCCTCCGGCCATTTGTGCTTGGGGTAGCGTCCTTTCATCTCTTTCCTGACCTCTGGCCAGGTATTCTTCCAAAAGCTCGCGAGGTCGCTCGTAATCTGGAGCGGGCGGCGCGCCGGGGAAAGGAGCTTGAGAAGAACGGGAATTCCGAGGACGCGCGGCGTTTCGGCGCACCCGAAGAGATCCTGCACGCGTATCTCAAGCACGGGTTTTGGCCCTTCGCCCGGAACCGGTTCCTCGAACGTGATCGCCCGCGCGATGCCGTTTGGAAGTTCGAGGCGCTCGGGGATTTCCCGGTCGATGAGCTGCCCGTTTGCGCGGTAGCGAAGCGCGTCGAGTAGCCCCGTCTCGTCTATTCTGCCGTTTGCCGGGATAAAGGGCGCGAGCCAGTCCTCAAGGGAATCGAGGAGCGCCTTTTCGGATAGGTTTATCGGTTGGCCAGTATACCGACCGGTAGGTATACTGGCTGCATAATAGAACCTCGCACGGGCAAGGAAGGCCTCCGATTCACGTTTCCAGGGTAACACCGAAAGCCCTTCGTTTCTGACGGCGGATAAAACCGCGCCGATGACGTCGCTCGGCGCGGGCTCGAGCGGACGTTCGGCAAGGACGATCTTTCCGTACGCCCGTATCTCGGTTTTCCGAACCTTGCTTCCGGGCGAGTACTGCCCGTCGGAAAAGGATACGACCGTTTCTGTCGATGCGTGACGATCTAGCCAAGTCTCGGCTTGGGACTCATCGAGCGTCTCGAAGGAGTAGATCCGCCCTTCCCGTTCGCCTGCGTCTACCTCGGGCGCGACGATCCATTTTGGATACCGCGATTGCCCATTCCGTATCTCTCGGGGAAGCGAAGCGAGGCGTCCCGAGGGAAAGCGATATACCCCGTCGCCTACGTGACAGGCGATCCGGTCGGGAAATCCCGCGAGCAATGCCATCGGGGAAGATGCGTCATTCGAGCCATGGGAGCCATTTACGACACGTGCGGAAGCGGTATGTTCATCACCGTCGCCGGCACGGAGCCGCTCAAGCCGCCTCGAGAGATCGTCGGCGAAGCGCTCGGCCTCGCGCGGGCTTTCCCCGCGAAGCGAATACCGCACGGCAAGAGGGACGCTTCCCGCAAGCGCGACCGCGGCGATCCGGGGGTGCACGCCGAGCGTCGTCATCGCCCGGCCCCGCTCCGTAATGCGCCCGTCTTGATCGAGCGCGTCCTGCCACTCGAGAAGCGCGCGAGCCTGGTTCCAGGCGGCCTCTGAGGGCCGATCGAGCCAGGAAAGCCCGTCGATGGAGCTCACGCCCCAGAGCGCGCATTCGAGGACGACCGAAAGAAGATCCGTCCGCAGGATTTCTGGAGGGGGATTCGATACCCGCACGTCGCGCTCCGCCCAGAGCCTGACGCACCGCCCGGGCCCCAATCGTCCCGCGCGTCCCGCGCGCTGCTCTGCCGAGAACGCGCTTTCATAGCCGGTCTGAAGCGCGCTCATGCCGGTGCGGAGGTCGACTCTGCCCATGCGCGAGAGTCCTGAGTCTACGACGGTCGTGACGCCGGGCACGGTGAGGCTCGTCTCAGCGATCGATGACGAGAGGATCACGCGGCGCGTCCCAGGAAGCGGTTCTTGGAGCGCCTTTTTCTGCTCGACGAGCGGAACCGAGCTATGGAGCACGAGCACCTCGGCGGGACAATCCGCCAAGAGCCGCTCGGTGCGCCTGATCTCGGCGATGCCGGGAAGAAACGCGAGAATCCCTCCGGTATCTTTTCTCGATAGCTCGCGGACGATAGCGGCGGCGCATTGCTCCTCGACGGACGGGATCCTCCCGCCGTTTCGCGCCTCACCGGGAGCATACTCGATCGCGACCGGCCACCTCCTTCCGGGAACCGCGCACACGGGCGCGTCGAGCCATGCGGCGATTCTCTCCGTATCGATCGTCGCGGACATGACGAGGACGAAAAGGTCGTCCCGGAGGGTCACCGTTTCGCGAAGGAACGCGAGGGCGAGGTCAGCGTGGACCGAGCGCTCGTGGAACTCGTCGAGGATCACGACCGAAACGCCCTCGAGCGAGGGATCGCCCTGAAGCCTTCGGGTAAGGATCGCTTCGGTGACAACCTCAATACGGGTTTCGCGGGAAACGCGGGACTCTAGGTGAAGCCGATAGCCCGCCGTTTTCCCAACGTCCTCGCCGAGGAGCTCGGCGACGCGCGAGGCGACGGCAACCGTCGCGATGCGCCTCGGTTCGAGCATGACGATAGAGCCCTTCACGCGGGGAAGGAGCGCAACGGGAACGGCGGTCGATTTTCCCGCGGCCGTTTCGGCCGTGAGTACGAGGAAACGCGACGGCGATGAGAAAAGCGCGTCGGCGATCGAGTCGAGATAGGGATATATCGGGAGGTCTTTCATTCGGCCGTTCCGTTCGCGAGCGCGAGCTTTCTACCGATGCGCGTCGCGCGCGTATCGTCCCCGAGCCCCTGCGCGAGTTCAAGTGCCCGCTCGAGATCCCCGAGCCGGTGCTCGCAGTCGATCGCGAGGAGCCGCGCGGCGATCATGTCGCCCCCGGCTGCGAGCGGCTCGAGAAACCCTGCTGCCCGTTCGTACTCGCCCCGTGACCTGAGATCGAGCGCGCGCACGAGGCCGGCGCGTCCCGTGCCTGAGTCTATCGCGGAATCGAGCGCGAAAAGGATGCGCGCGAGGGATGCGGTATCCGTTTGATTGTGGTCGCCGACGGCGCAAAGCCGATCAGCCTCGCCGGTCTTGAGAAACTCGAACCACGCGTCGGGGGCCTCGCTTCCGGGAAGGTCGTCCTCGCGCTCAAAGCCGAGGATTCCCGCCTCGACGTCGGACATCCTGCACGAGCCGAGGTCGGCCTTCCAGAGCCTGCGCGCGGGGAAAAGGAGATCGAGATGGATCGTATCGGGTGAAAGGAACGCGGGGCGCATGCCGTTCATGAGGTAGCGCGTCTGGAGTATCTGCGCGTCAAAGCACTTTCCGTTGTATGAGACGAGCGCGTCGCCTGAGCCGATGAGCGCGGCGAAGCGCGAGAGAAACTCGGGCTCTCCGGGATAATCGGCGAGAAGGAGCTGCGTGACAGAAAGCGTGCCCGGTTCGGTAAACCGCGCGACGCCCGCCATGAACGCGACGGTGCCCGCCCCGTGCGAAAGCCCGGTTGTCTCGAGGTCGAAGAAAGCGAGCGAGGGCATTTTTCGCGCGGAGCGTCGTGCCTTCGCGGTGGTTTCTGCGCTGAGCGCCGCATTAAGCGATTCCCGCTCGCGGGGAAAAAGTAACGGAAGATGGGGCGAGAGCGCATCGCGGAATTCCTTGACGGAGAATGAAGCCCGCCGCTCGAATAGATACGGCGCGGCCTTCTCCCACCCCGGAATATCGGCAACCGTCTGCGTGGATAGGCGCGAAGCGTCGCTCGTGTCGGTTTTGCCGTTCCTGCCGAGCGCGCGCGATTTACTAGTCGATTCCGCAACGTCCGCGTTTTGTCGCTGCCGCTGCGCTTCGCGGATACGGCCGAGGCGGCCCGAAAGTCCCTGGCGCGCCATCAGGCCATAACCCTCCGCGAAAGGAGCGCCATGATCCGCGAGGCGACAGCCTTGATTTCCGCGCCCGTCGCGCTCACGCCGATGCATGATGGGCAGCCCGCGTCGCAGGTACACTGCGCGGTGCGCTCGCTCGCCGCCTGAAAAATCTCCGCGACCCGGACCGCAAGCGCCTCGGAAAGCCCCGAGCCGCCGGGCGCCGAATCGTAGACGTAGAGCGCGGGGCAGCCGAAATGGGGGTCGCGGACGCGCGGCGCGACGCCGATGTCCCGTCTATCGCAAAGCAGGAAAAAGGGCGCGACCGACTTGATGAGCTGCCCGATGCCCGAAAGCACCTCGCCCTGCGCGGCCTCGTCGAGCGCGGTGAACTCCTCGGGAAGGCTCCAGCCCTCGCCGCCCGAGATCCCGTCGAGGAGGAGCATCATCCCGCGGGTCTCGCGCTCCTCGGCGTCGAGCGCGATCTCGCCGAAGCCAAGGTTCTCCTGGGTATGGAAGCGAATCTTCTTGAACTTCGTGACCTGACTCCGCACGAGGAGATCGCCGACGATGATACTCGTCCCCTCAGGCGCGCCCGGAACCGTCTCGTCCTCTGAGAGGACGGTGATGTCCGTCTTCACCACCGCGTCGGTAAAGTAGTTCACCTCGGATTCCTCGACCTCGGCCCGGCGGTTCGGGATATCAAGCGAGGTCACGACGTATTGGCGGCCGAGGTGTATGTAGATCGCGTTTGGGAAGATGAGCTCCTTCGCCGAGGGCCGGTCCATCTCGCCGATGACTATGTTTCGTCCCTTCGTCATGTCGACGATCACGACGTTGTCGGTCGTCGCCGACCGAAGGCTCACCGCTTCTGCGGGATAGGCCCGATCGGACCAATGCCAGCGGCCCGCCGCGTGGCGGAGCATCCCATCCTCCTCAAGGAAGGAGAGGATTTCCCCGGTCGCATCGCGGGGAAAGGAGCCGAAGGTATCGTCGGAGAACGGAAGCTCGAAGGCCGCGCACTTGACGTGATCGGCGAGCACGTAGGGGTTATCGGGATCGATCTGCGCGGTCTCCTGGGGCCGGGCGAAAAAGTAGTCGGGATGCGCGATGATGAATTGGTCGAGCGGGGACGAGGAGGCGATGAAGATCGCGACCGACTCGGTCTGCCGCCTTCCGGCGCGCCCGGCCTGCTGCCAAAAGGACGAAAAGGAACCGGGGAAGCCCGCGACGACCGCCGCGTCGAGCCCGCCGATGTCGATGCCGAGCTCGAGCGCGTTCGTCGACACGACGCCCTGTATCGTGCCCTCGCGAAGACCCTTCTCGATCTTACGCCGCTCGAGCGGGAGGAGGCCTCCCCGATACGGCACGACGGTGATCCCGTGGTTGTTATTGTACATGTTCCTGAGCGAGTCGTTTACGTAGGACGCGATCACCTCGGTGCGAACGCGCGAGTGCGCGAAGAGGATCGTTTTGACGTTCGCCTTGAGGAGGCACAAGGCCCAGCGCTGACTCTCGTTCATGACGCTCCGCCTGATGCCCTGGACCGCGTCGACGAGCGGCGGGTTATAGAGGACGACCGTCTTCTTTCCCGAAGGCGCCCCCGAGCGCTCGACGAGCGTCACCGGAGAGCCGATCAGGCGCTCGGCGAGTTCCCGGGGGTTTCCGATGGTCGCCGAGCACAGGATAAAGGTCGGGTTCGCGCCGTAAAAGCGCGCGACGCGAAGCATCCGCCTCAGGAGGTTTGCCATGTGGCTCCCGAAGATGCCGCGGTAGGAATGCATCTCGTCGATGACGATGTACCGGAGGTTCGAGAAGAACCTTATCCATTTCGTGTGGTTGGGGAGTATCCCCGAGTGCATCATGTCGGGATTAGAGATGATGATGCGTCCCTTATCGCGCGCGTCTGCGCGGACCGACTGTGGGGTGTCCCCGTCGTAGATGCACACGCGCAGGGGAATGCGCGGGGCGACGTCGTTTCGGGGCTCGTCGCTCGCCTCGCCTTCCCCAGGACTGCCGCCTTCGACGTTGCCGACCATCCCGTTGATCTCGTTTTGCTGGTCCTGGCTCAGGGCCTTCGTCGGGAATAGGTAGAGCGCGCGGCCGTCGGGATCCTCAAGGAGGGTCTGCATGACCGGAAGGTTGTAGCAAAGGGTCTTGCCCGAGGCGGTCGGGGTGACGATGACGGAATGGGCGCCCGATCGCGCGGCTCGATAGGCCTCTGCCTGATGGGAATAGAGCCGATCCATTCCCCGCGCGCGGCATGCCGCGGCAAGGCGCGGATCAAGATCCTCGGGAAGCGGCGCATACGTTCCTTCCCGTTCGGGGAAAACTTTCACATCGGAGATAAAGGGCGCAAACCCCGGATCGGCGAGGATCTGCGCAAGCGTTTCGGAGGCACTCATCACGGGGGCAAGTATAGCCCAAGTCCCGGAAAAAGATAAGGCTCGCGACGAGGAATGAGCGTTTTTTAGTGGAAGGATCGCGCAGAGCGGATTATACTAAAGGCAACTTGAACTTCATAAGGAGACAATTAAGTGTCCAGGGTATTATCAATCATCCTCGGCGGTGGAAAGGGAACCCGCCTGTATCCGTTGACCAAAGAACGCTCGAAACCCGCCGTCCCGTTTGGCGGAAAGCACCGCATCGTCGATATTCCGATATCGAACTGCATCAATTCGGGGTTCAACCAGATCTATATCCTTACCCAGTTCAACTCCGCGTCGCTCCACATGCACATCGCGCGCGCGTACAACTTCGACACCTTCTCGGGTGGTTTCGTCGAGATCCTCGCCGCGGAGCAGACCTTCGAGCATTCCGGGTGGTACGAGGGAACGGCGGACGCAGTCAGGAAGAACTTCCTCCACTTTAAGACGCAAAAACCGACCCACTACATCATACTCTCCGGCGACCAGCTCTATCGAATGGACCTCGCCGAGTTCCTCCGCAAGCACGAGGAATCGGGGGCCGATATCACGATCGCCTGCACCGCGGTCACCCGCGATGACGCGTCCGGCTTCGGTATCCTGAAAACCGACAAGACTGGGCATATCACCGAGTTCATGGAAAAACCCGGCATCTCGAAGAACATCGACGAGTGGATCATCCCCAACGAGGCGCGCACCCCCGCCGCCACGAACGGACGCGATTACCTCGCGTCCATGGGTATTTACATCTTCAACGCGCACGTGATGGAGGAATCGCTCAACAACGAGTTCACCGACTTCGGCAAGGAGGTTATCCCCGCCACGCTGAAGAACTACAACGTCGCCGCCTACGTGTACGACGGGTACTGGGAAGACATCGGAACGATCAAGAGCTTTTACGACGCGACGCTCGACCTCACGAGCATCAAGCCGAAGTTCAACTTCTACGACGAGGACAATCCGATCTACACCCATAACCGGAACCTCCCCTCGTCGAAGATCAACCGCGCGTCCCTCGACCAGGTCAACACGAGCGAGGGCTGCGTGATCACGAACGCGACGATCAAGCGATCGGTCATCGGCATCCGCTCGATCATCGAGTCGGGCGCGTATCTCGAGGGCGTCATCTGCATGGGCGCCGACTGCTACGAAACCGAGCTTGAGAAAGACGATAACAGGAAAAAAGGAGTGCCAAACATCGGCATCGGCGAAAAGACCGTCATTAGGCGGGCGATCATCGACAAGAACGCGCGCATCGGGTGCGACGTGTCCATCGGCATGGGGAAGGTACAGCCTGACGGCGACTATGGCTGGTACCACGTCGTCGACGGGATTTACGTGATCACGAAGAACGCGTGCGTGCCCAACGGCACGGTGATCTGACGCTTTTTCTGCACACATTGAATGGATAAACGGGAGCCCGCGCGAAAGCGGGCTCCTTTTTTTATTTTGCGCGGAGCCTATCGACCGCGTGACCCGATACTGCCCTGCCTTGAGCGTTCGAGCGTCGCGAGGCATTCCGCCGGGGACATGGCTTGCTCATCTCCGGCCGGCTCCTCGAAAAAACCGTTCAGGGTAATGACGGTTTTCTCGTCGAAGCGGTAGTGGAGACCGCCTTCGGTTTCCTGGCGCTTGCGCATAAAGGCGAGCTGTTCATTGATCGCTATCGGAAAATACACGAGCGTCACGCGGTGGCCGCGCGCCTCGTAACGCTCAATCACTGCTCGACGGTCCGCGCGCGACCAGAACCCGAAATCAAGAGCGACGGAGTTGCCGCGATCAAGGAGTTTCGCCGAAAGGTCGTGAATCAAACCAACGCAACGGGAAAGGCGATCGTTGAAAACCGCGCGATCGGCCGTCTCCTCGTATAATTTGAGCATCCATCCGTCGGCCGAAAAGGGATAGAATCCGAATTCCGCCTCGAGCTTTCGGGTAAAGGTCGACTTACCGGAACAAACCTTCCCACAGCAAAGTACTATGTCCGACACGCGGCGCTCACTTCTTCGATGATGCGAAGCCCCTCGCGCACCTCGTCGCGGGGCCGGCTATAATTGAGCCTGATGCATTTCTCGCGGTGCGGGTGGCGCTTCCACGCCGTCTCCTCGTCGCTCCCCGACTCCCGCCCGAAGAAGAAGTACTCGCCCGGCACGACGACCACGCCGCGGGTTTTCAGCCGCGCGTAGAGTTCCTTCGCCGGGATCCCGAGATCGGGAAGGTAAAGCCAGAGGAAAATCGCGCCCTCGCTCCGGTGAATGCGATACTCCCGGTCTCCCCAAAACTCCCTGATGCAGGTCTGCGCGAAAAGCGATCGCTCGCGGTAAAAGGGCCTAACGGCCGCGTCGGCGAGGCGCTTGATCTCGCCCGAGGCCACGATGCCCTCGGCGAGGGCCTGGCCCAGGGACCCAGAGGTAAGGGCGACGATGGAGTTGAGCGCCGAAAGCGCGGAGACGATCTCGGGGGAAGCGATGACGATCCCCGTCCTCAACGAGGGAAGACCGATCTTCGAAAGGCTCATCGAAAGAACCACGTTCGGGTCCCAATAGGGCGCGCACGACCCCTCATCCGAGTCGGGAAAAATGATGTTCGGAAACGGCATTCCGTACGCGTTATCTACCATGAGCGGAACGCCGTATCGCGCGGCGAGATCGGCGAGTGCGGCGATCTCGCCGTCGGTCAGGACGTTTCCCGTAGGGTTCGTCGGTCGGGTAACGCAGAGGGCCCCGACCTCAGGATGCGCGGAAAGGTACTCGCCGACGAGCGGGATATCGAGTCGGTACTTAAAGGAATGGTCACCCTCGAGTTCGATGCGCGAGGGAAGCGTCACGAAGGTATCGCGGTCGATTCCCTGGTCCGCGTACCCGACGTACTCCGGGACGAGCGGAAAGAGGATCGTCTTTCGTTTCGGGGACGCGCCCGAAAAAAGGTTGAAGAGGTAAAAGAACGCCGATTGGCTGCCGTTCGTGATCGCCACGTTCTCAGGCCCGATGTCCCAGCCGTACTCCCGTCGAAAAAAAGATACGAGGGCTTCGATAAACGATGTCCGTCCCTGCGGTGAGTCGTACTTACTGATCGTGTCCTCGAACGCGGTCCCGTCAGAAAGGATGCGCTCCATCTCGCGGCGATAAACCGCCTCAATCTCGGGAATTCGCGCGGGATTTCCGCCGCCGAGCATATAGGGCGTGACCCCCTCGGGAAGCGGCCGCCCGATATCGTCCATGAGGTTTAAAATGCCGGATTCTCCGGTGAGCTTTTGGCCAAATGATGAGAAAACCATGATACGCGCGAGTATAGCAGATTATCGCGGTTTGGTGCACGGCTCCCGTGGCTCGCCGTGGGTGATTTCCGGAAGAAGATCGGTGTCGGAGGAATCCGCCCCATGCTCGCCCGATCCGATCGCCTTAAGCGGCTTTCTTGCGGCCCTGAGGACGAGCTTATCCTCGCGCGCATCTACCCTGACCGTGTCCCCCGAGGCGAGCTTGCCCGAGATGATCATGAGCGAAAGCGGGTCCTCGAGCTCGCGCTGGATGAGGCGCCGCATCGGACGCGCGCCGAACGCGGGCTCATAGCCCTTCTCGATGAGGTAATTTCGCGCCGCGGGCCGGATGGTTAACCCGATCCCTTGTTCAGCGAGCCGAGCGGAAAGCTCTGTCGCCTGTATGTCGAGTATTGCGGAGACCTCGTCGCGGGACAGCGCCCCGAACACGACGATGTCGTCGACGCGGTTGATGAACTCCGGGCTGAATATCCGCTTGAGCTCGCCCATCGCGCTTGACCTGATGTCCTCGTAATCGAGGATCCCCTCTCCCGACACGTTAAAGCCGAGGCGGTTCTCGTGGCTGATCATCCGCGCGCCGGCGTTGCTCGTCATGATGATGACGGTATTGCGGAAGTTCACCGTGTGGCCGAGGTTATCCTTAAGCTCCCCTTCCTCGAGTATCTGAAGGAGCAAGTTGAAGATGTCCGCGTGCGCTTTCTCGATCTCGTCGAGGAGCACGACCGAATAGGGGTTGCGCCTGATCTTTTCGGTGAGGACGCCGCCTTCCTCATAGCCGACGTATCCCGGCGGCGCTCCCACGAGGCGGGAGGCGTTATGCTTTTCCATGTAGTCGCTCATGTCTATGCGAACGAGCGATTCCTCAGTCCCGAAGAGGAACTTCGCGAGGGTCTTCGCGAGGAGTGTCTTTCCGACGCCGGTCGGCCCAAGGAAGATGAACGAGCCGAGGGGTCGCCGCGTCGATGAAATGCCCGCGCGACTTCGCCTGATGGCGCCAGCGATGACAGAGATCGCCTTATCTTGCCCGACGACTGAACGGTGGAGCTCCGACTCAAGGTTGATGAGCCGCGCAGATTCGGACTCGCTTAAGGCGCTCGCCGGGATGCCGGTCATCACCGAGAGGACCTCGCAGATGTCCTTATTCGTCACCGTGTTGACGCTCACCGAGTCGGGGTTCTGCCATTTCTGCCGGATATCCTCGACCTGCTGCCTGAGGCGCCTCACCTCGTCGCGCACCAGCGCGGCGCGCTCGTAGTTCTGCGTCTGGACGAGATCCTTCTTTTCGTCGCCGAGCTCGGCGATGCGGCTTTCAAGGACCGCGAGCTCGCCCGGTCTGACGTCCCCCTCGATCTTCTTCATGGCGCCCGCCTCGTCGAGGACGTCGATCGCCTTATCGGGGAAGAAACGGTCGGTAAGATAGCGCTTCGAGAGATCGACGATCGTCTTGAGCGTTTCGTCGGGGTATTCGACGTTGTGGTGGGTCTCGTACCGCCGCTTGATGCCTTTCAGGATGAGGAGCGTGTCCGCCGCGTCGGGCTCGCGCACGATGACCGTCTGGAACCGCCGCTCGAGCGCCGCATCCTTCTCGAAGTACTTTCGGTATTCTGCGAGAGTCGTCGCGCCGATG
The DNA here is from genome assembly GCA_035352735.1 of Treponemataceae bacterium. Taxonomy (GTDB): domain Bacteria; phylum Spirochaetota; class Spirochaetia; order Treponematales; family Treponemataceae; genus Teretinema. Next base: position 24,183 of record DAOPYF010000002.1, on the reverse strand, counting down.
CACTGGAGGTCGCCGCGCGCCAAGGCGGGCTTGAGCATGTTCGAGGCGTCCATCGCGCCTTCGGCGCCGCCTGCGCCGATTATCGTGTGAAGCTCGTCGATGAAAAGGATGATGTTCTTCGCCTCGGCGATCTCCTTCATGATCCGTTTGAGGCGTTCCTCGAATTCGCCGCGGTACTTCGTGCCCGCGATCACCGAGGCGAGGTCGAGCACGAGGAGGCGCTTCCCGACGAGGTTGCGCGGGACCTGTTCTGAAACGATCCGCTCGGCGAGGCCCTCAACGATGGCCGTCTTACCGACGCCGGGCTCCCCGATCAGGACCGGATTATTCTTGTTTCGCCTTGAAAGGATCTGCACGACGCGCTTGATCTCGGCCTCGCGGCCGATAACCGGGTCGAGCTTCCCTTCCCGGCTCATCGCGGTCAGGTCGCGGCTGAACTCCTGGAGGAGGCTCGCGCCCGCGCGCGGTGCCTGCGCCTCGGGGGGAATCTGCCGCTTTTGGCGGGCGACGACCGAGGTGTCGCGCGCTGCGACGATCTCCTGCACCGATTGCCTGAAATCGTCTATCGAAACCTCTTCCTTCTCGAAGAACTGGCCGACCACGCTCTGGGCCTCGCGGACGCACGCGAGGAGAAGATGCTCGGTGCCGATGTAATCGTGCCTGAGGGTTCGCGCCTCGATGGAGGCCGCGTCGAGCATCCCGCGAAGGCGGCGAGACGGGGGAATGTCCCCGAACACGATCGTCCCCGTCCTCGAAGGAAGGGACTGCTCGAGCTGGAGCTGGAGGGAAAGGAGGTTTACCTTGAGGTTCTGGAGGACGGCGAAGCCGACTCCGTCGGCGGACCGGATAAGGGCGAGCATGACGTGCTCGGGAAGCAGCTGCTCGGCGTTCGAGCGCTTTGCCTCCTCTTGGCTGAGAACGGTAAGCAGTTTCTGGGCCCTTTGCGATAATCCTTTAAACACGGCGTATTATCTCCTCTCCTGAATATCGGCCTCTTTGAGCACTTCCTGTATGACCATGGCCCTCAGGCGGTCCATCTTGAGCTCTTCGGAAACGACGTCCGTTTCAATAATAATACTACCGCCGGAAATAACAAAGCTAATATGCGCGGCTTGCACTCGGTATAGGAGCGCGGTCAAGTCCCGATGCCCGATGCCCTTCACGAGGCCCAAATTGACGCCGAGCTTAATCCGATGAATGAGGTCGACCGCCTCGGTTAAGCCGATAAAGCGCGCGTATTTCGCCGCCACGAGCGCGCGAAATACCGTGTCCTCGAGGCCCGTCATGCCCGAGGCGGCGAGCTCCTTAAGGCTCTTCCGCTCGAGTTCGACGAGCTTCATCGCCGCTTGGGAGAGGCGCTCGAGCTGCCGGGTCTCGTCGCCGCCCGCCGAGTTGCCGTTTGAAAGCTGATAGAGGTACCCAAGCGAGGTCGGGCCTTCCCCGCCGTAATAGCCGCGGATGACGAAGCCCTGCGCGAGGTATTCCCTGATCGCGCGGTCTACGAGGGAGCTGAGGGTAAGCGCGGGAAGGCATAGGAGCACCGAGACCTTCATGCCCGACCCGAGGGACTCAAGGGACGAGGTGAGGTAGCCAAGGCCCGGAAGCGCGCTGAACTGCAGCGTCTTCTGGAGCGACGAGTCGAGCGCGGAGACGGTCGCCGCGGCTTCATGGACGGAAAGCCCGGGAGCGAACGCCGCGAGCCGCAAATGGTCTTCCATGTTCACCGTCATCGAAAGGACGCCGTCGTTCCTGATCACGATGCCGCGCCAGGGCTCGCTCCCGACACCCGTCTCGATGACGCCGCGCTCGGCGAGGATGCGCTTTCCCGTACTGTCGAGCTGGCTCATCCTAACCATTTGGTAGGAATCGGGATTCTCGAGCTTGTTGACCGCGTCGAAGCTCAGCGATAGGACGCGCTCTGCGTCGTCTGTCTTGATCGTCGCGGGAAAAAGGAAGCCCGAGAGGTTTCTCGCGAGGCGAACCCGGGTCGAAAGCGCGACATCGGAGTCGGGGCCCTCGGCGGTGTACCAGGCGTCCGAAACGTGGGGATTAGCGTCCATCGCCGTCTCCTAACGCCCTGAGGCGATCGCGGTAGTAGGCCGCCATCTCGTAATCCTCGCGGGCGATCGCGCGCGCGAGTTCTTTCCTGAGGTTCTCGGGATCGGGCGCGAGCGCGCGAAATGCCTCGAGCCGCGCGGGAAGCGATCCAGACCAGGCGACGTCAGAGCCTTCCTGCCTCAGAAGCGACAGTATCTCTGCGCGAAACTGCCGATAGCAGTCCGCGCACCCGACGCGCCGGTGCTTCCTGACGTCCGCGAGGGTAAACCCGCAGGACGGGCACGCATACTCCCCCGGATCGCCGCTTTTCGAACCTTCGAGTATTCCCGAGAAGAGGCCGCCCAAGGAGATATCGATCTTGCCCCCGTTCGCGGAGAAGCCCCGCTCTTTCGCGCATACCTCGCAGAGGTGGAGCTCGATCGACGAGCCCTTCGAGACTTGTTGGACGAAGATGACCGCGTTTCGCTCGCGGCAAATGTCGCATTTCATCAGATTTTCCTCATCGTATCGATAGGCTTTTCCCGTCCCGCGCGGTACGCCGGTATCGCCGAGACGATCACCGAAAGGACCAACGTGCCCGCCGCGATCGCGAAGAGCTTTCCCGGCTCGATACGTATCGGTATCGTCTCGAGGTAATAGGCGGGATCGAGGAGATGGATTCCCACGGGCGCTTGGGCGTTGCTCGAAGTCGACGCGAACGCGTAATAGATTGCCGCTCCCACGCCGTTAATCGCGCGTTCCATGAACGCGAAAATTCCGTTGATGTTGAGCGCGCAAAGGATTCCGGCAGGCACGCCGAGGAGCACCCCGCCCGCGCCGGTGAGGAAGCCCGAAAGCAAAAACGCGAAGGCGATGTCGACGGGCCGCGCACCGGTGCTTTTAAGTATCGCGATCTCCCTCCGCCGTTCCATGACGAGCATCACGAGCGCGGAGGAGACGTTGACCGAGGCGACGAGCACGATGAGAAACATGATGAAAAGAAGGAGCATCCTCGTCGTCGTGAATGACTGAAACTGCGCGCGGTTGAGTTCCTGCCAGGTATAGACCGTATAGCCTTCGGGCAGCGAACGCATGAGGGCGTTTCGCTCGGGCTCGATGTTCCCAAAAGGATCCTGTACCCGCACGCTCACGAACGACCAGGAGGCCTGGGGGGAAAGGATACGCGCGCCCGTTGAGTAGGGGATAAAGACCCAAAGCGCGTCGAGCTCCTGGTATCCCGAGGAAACGATCCCCGAGACGCGGAAGGTCGTGAAGCGCGGGATCGATGTATCGCCCGCGCCGCGCATCGTGAGTATTCTGAAGGTATCGCCCACCGAAAGCCCAAGGTCGCTCGCGATCTTTTTCCCGAGGATGGCGCCATCTGCCGAATCGAGCGAGGCGCGTCCCGCGACGACCTTGAGGAGCCCGGTGACCTCGGGATTTTCGGTGAAGAACCGCGGCTCCACGGCGCGCACGGTTCCGCCCATACGCGCGCCCTTCCCTATCACGATGCCGAGTCCCTGTCGCTCGGCGATCGCGCCGACGATTTCCCCTCCGGGGTCATCGCGCGGCAGCCTCGCGGCGAGATCCGTGAGCGCTTCGGGGTTTTCCGATACGCCTGAGGCGCCGTAGTAGTCGGACACGCGCAGGTGCGCCGACGAAAGCTCGATGATTCTCCGGGAGGAGCCCTCGATCATACCGTCGGCGAGTACGAGCACGACGATGAGCGGCACGAGGCTGATGCCGATCCCGACGATCGCGCCGTAGAGACTCTTTCGCGCGTTTGATTCCTGCGATCCGGAGCCGATCCCGAGGAAACGGAGCGCGAGGGTTATCGGGACCGTAATCTTCATTGAGACACCAACCTTGCGCCTTCGAGCCTGTAGCATCGATCGGCGAGCGCGGCGATCTCGCGGTCGTGGGTCACGAGCACGAGGGTGTTCCCGTATCGGGACACGACCGAAAAGAGGAGGTCGCGTACCACGCTCGCGTTCGCGGGATCGAGGTTTCCCGTCGGCTCGTCGGCGAGGACGAGTCCCGGGTTATTGATGAGCGCGCGGGCGACCGCGGCGCGTTGGCGCTCACCGCCCGACAGTTGGGCGGGAAAGTGGTTCATGCGGTGCTCGAGCCTCACGTCGGCGAGAAGCGCGCGGGCGCGCTCGAGGGCTTCCTTTTTTTTCATACCCGCCATGAAGGCCGGGAGCATCACGTTCTCGAGCGCGGTGAAGTCCTTGAGGAGATAGTGGAACTGAAACACGAGGCCGAGAAAATCGCTCCGATAGCGCGCGAGCCCTTCCTCGTCGAGCGCGTCGACCCGATAGTCTCCCGCGCGGATCGAGCCCGAGGTTGCGGTCTCGAGTCCGCCGATGATATTGAGAAGGGTGCTTTTACCTGACCCCGACTCGCCGATGATGACCGTCTTTGACGACGAGGAGATATCGAGATCGAGCCCGTCTAATATCGTGATGTCGCCGCCGGGCGCGGCGAACGTCTTTCGCACGGATCGGAGCTCAAGGACCGAATCACTCATAGCGCAATACCTCCGCAGGCTTCAGCCTGGTAATCGAGCGGCTCGCCATCCACGCGGCGGCGGCGGCGGAAAGAACGCCGAATAGGAAAACGAAGAGAACCTCGGGGAAAAGCATCCTGATCGGAACCTTATCGAGATAGAAGTACTCAGGGCTGAAAATCGTGAACTCCTGCCCCGGCGGAAGCGAAAGGAGCGCCGACACGAAATGGTTCGCCCCGTTCACGATCTTTTCCGCGAGGGAAAAAACCGAATTGATCCTGACCGACACGAGGAGTCCCGTGAGGAGGCCGAGAATACCGCCCGAGAGCCCAATCCCGAGCCCGTTCATGATAAAGATCGAGCGTACGAGCCGTGGGCTACCGCCGAGTGCCGTGAGCACGCTAATCTCCTCGCGCCGCTCATACACCGCGCGCCGCATGCCGTTGTAGATATTCACGGTCACGACGACGAATATGAGGATGACGAGGAGGAAGAGCATGTTCTTCTCGACGCGGAGCGCGCCGAAGAACGCGCGGTTATAGCTCCGCCACGACTCGGCCTTGACGTTCGGGAACCGCGCCGCGACGAGCGCGAGAAACGCCGCGTCCCGCTCGGGGTTGTCGAGCTTGCAGGCGGCAAGCACGGGAGCCATCGTACCTTGACTTGCGTCGGGCGCAGCAGAGCCTGAAAGATACGCGGCGGTTTTGTCCGATACGAACGCAAGCGTGCTATCGATCGCGTAGTACCCGGTCTTATAGAGCCCGGAAACCGTCAACGCGGCGTTTTCCGGGAAGAGGTCGGTCGATGAGTCGCCCGATACCGCGATGACGGAAACCGTGTCGCCGGGCTTTACCGAAAGCATCTGGGCAAGCTCATAGCCGAGGACAACCGTTCCTTTTCGTGAAATGTCGAAGGAGCCGAAGGGGACTTGCATCCTCGAGGCAAAACCTCGATCGACGGTAAGGACGTTCTCCGGAACCGCGCGAAGGAGTGCCCCTTCCTGCCGCGCGTATTTCCCTTCCATGAGGGCTTGAGACTCCGAAAAAACCGTCACGGAACGAACCCCGGGAAGGGAGCCGATTCTGTCGATGTCGCTTCGGGTGCCCGTGAGACGAACGTGCGCGGAGCTTACCTCGAGGATGTTCTCGATATAGCCTAATTGGAACCCATTCATTACCGAGAGGACGACGATGAGGGCGGTGACGCCAAAGGCAATGCCAAGCGCAGATAGGAGGCTCGTGAGCGCCGATCTTCCGCGATAGTCCACGGTACCGAAGCGGCCCGCGACGTATAGAACCCACTTACCGTTTTTTCGCATTGGTATCCTTCTGCCGCTCGCCATCAACGTACGTCGCGACGAGCACGACCCGTCCCTTACTATACACCGTCTCGGTCCAGTGATCCTCGTCCTTCCACCGATATACGATATTGAGTACTCCGTCGGTATAACCGCGCTTTTCCAGAAGAGCGCCGTCGTCCGCGTAGATATACGTCGTGCGCTTCACCGTCTTTCCCGTCTTCTCGATCGTCGAGTTTGCTTTCCCATCGTCCGTGTAGGTGTTCTCGATGGAGGACAACACCTTTCCGTCCGGATCGGTCTTCACGGCCGAGAGCACGTGCCCCGCGCGGTCGTATTCGATTACCGTCGATTCCATCTCGGTGGTTTCGACGCACGTCTTAACGAGCTGCGTGTCGCCGTAATAAATCCAGGAAACCTTTTTTGATACCTCGCCCGCGGTCCACGTCGTGCCCGTCGCCGGTCGCTCGAGGGAATCGAATTCCTCAAGATACCAGGATTGGTTTCCCGCGATGACGATTCCCGATACCTCTGATCGCGAATACACCTTGTCGTGCGGGACCGGTTGCGGGCCGGTCGCAGATAGGATGGGAACGGCGGGATTGGCTTGCGAGCCGTCAGACGGAGCAGCCGTTTGATCGCCCGACGCAGTCGCGTCGCCGGTTATCGCGGTGCCCGAAGAAGAGGCTACATCCCCCGATGAGGCGACGGCGCCTTGGGTATCCGGGGTTGCCCCCGTCGCGTCCTGCCCGACTTGCCCAGGCTGCCCAGGCGTCGCGATGCCCTCGCCCGGCACGAAATTGACGACCTCGCTCGGTTGCGGGCTTGCCTTGGTTACCGCGTGCGGAATAACCCCGATTCCGGGGATGTACCCCGAATCGAGGAGGTTCTCCGCCGATACCGCGTACGGCAATGAGGCGATAAGCGTCAGGCAAAAGACGGCGCGAAGGTTCATCGCTCTTCCTGTCCCGTGAATTCCCTCAGGTATTTCAGGCTCTCGAACGGCGCGAAATCCGCGTAGGTTTCGCCCGTTCCCACGAACGAGACCGGAATCCCGAGTTCCTTCCCGACAGAAATCGCGATCCCGCCGCGAGCGGTCGAATCGTACTTGGTCAAAAGAATCGCGTCGACGCCGACCGACTCGTGAAAAACCTCCGCCTGCCGCAACCCGTTTTGTCCCGTCGTCGCGTCGAGCACCAGGATCTTTTTATAGCAGCCCGCGTCGGCTTTCGATGCGGCGATTCGGTCGATCTTCTGAAGCTCGCGAACGAGGTTTTCCTTGTTATGAAGCCGCCCTGCGGTATCGGCGATGACGAGCCCGCCCCCTTGCGCGCGAATCGAGTCGGCCGCGTCGAATATGACCGCTCCCGGATCGGCGCCCGGCTGGTGCGATACGACCCTAACGCCCGTTCGCTCTCCGTGCATCTTGAGCTGATCGATCGCCGCGGCGCGGAAGGTATCACACGCGGCGAGCACGACGGGATTTCCGATTCGATCCCGGTACCAAAGCGCCATCTTTCCCGCGGACGTCGTCTTCCCGACGCCGTTAACCCCGAGCACGAGGTAGATCGTGGTCTTCCCCGCCCGCGGTAAGAGCGCGATTTCAGGAGCCCAGGGGCTGAGGATATCGATAAGCCCCGCGATGACCTCGGCGTGGCCCGCCTTTTCGGAATCCCCGAAACGAGCCTTCAGGGTCTCGACGACCTCGAAGGCGGTCTTCGCGCCAAGGTCGCCCTCGATCAGGCTATCGGCAAGTTCCTCGTAAAAGGAATCGTCCGATCGCGCGTGCGACCCAAAAAGGCGCTTGAGGTTTTCGGCGAATGAAAGTCGTGCCATTGCAACTCCGTTATTTCTTCGAATCGCCTTCGGCGAATTCGGGTATTACCTTGTTAGCGGCGATGATATACCGCACGAGCTGGAAGACCACGTTAACGCCGAGGCCTAAGCTCACGTAGCGCGATACATTGGAAATTTTGATCCATTTATTGACCTCGTCGGCATCGTCCGCGGTTTGTTCCATCCGCCCGTTCGTGTATGCGTTGTACTTATCCTGGGCGATTCCGTACGAGAGCATCGATACCGGCAGCGAAAGATAGAGCGCGCCGAGCGACCAATAGAAGGTGTTCCGTCGCTTATCGATCCTTTTTCCCGTGTCGGTCGTATTCGGCCGAATCATCATGCGCGTCCCGTCTTGTATCCCCTTGTCGGGCATACAAACGAACCAGGTCTGAACCTTATCACTAATCGCCTCGCCGATAACGGGCCTCAGGGGAAGCTTGACCTCGGCGGGCGCCTCGCCATAATACCGCGTATTGAGGAAAATGGTCGCGCTCGTCTTCCCGGTATCGAAGGTGACGGAGACGGTCTTTTCCTCCTGGAGGACGACATTCACCTTAAACGCTTCCGCGCCCTCAAAACGCGCCTTTCGCGTCGCCACGGCGTACCCCGGGGCGTTCACGCTCAGGGTATGCTCGCCCGCGTACACGGTCATGGTCAGTTCGTCGGGGGGAACCAGTTTTCCGTCAAGGTAGACCTGCGCGGTTTCAGGCTCGACCGATATCTCAAGGCGTACCGGCTCGCGGTTCGCGATCTGCGGGATGAGCCTGACCGTCAGCGACGAGACGATCATGTCGACGTCGTCGTACGAGGCCGCCTCCGATACTTCCTCATAGGGCATGCCCGTTATCCCGGTATCGAGCTTCACCGTTACGTATAGGTATCCGGCGATGTCCTCGACGGTCCCGCATACGAGGGCCGATATCTTATCCTTCGCGAGGGAGTTCGCGAGGGTAAGCGATTCCGATCGGGTATAGAGCTCCTTACCGTCTTTCCACAGGGTTATCTTGTTCGTGCCCGCGCCGTACTCGCCCTTCCCGTCGATTTTTTTCTCGCGAAGATCGAGTACCGCCGCGATCTTTCGGTCGTAGGAGGCGATCTCCTTTTCCTTCGCGGCGATCTGCTTCTTTGCCTCGGACTTTTTCCTGGCTTTCACGAGAAAGTCGTCCGATGAGAGCACGACCATGTCGCGCTGGAGCATCAGGTCAGCGCGCTCGCGGATGAGCTTGAGTCGCGCGGTCGACAGCTCCTGGAGCTTTCTGAGTTCCCTTTCGTCGGGAAGGACCATGCGCTCGCGTACCGCGGCGATCCGCGCGAGCACGAGGCGGGGAATCATCTCCGGGAAGGATTCATATACCTTCGGAACGCCCTTCGACTGGAATTTCTCCGCGGCGATGGGCCATTCAGTCTCTTCCGCGCGCGGGCCAACGAGTATCGAAAGAAGCAGAAAGGCTGCAAGCGCCGAGCGCCGGAGGAAGGCTTTCCCGTCGTTACGACGAAACGAGTGAGAGCACACTCCGAATATCCTTTGGGGCAGCGGGTTTTTCGAGCATTGCCCCGGCGCCGCACGAGAGCGCCCTTCGCGCCTCTTCTTCCTCGCCGGGCGACGTCATGACGATGAAACGCGTAGTCGGCCGAATAGCGCGAAAGCGCGCGGGATCAACGAAAAACGAGGGCTCGTAAAAGACGGCGGATACGGCATTGCCCTTGAGGCAATCCTCGAGCCAGGGAGCGTACCCTTCCGCGTTCGAGCCTGAGGCGTCCATCGCGTATGAGACGGTTTGTTCCGCGCCCGCCGCCGATTGAATCTCCGAGGCAAGGCAGGCTGATTTGCACAGCACGGCTATCATAGTTCTTCGTCGTCTCCCTCGAGCGGAACGCCCTTCCACTTCGCGTTGAGCCACGCTTCCATGAACGGATCAAGGTCGCCGTCCATGACCGCCTGAATGTTGCCGGTCTCGTGCTTCGTGCGGTGGTCCTTGACGAGCGTATACGGCTGAAACACGTACGAGCGTATTTGGTTACCCCAGGAGATGTCCTTCTTCTCGGCGGCAAACCGCTGGTTCTCCTGTTCCTTTTTCTCCCGATAGTATTCGTAGAGGCGCGCTTTCAGGATGTTCATCGCGGTCTGCCGGTTAAGAAGCTGGCTTCGCTCGCTCTGGCACGCGACGACGATTCCCGTCGGCAGGTGCGTGTAGCGCACGGCCGAATCGGTCTTGTTGACGTGCTGGCCGCCGGCGCCGCCGGCGCGATAGGTGTCGACCCTGAGGTCCTCGGGCCTGATATCCACCTCGATCGTGTCGTCGAGTATCGGGAAGGTATACACCGAGGTGAACGAGGTATGCCTGCGCGCGTTCGCGTCGAAGGGGCTGATGCGCACGAGCCGATGGACGCCCGCCTCTCCCTTGAGGAAGCCGAAGGCGTAATCGCCGGTGATCTGATGGGTCACGCTCTTAATGCCGCCCTCCGCCTCGAGCATATCGACGGTCTCGATCTTGAAGCCGCGGCGCTCCGCCCAGCGCACGTACATGCGCGACAGCATCTGCGCCCAGTCGCACGCCTCGGTGCCGCCCGCGCCCGCGTGGATGCTCAGGAAGGCCCCGTTTCGGTCAACCTCGTCCGAAAGGAGGTTGATGGTGTTGAGCTTCTCGAAGCGCTCCTGGATCGACTTGATATGGGCTTCGATCTCGGGCACGAGGGAATCGTCGCGCGATTCCTCGGCAAGCTCGTAGAGCGCCTCAAGATCGCCGACCTCCGTGATGAGCCCTTCCCAGGGTTCAACCCGGTTCTTGAGCGCGCGGAGCTCGCTCATGGTCTTCTCGGCTTTTTTCGCGTCGTTCCAGAAATCGGGGGTCGCGGAGAAATCCTCTTTTTCGGCTATTTTTGCCTTTATCGCGGGCGCGTCAAAGACGCCCCCAAATTTCGTTGATGGTGTTTTTCAGTTCAGCGATGGGCGCCTTGCATTCTTCAAGAATCATATTGGTTTCTCCTCGGTGCTAGATGTGCTTTTTTATCGTCGTCTGCGGCCCCGGCGGCATCGAACCGGCCGGCGGCCTCACGATGACGCGTTTCCACTTTTTTTTCGAAAGGACGGTTATCGCCATAAGGCCCTCGACGGGGAATTGATAGAGCCTGACCGAATCGTAGTAATCGGTAACCCGATCGATTTCCTGCTTGAGCTTCGCGAGGGTCGAGTCGTTTATCGTCGCCGATTCCCAACAGGCCCGCTGTACTTTTTCAAATCCCCAGGTCACGAGTATCTCGGCAAGTTGCCGCGCCGATTCCTCCCCGCCAGGGTCGAGAACGACAGAAACGAACATAGCTCACAGCATACGGGAAAGGAATTATCTTGTCAAATCATCAATTAACTGCGAAAATAGATTTTGAGGGATTTATGATGAAAAAGGCACTTTTAATCCTACCCGCCTTCCTTTTTTGCGCGTTTCTGGCATCGGCAGGCGACGAGCTCCCGCCGCCCGAAGACCGTAAGGTTCCCCCCGCCCCCGTCGTATCAGACCTTCGCGCCGAGCTTTCCGGTTCCACCGTAACCCTTAGCTGGACTCCCGCTCCCGATGTTTCAGGCGACAACGTCATACTCCGCTCGGATAAACCGATCAGTGCCTCGAATTTCACCGAAGCCCAACGAATCGCGACCGTTCCCGCGGCTCAAACGAGCTTTTCTGATACCATCGAGGGCGGAAAAAGCTATTTTTACGCGATCCTTTCCCGCGACGATCAAGGCGCTTATTATGAGTTCTTCGTTCCCGCGAGCAACTCGCTCCTGGTAGCGGTCTCGGCCTCAGGGCCCGCGGCAAACGCGGCGCCCGAGGCCTTTTCCGCCTTTGACGCGATAACCCGAGACGACGCGGTCTTGCTCACCTGGAAAAGCGAGCCGAAGGGCCGGGGCGTCATTCTCTATCGCTCGACCGCGCCCTTTATCGGCATGGAAAGCCTTGTCCAAGCGGTGCTCGTGTCGGCCTTCGCCGACGACGGAGCTCCCTTCGTCGACTATCCCGTACCGGGGGTACCGTATTTCTACGCGATCCTTGACGAGGCGACCGTCCGCTCGGGAACCGTCGCCTTTACCGGCGGCGCGAACACCAATGCGACGCCCGTCGAAATTCCCGGTCGGTATCTCAATATTAAAATGCCGCTTCTTTCCGCGGTGCGCCCGATGCCCCTGCCGTGGCTCAATCCCGAAAATGCGCTGCCCATCCCCGCTCGCCGCTTCTCGCCGCGAACCGAGACGATGATTAAGACGCTTGCCCAAAAGGCGAAACCAGACGCGCTCGTCGAAAAGGAACCGTATATATTCCGCTCGGACCGCGAGGCGGCGTCGGGCGGCGAGGATTACGCGCTGAAACAGATTCTTGAAACCGGCTTTCCCGCAAAGGACTGGAAGGGAACGATAGCGTCGCTTGAACGGTTCCTCGCGATCCGCCGGGGCGCGGACACCACCGCGCGCACGCGGTTCTACATCGGAGAGGCATGCTTCTTCTCGGGGGATTACGATCGATCGCTCAAGGAATTCCTCCTCGCGCGGGACGCGTATTATACCCAATCCAATGAATGGATCCAGTACGTCCTTGATCGAATGGTCGCGAAGGACGCGGCGCGATAGGGCTTCAATCCCAAATCGGCGCCGCATTATCAACGTACAAACCTATCGAATTTTCCGTAAGAGGAGGAGAAGCGCGGGCGGCGTTTTTTCGCCAAGCTCGTGCTGGACGGGTTTTCCTTTGACCGTCCCCGCGGCCTTTGCGCCCGTTGCCGCGGTCTTTGCGGTTCCGACGGCCTTTCCCGTTGCCACGCCTGAGGCGGTTCCGGTCGTGCCGGTTGCAGGAGAAGTCGCGCCGCCAGCTTTCACTGCGCCGCCCGTGGTCGCACTCCCCGCAGTTCCTCCGGCTGCACCCGTCGTCGTCGCCCCATCCCCTTGGTCTGCCTTGACGAGCACGGTATCTCCCGCGTTAATGCGGTCGAAGAAACCGCCGCGCTCGAGCTTGCCCTGAGAGACGTCCTCGTCAACCGCCGTTACGGTAAAGGTTCCGAGTACGTCCGCGGGATTGAAGCGCATGCCGATTCCCTCATTGAGGACGGTGACGAGGCTTGAGGGCACAACGTCGAATTTCTGCCCAACCTTTATCCCGTCGGCCTTGCCAAGGTCGATGACCGAGTCCGCCTGGAATCGATTGACGATCGAGCCCCGTACCGGCATCGCCTGGGTCATGATCTGCACGAGGCGGCGAATCGCGTTCGCGTACCGGTCGTTCCCCGTGCGAAAGACGGTAAAATGCTCGGCGACCGAACCGGTTCGCGCGACGTAAAGATCGCACGTGATCTGCACGTCTCGGGCGTTCTCGCGTATGCGAACGAGCGCGAAATAGTCGTCGCCCTTTTCCCGGGATTTACGAAATGCCTCGGAGTAACTGCCGACGGGCGACTCGGGAGCTTCGATCTTAAACCCGGGGTTGTACGAAAAGACCTCCCCGATCATTCCCGAGGTAATCCGCTCGGAGTCGGGATGCATGAAGTTCGCGGCGTCGGCCTGATAGTAAAAGGTAAGTGCGATATGCGCCTTGTCGAGATACACGGGGTCGATCTTCCACTTAGCCGGCACCGAGTTCGAAAGGAGCTTGCCGTAGGATTCCACCGCGTCGTTGACGCTCGCGCTGCCCTTTCCGAGGGACTGTATGAACTTGAGCTGCTCGACGTACCGCGCCGGATACCCGCGGGTCAAAAGGAGCCTCGCGTACGCCTCGCGGCTCGCCGTGTCATAGGGATTGATCTTGAGCGCGCGCCGGTATTCGTAGAGCCCCTGATCGGACATATTCTTTTGCCCGAAAAGAACGGCCTTCGAAACGTGCCATGACGCCCAAGAAGCGCGCCGCGCGTCCTCGAACTTGAGGTTATCGATGACGATCGTCTCCATGAGCGAGCGGAGGATCTCGTCCTCGGGCGCGACCTGGATCCCCGTCTGCGCGGAGCGTATCGCCTCCTCGTGGCGGCTCAGCTTCTCGAGGGCGAGGGCCTTGAGGTACCAGGCGCTCGCGCGGTTTCGGTCCGTCGCGATGCGCTCGTCGCACAGGGTGATGACCTCGGAATAGCGGCTTGAGCGATACAGGATCGCCGCGAGGATCTCACGCGCGTCGTCATAGTCGGGCTTGAGGGAAAGCGCGGTTCTCGCGCGGTTCTCGGCCTCGCCGAGCTTGCCGTCCGCGAAGGAAAGATACGCCGCGTAGTAGAAAACCTGCGGGTTATCCCCGTGATACTGAAGCGCCTTCGCGATGTATTCCCGCGCGGCGGACGCGTTCCCCGCTTCCTGGTTCACGAGCGCGAGCGAAAGGAGCGCCTTCCGGTTCTGGGGGTTACGCCTCAGGGCCTCGGTATAGAGCGCGGAGGCGGAGCTGATCCTTCCCGCGGTGATCTCCGTCTCAGCGACGCCGAACCGCGCAGAAACGTCGTTCGGCCATGTCGAGAGAACCTGTTTAAACATCGCCGCGGCGTCGGCGGTCTTCCCGAGACCAACGAGTATGAAACCATGGAGGTCAAGGAGAACGGGATCGTTTCTCTTATAGGTTTCTGCCTTCTGAACCTGCGTCAGGGCTTCCTCGTATTCCCCGAGCGCATAAAAGGATTCGGCGAGCCCTTGGTAGGCAAGGTTATAGGACGGATTCTCCTGAAGCGCTTCCTGGTACGACTCGATCGCGTCATACCACTGTTCCTGATCCTGAAACGCGCGGCCTGCCTCGTAGAGGCGAACCGGGTCGGCCACGAGGGCTGCCGCCGCGAAGGCAACAAGAATCACGCAGAGCGTAAAGCGCTTTTTCACGATATCATTCCTCTTTTCTCGTCACGATTTTTACCGTATTGATGCGATGGCCTTCCATGTCCTGAATCACGAAATCAAAGTTCTTCCAGGACACCTTCTCGTATTTTACCGGGATCTTCCCGAAGAGGTCAAACACGAAACCGCCTAAGGTATCGAATTCCTCGGCTCCGAGGTCTTCCTTCATGACGTCGGCGAGGTCGTCGAGGCTTACTCGAGCGTCGCAGAGCCAAACACCGTCACCTATGGGCAGGATGTCCTCGCGCTCGTTGTCGAACTCGTCCTGAATGTCGCCGACGATTTCCTCGATGATGTCTTCCATGCAGACGATCCCGGAGACCCCGCCGTACTCGTCGATCGCGATCGCGATATGGACGTGCCGCCGCTTGAACTCCCTGAGGAGCGAGTCTATGCGTTTCGACTCGGGCACGAAAAAGGGCTTTCGGGCGACCTTAGCGAGGTCGATCTCCTCTTTCCGCGACATGAGCATGATGAGGTCCTTGACGTACAGGATCCCGACGACGTTGTCGATCGACTCGTTGTAGACGGGGAACCGCGAATGCCCGCTCTCGGCGACCTTTTGCAAAAGCTCGTCCACGCTCGTTCCGAGCTGCACGAAATCGACGTCGATGCGGGGGATCATGACCTCCTTGACCGACGTCTCGGAAAGGTCGACGATCCCGCGGATCATGTCGCGCTTTTCCTCGTTGAGGCCCTGCGCGATGTTCTTGTTGAGCTCCCGGGGCGTGCCCTCGCCTTCCCGCTTTCCTAGGTGTATACCGAATAGGCCCATGCGAGGCTAGCCCTGTATCCGCTCGCCGGAAAAACCCGCGAGGAGGTGTTCCTGAAACTGAAGCATCTCCTGTTCGGGAGAGTTATCCTCGTGATCCATGCCGTCAAGATGGAGCACTCCGTGGACAAGAAGCCGTTTGAGCTCGTCGTCCTCGGTGACGCCGAATTGCTCCGCGTTCTTCTTGAGGGTATCGAGGCTCACGACGATATCGCCCGCGTTAAACCAGGTAACGTCCTCGTCGTCGATGTATTCGTCGCCCTGCTCGAACGAGAGCACGTCGGTCGGCGAGTCGATGTCGCGATACTGCTTGTTGAGCGTCTGAATGAACGGGTCTCGGCAGAAAAGGATCGAGAGCTCCCAGTTATCGATGTCGAGTCGCTCGAGGACCTTCGTCACGAAGGGCGAAACCTTCTCAAGCCAATCGGGGCGGCCCATGCCTTCCTCGCAATCAATGACGATCCTGTTGCTCATGCCTTTCTTCCTTTTATAATACCTTCGCGAACCGCGCTTTCCTGCGCGTCCGGGTCCTTTTGGTTCGGGTATTCGATGCGCGAATGATAGTACCCCGCGAGAATGTTCACGAACGTCTTCTTGATGATGCTGATCTCGTGAAAGGTCAGGTCGGAGTTCTCGAGCTGATTCGTCTCGATCTTCTTCGAGACGAGCTCTCCGATAAAACGCTCAAGACGCGGCACGGACGGCTTCTCGAGCGTCCTGCAGGCGGCCTCCACGACGTCGGCAAGCATGACGACGGCGGACTCCTTGCTGCGCGGCGGGTTCCCCGGGTACATGAAATCCTCGGGATCGACCGAGTCGTTGAGCTTCTTCGCCTCGTTGTAGAAATACGAGATGACGCTGTTTCCGTGGTGCTCGGCGATGATGTCGATTACCTCTTTCGGGAGGCGCATCGCCCGGGCCTTCTCGACGCCGAGCTTGACGTGGCTCCTGATGACCGTCGCAGAGAGGCGCGGGTTGAGGTCGAGGTGCTTGTTGTAGTCGAGTTGGTTCTCGACGAAGTACTCGCTTTGATCCATCTTCCCGATGTCGTGGTAATACGCGCCGACGCGCGCGAGCAGCGGGTCCGCGCCGATCTCCCGGCACGCGCTCTCGGCGAGCGTCGCGACCATGATGGAGTGGTTATAGGTTCCCGAGACGGAAAGGAGCATCCGCTTCATGATCGGGGAATTGAGGTCGGAGAATTCCATGAGCCTAAAGCTCGTCGAGGTATTGAAGGCCGACTCGAGGATCGGGAGGAAGCCGAGCACGAGGATGCCGCTCATGAAACCGTTTACCGCGGCGCCGACGAGCGCGAACGACGCGTCCTGGAACGATCCGGGCATCGCGATCTGGAGGATGACCGCGATCAGCGGATTGACCGCGGCGAGGATGCACGCGGACTTCACGAGGTCGATTCGCTTTCCGGTGATGCGCATGACGCCGACGCCGGTGATCCCTGAAAAGAGCACGAAGAGCGCCGTGGGTAGCGCGAAGTTCGACGCGCAGAGTACCCCGAGCGCGGAGATAAACGACATGAGCACCGCCGCCCGCTGACCGACGAGCACCGTGATGAGCATCGCGAACAGGGCCGCGGGGATGACCACGACATGGTCGAGCGGAAGGAGGAAGGGATGGAAACGCCCCGTGATGAGGACGAGCAAATACATGATCGAAAAGGAAAGAACTAAGAGTAAGACGCTCTTATACTCAAGCGAGGGTCCCGCGCCCGCGGAGGAAAATACGTAAAACGCGAGGATGCCGATCGAAAGGAGCACGAGAAGGGTTCCTGCGAACTGCCGCACGTCGATGAATACGCCTGAGTTCGCGAGCGCCTCGAGCTGGCCGAAGCTCTCCTCGGTGATGATGAACCCGCGCTTGATGATCTTCTGGCCCTTGTCGATGACCATGAGCACGGGCGGCACCTGCCTGATCGCCGCGTCGAGCTTCGACTCGCTTTCGTCGGTTTGGTAGACGACGTTCACCTTGAGGAAGGGTCGGATGAGCGAGTAGATCGTGTCGGCCATCGCGGGCGACTTTTTCATGAGCGCGAGGCTATTGGCGATGCGCGTCTTAACCTCGTCCATCGTCATGATCGAGTCCTTGGGGACTTCGATCCGCTCCTGCCGGTCGTTCTTCCAATGCACGAGCTCTATGTCTGACTGATTGAACTTTTCCATGCCCGCGTCGGGGAACGCGATGATGCCCTCGTTCACGAGCTGCTTGAATAGGTTCTGCGATATCGAAAGGAGCCCCGCGCGGTCGGGCGAGTTATAGAGCGTTTGCGTGAGGCGCTTTTCGATGACGCCCGGGTATTCCTGCTGCGTCTCGAGGAGGAACTGCTGCGCGGTGTTCGATCCCTGCATGGCGCGCCCGAGATAGTCGATGAACGACGAATACTCCTCGACCATCGATTCAGAAAGGTCTCGATCGTACCGGAACACGGCCGAGACGAGCCGCTGCCGGGCGTCTCGCCTGATCCTCGTCGCGTTCTCGTCGACGAGGGAGATTCCGCGGCTCGCGATGACGTCGCGGTCCGCGACCTTTCCGATTTCGAAATCGACGAGGTTGAGCTTGCGAAACCCGTTTACTTCCATAAAGCTGAAGTATGTCGCGACCGTAAGCAACGCGAACGCGCAGGAAACGAGTATGAGTAACCCCGCCTTCTCGCGCATCTTGCCGAGCAATAGAGGAATGTATCGAATTCGGGGAAGGTCAGTTCTTTTCCTGTTCATACGCCTGCACTATCTTTTTTACCAACGCGTTTCTCACGACGTCGGCGTTTTCCAGCTGAATTATCGCTATTTCCGGCACGTTCCGCAATACCCGGGTCGCGTGGGTTAAGCCCGATTCCTGCCGCCCCTGAAGGTCTATCTGCGTCGGGTCGCCCGTGATGATCGCCCGCGAACCTTGCCCGAGCCTCGTGAGGAACATCTTCATCTGTTCCCGCGTCGTGTTTTGCGCCTCGTCCAGGATGATAACCGCGTTCTCGAGGCTCCTGCCGCGCATATACGCGAGCGGTGCGACCTCGATCATGGACGAATCCTCCATGCGCCTAAGGGTCTCGGGCGACACGAGGCTTTCCATGGCGTCATAAAGCGGCCTGAGGTAGGGATTGATCTTTTGCTCGAGGTCGCCGGGAAGGAAACCGAGGCTCTCGCCCGCCTCGACGACCGGACGGGTAAGGACGATCTTTCGGACCCTTCGCGACAAGACGAGCTTTAATGCCTCGGCGATCGCCAAGAAGGTTTTGCCGGTTCCCGCAGGGCCGATACAGAACACGATCTCGTGGGCCCGGAGCCGCCTGATAAGCTCGGCCTGCCCTACCGATTTCGGGAAGATGCGCCGGGTACTATGGGGAATGTCGATGCAGGAATCGATAAAGGAGGATTCGAGCTGGGACTCAAGCCCCGCGATGACGGAAGCGATCATGTCGGGCGACGGGCAATTGAGCCGTTCGTCCTGAAGGATGGTATCGACAAGATTCTGGAATTTCCGGCATTTCTCCGCATCGGACGACGCGATGGTCAGCTCGTTGCCTCGGGTAATGACGGTCGCGCCGAGGTAATCCTCTATAGCGCGCAAATTTCCGTCGTTAACCCCGCAGAGAACCGACAGCATGTCCTGGTTTCCGACGACTATTGTATATCCGGTATCCAAGTAATCCCCTTCGATTGAGTGTACATACAAGTGGCGAAAACCGTCAAGCGCCGCATCAGTTGCTCGTCGAGGAAGTGGAAGACGAGGTAGACGTGGTGCTTGTCGATTTCTCGCTTGCTTCCTCATCCTGGCTTGTGGTATTCAGCGTGAAGACGCTTTCCTCAGACTTCACCGTCGTCTTGATATCCGTTATCGGTTTCCACATTACGACGAACTTCACCGTTGGGCTGAACTCGTATCGAGGCTTTCCATCGGTGGTCTTTAGCTCGGGTTCCAGGGTCGTGTCGAGGGTCGCGGTCCAGTCATGAAGGTAATGGGTCATGCTGAATGTCAGGCTCTTGAGCTTAAAGCCGCTTCTTTCGCGTTTTTCCTTGTCGAAAAAGTAGAAGGAATTAAGCGCGTCCTTGAAGAAGCTCGTCTCGCCGGGTAAAGGCTCGGGAAGGTCCATCCATTGCTGAAAATACCGCGCGACGACCTCGTTGGAACTCGATGAGCTGAAGGAAAGATCGAGGAAATCCGAGATCTTAAGCGTCAGCTTCGGCTTAAAGTCCATCGTACTTTCCGTGAGGCGCACGAGGTCGAACTTAAGGTTCGACTCAAGCGTCGCCTGAAGCGCGAAGCGATTTTTCCAGGAGTAAATCTTTAGCGGCTTCGAGGAGTTATTGAACGAGCATCCCATCGCGGACGGGATGAACTTGTTTTCGGTACCGTCAAGCGCCCATCCCGAATCGGTGAGTTTGTAAGGCACGGTGTTCGTCAAGGTGTAAAAAAGCGAAATGGGGCCAACCGCGCCGGTTAGGTTCAATCGCGATGGGTCGCTCTCTTCAATATCATAGGCATATTCCTGCCCGAGCGTAATGCCAAGGGGCAGCGTCCACGACACTACCGTCGTGAAAGGATCCCAGACCCAGGTTTTGTCGTCCTCGCTTTTTTCGTAAAGCCGCGTGCCCATCGCGACCGTTCCATACATCCAAGACATATTCGCCGCGCCGGTATAGGACTCAAGGAGCGGGGGGAGGTTGCTCGTGAAGGTAAGCTTCTGCTCGTAGTTTCCTGGCGCGATACCGAGGACTATCGTCGTGCTATGCTTATCGATGTAATCCTCGTCCCACTCGAAGGTTTCCTTGTCCCAGGCAGGCTCTGTGGCGGTTCCGGTGAAAACGTTTCTGACAATATCGCCGGTAAAATCCCATGATACGGACGTTGGTTTGAGAAAGGGATTGCGGTTAAACGGTATGACCATCACCCCATCGGTCGTGGAAAGCGCGAAGACGGACGCCTTGTAGTCGGCGAGGTTTACGGTTTCTATCTCCGCGTCGGTATCGTAATTAGGCCCATCGAGCTTTGTGTGTTCTTGTTTGGTTTTCGTAAAATCGAGGGACGAAGTCACCGAGAGGAAGTCCTCATCATAGGTATATTCGCCCATCAGTTTAGTTACCGAATCGATTTGGTAATACTGGGACGAAAAGGTATTCCAGTCAATGTCTTCGGGACAGGTCCAGAGTGACGGATCATAGCGATTTTCGAGCATCAAGGTCGGCGTAAAGCTCCATCTCAACGCAAAGCTCGATTTCGCGAGATTTGCCGTCGGGACGAGGCCCGTGCCGCCCTTTGGCATAAAATCCTCGGCCTTTACGATCTCTTTTGGCTTAGCCCCATTCGTTGAGTCTTTATCGCCATCGCTGCCTTCGGCGTTTTTCTCCGACGCGCGTGAATCGGTAGCGGTATCATCCGTCGTTTCATCGCTACCCGTCGTGGAATTCGCCTCATCGCCCTTTTTGTCTTTATCCTTTTTTGGTTGCAGGGGATTGGTGATTTTTCCCGTGTCCACCCTATCTGCTCGCTTTCTATTCTGCATTTCATCAGTCGAGAAAAGCGTGCCGCCCAACGATAGTTTAACGGATGGCTTCATGATTTCTGGATAGAAGAAAGTCTTACCCGGGGCGTATACCAATTCATCCCCGGTCAATGAATCGTTCTTTTTTGAGTTGAAGGTCAGGGTCGTCGAGATATTCGAGATGGACGCGCTCGTGAACCAAGGATTCGCGAACGAAACGTCCGGGTTGACCGATCCAGACACGCTCCACGAGTATGAGGTCTCATCGCTTTTATCGGTTTCATCCGAAAGTTTTTCGTGCTCGGTGAGGAGCTTAAACCAGTTAAGCGTTTCCGAACGATCCTGAAAGTCGTTGTTGAATTCCTGATCCGAGATGAGGGGAAGGGAGATATTCAGGCTGAACGGTTTTTTGTCGATGGACATCGCCATCTCGCTTCTGTAGCGGAACGGCATTTCCTTTCCGAAGAGCCAGCTCTTGTTATAGTTACGCTCACCCTTATCATCATAGGTCGAGTAAATGATCCCCGTATCCGGCGCGTACAGCGTGCGCGAAAAACCGAGCATCGTATTGAACGACAGCGACTTCATGTAACTGTCCGTGGTAAACGACCCGCCGATGCCGACGGCGCCTCCGAGGGACGAATACCCATCGGCCATTACCTTGAAGAAGTCGGGATTCGAATCCTCGGCGTCTTCCTCAAGATTCTTAAAGAAAAGCCCATGCCGTTCCTGTTTCTTGAGCGTGTCGCCTTGCAGAAAGTTCGCGAAGGAGTTCTCCTCTCCCTCCTTGACCGTATCAAGCGGCTTTCGCCCATAGAGATACGTGGTCGTTTGCACGAAATAGCCCTCGCGGCTTCGATACCCGAATACCGGGTGGAATATCATCTCGTCCGCGGGATAGAAGAAAAACGGGATGTAAAATACCGGCAGGGGGCCGATGAAGAAAACGCCGTTAAAGATCGCGATCTCGTTTCCCGGAAGGAGCCAGATGCGCGTGGCTTTGATCGCCCAGTGCGGGTCTTCCGCGTCGCAGGTCGTGAGCACGCCTTTCTTAAATGCCATCGTCGTGCTTGAATCGCGCCCGGAGACCTCTGCGTGAACGATGTAGGGATCGCTTTTTTTCTTTCCCGAGTCTTGCGTCATGGCGCCCTTGAGAAACACTCCTTCCTGCTTCTCGATATTAAAAAGGAGCGCTTCGCCCGTGAATTTTTCGCCGCCGCTTTTCCCCGCCGAGTGTTCATAGGTGACATTGCCCCGCGCCTCGAGCGTATCGCGCGATTTATTGTAGATGATATCGTCAGCGCCGATCTTGGAGGTCATCGCCCCTTCGGTAACCTCAATGAGAACGTCCCCTGAGAACCTTACGATTTCCGTGGGGCCTTCAGATGCAGTCCCGTCTTCCTTGACGTACTCCGTAGAGCGCGCGGATTTTATCTCGACGATGCGCTCTTTTTTCTTCTGGCCTTCTTTTTTTGCGGCATCCTCGTCGCTTGATGAAGCATCGTCGCTTTGCGCACTGTCTTCTTGCGCGCTTTCATCGGGCGACGCGTCCGAATCCGCTGAGCCCGCTTCTTGCGCGCTTGGATCCTTTTCCTGCTCGACCGCTTGAGTCGCCTCAGCTTCCTTTGGCGCGGCCTTGTCTTTCGCATCCACCGCGGAAAATGCGAGCGTCAGTAAGAGGATGGCTATCAGTCGCTTACTCGCGCTCATCGGTTCCTTTCCAGCATTTCCCTTATGTATTGTCCCGTGAAGGAAACCTTCGATCGCGCGATCTCCTCGGGCGTTCCGGTCGCGACGATCGTTCCGCCGCGCACGCCGCCTTCGGGCCCGAGGTCGATGACGTTGTCCGCCTGCAGGATGACGTCGAGGTTGTGCTCGATCATGACGACGGTATTGCCCTGCCCCACGAGGCGCTGGATCACTTCCATGAGCTGCTTGACGTCGGCAAAGTGCAATCCCGTCGTAGGCTCGTCGAGTATGTAGAGAGTTTTTCCCGTCGAGGGGCGCGCGAGCTCGTTCGCGAGCTTCACGCGCTGGGCCTCGCCGCCCGAGAGCGTGAGCGCCGACTGCCCGAGCTTGATGTACCCGAGCCCGACCGAGACGAGCGTCGCCATCTTGCGCGCGATGGGCGGTATCGGCGCGAAGAACTCTGCGGCCTCCTCTATCGTCATGTCGAGGACGTCGGCGATGTTCTTGCCCTTATAGCGGACCTCGAGGGTCTCTCGGTTGAATCGCTTTCCGTGGCAGACGTCGCACGAGATGTACACGTCCGGGAGGAAACTCATCTCGATCGTGATGGTGCCGTCGCCCTGGCAGTGCTCGCAGCGGCCGCCCTTTACGTTAAAGGAAAAGCGGCCCGACTTGTAACCGCGCGCCTTCGAGTCCGGGAGGCTCGCGAAGAGATCGCGGATCGCGGTGAATACCCCGACGTAGGTCGCGGGGTTCGAGCGCGGAGTCCGTCCGATCGGGCTTTGGTCGATGTTGATGACCTTGTCGACCTGGTTTACCCCGGTAATCTTTTTATACGCGCCTTCCGCGTACGCCGTCCGCATGATCTTGTTCGAGAGCGCCGGGTACAAAACGTCAGAAAGGAGCGTCGACTTTCCGGAACCCGAAACGCCGGTTATGCAGGTAAAGCTCCCGAGCGGGATCTCGACGTCGATGTCCTTGAGGTTGTGCTCGGTAACGCCGGTGAGCTTAATCGAGTGCCCGTTTCCCTTCCGCCTTTCCTCGGGGATCTCCATGCGAAGCGTTCCGGCGAGGTACTGCCCCGTGAGGCTATCCTTCACCTTCATGACCTCTTCGGGCGTGCCCTTCGCGACGATGTACCCGCCGTGCACGCCAGCGCCCGGTCCGAGGTCGACGATGTAGTCCGCGGTCCTAAGCGTCTGCTCGTCGTGCTCGACGACGATGAGGGTGTTGCCTAGGTCGCGTAGATACAGGAGCGTGTCAATGAGCCGCTGGTTATCGCGCTGATGGAGACCGATCGAGGGCTCGTCGAGGATGTAGAGAACCCCGATGAGGCTCGAGCCGATCTGCGTCGCGAGCCGGATTCGCTGCGCCTCGCCGCCCGAAAGCGTCGCGGCCGAACGTTCGAGAGTGAGATAGTCGAGCCCTACGTTCTGCATGAAGCTCAGGCGCGAGTTGATCTCCTTATAAATCTGGCTCGCGATCTGGAGCTCGGTGTCCGAAAGCTTGAGTTTCTTAAAGAACTCGATCGAGTCGGTTACGGAAAGGCAGGAAACCTCGTGGATATTCTTACCGCCAAGCGTGACCGCGAGCACCTCGGGTTTGAGGCGCATGCCGTGGCATACCTCGCATTCGTGGTTCGACATATAACGCTCGAGGTTTTCCTTCTGCGCGTCCGAGAAGGTCTCGTTGTACCGGCGCTTCA
>DAOPYF010000001.1:0-81379 GCA_035352735.1 Treponemataceae bacterium | reverse complement strand
GCCCGGACATCGACGAGAAGAAAAACACCATACTCGGGAAGTCCGAGTATTACGATTATTATCACGTAAACGCCGCGTCGATCAGGTTGCTCGGCGCATGGTTAGCTCTTCTTAAACGCGAGGGGGTATACGACAATACCCGCATCATCATCGTGTCCGACCATGGCTCCCGCGTTAGCCATCCCGATTTCGACTCGTTTCATCAGGACGTCGTCACGCCCTATAATCCGCTCTTGCTCGTCAAGGATTTTGGCTCGAACGGGCCGATCGTGACCGATCCGACGATCATGACGAACGCGGACGTACCGCACCTGGCGATGAAGGGTCTCATCGAGGAAAAGAACCCGTTTACCGGGACGGATTTGTCGGTGGATTCGAAGAAGGATGGGGTTACGATCGTCAGGGACGTGACGCTCCATCAAGGGTTTTCGCTCGATCTCATGACCACGACGAAGTGCTACGAAAGTGGCGCGGCGTCGTGGACCGTGACGGGAGACATTACCTCGAAGGATAACTGGAAGGAAACGAAGGCGGAATAGTTTTTTTTACTTGGTGGTTCTGGAATGCGATTTATCGGATAGGCGATCGCTTAACGCCAGCTTTGAAAGAGAATCGTGTATGGCCTTTTGATGAAAAGGCGATAGGCGCGCCTGACGAGGCCAAAGGTTCGCTTGGCGCGCTTCTTCAGGTCGGCGAGAAGCTCATCGGATGCGGTGACGTATTCGTTCATCGACTGAGTATAGCGCGCGTGCCAATAGAAAGGTATTCCGTTTTTTTCGCATGCCTGCTGTAAGGCAAGCGTTTGCGCGATAACCGGATAGACGATCTTTGGGTTCGTAAAGGTATCGCCGACGCGCATGTTCTGATGGATTCCGTCGACCGCGCTGAAATGGTCAAGGCCCCTCGTGTCTACGAGATTATGCCCGGCGCCGATGACGTGGATTTCTGACGCGCCGAGAAGCAGCGCCGCATACACGCTCATGTGCAGGCATGAGCCGTGGCTACCCCATACAGAAGACTTTTTCGCGATGGTGCGCGCGACCTTCCAGGTCGTGTAACCTTGGCTGACCTCGCCGCGAACGCCGGTCGGGAGATAATTGACCATGCGATGGAAATATACCTCGTCGCACGCGCTTAATAGATCGCGCGTTTCCTTTACCGTCTTTCCATATACGGGATAGGCCGAAATGAGCGGCGCAGAGCAATATTCGGGATGGGAACCGATGAGGAACTCCGCGCGGTCATACTCGCTCGTGTAGCGGAAGGTCGCGCGGGGAAATTTCACGTGGGCCAGATGGAGGGTTATCGAAACCTTTCCGTCGAGAAAATCCTCGGGATACCCGTCAAGAGTAGGGTCGGAGCCGACGATCCAAATGGGTTTACCTGCTGCCTTGCCGGCAAGGCAGCGTACGTCATGAAAGTTGCTTTCACGGAATTTCATCGGTTAATCCTTGTTGTCATTTTATAAATATCAAACGCGTCCTAGAGCGCGCGGATATACTGCTCGAGGACCTTCGTGAAGGCACGCATTTCCTCGGGCTTGATATCCCCGATGTTCGCGATCCTGAAGGTATTCGCGTCCGATAGCTTACCCGGATAGATCGTGAAAGAATGCCGCCGCGCGAGGTCATGGAGCGACTCGAACGAGTACTTCGGCGACGAGGGCTCAACGATCGCGGTGATAAGGTGCGACTGAGCCTCCTCGGGAACGAGCATCTCGAGCCCAAGACGCTTTACCGCCGAAACGATTTCCTTCCAGCATGCGGTGTAGCGCTCGTACCTGCCCTCGATCGTCTCGATCTTGGTTTCGATAATCGCTTGCCTCAGGGTGTAGAGGCTCTGTACCGGCGGGGTGAAACGAGTCTGGTGAGTCTTCTTGAAATAGAGATACTGATCCCATAGGTTGAGGTAGAAGTTTCTCATGGGATAGTCTTTCGTGCGCTCGAGCGCGTCCTTCCGGCAGAAGACGAATGCGACCCCGGCCATCCCCTGGATGTTCTTGTTCGAGGTCGAGGCCATGAAGTCGATGCAGTCCCTATCCATGTCGATTGAAATCGCCGCGAAGGCGCTCACCGCGTCGACGATGGTGACGATGCCTTTTTCGTGGCAGTATCGGCAAAGCTCCGGCACCGGGTTGAGAAGCCCCGTCGTCGTCTCGTGATAGACGATGACGAAATGGGTATAAGAACCGCTATCGATTTTCTTCTTTAGCGCGGGAACGTCGATCGGAAGGTAGCCTGAGGATTTCCAGACGTCGACGCTGAGCTTGTACACGCTCGCGATTTTCGCGAAGCGAGCGCCGTACGCGCCGTTGTCGACGATGAGCGTTTTCGAGCCGTCAGGGATACAGGACGATATCATGACCTCGTCAGCCGCGGTTCCCGAGCCGCCGAAGAGAACGGTCTCGATCCTGTCGGGCTTGCCCACCATCAGGGAAAGCTCGCGCGCGACCCATTCCATGACGTCGCCGAATTCATGTTCTCTCGGGCAAATGTCCGCGCAGACCTGCGAGTACTTGACGCTGTCGGTCGTCGTCGCGGGTCCGGGATTTAAGAGCACCTCGCGGCGAATTGAGCGAAGGCTTTCATTCTCCATAATGAGCGGGTAAATCGCGTTGACGGCCATTGCAAGATGGCTTTCGTCGTCTATCTCGCGCCATACGTAATGCTCTATCTTCCGGACGCCGATTTTATCCTCTGCGCGCGCGGTAAAGCTAACCGCCGACATGGCGGTCTCGTATTCCATCTTCGGCTGGTCGCCAAGATGCGCGGAACAATAAGAAACCATCGCGTCAAGCGTCGCCTTCGTCAGCTTCGTGATGCCCACGAGCTCGCCGAAAACGGTACCGATCTCAGAAAGTTTTTTCGAGTGACGGACGAGGTTTTGATCCTTGTCCGCTTCAAGATATACCTCATCGCCCGATTTCGTCGCTCCGGAGGCGAGGATGACGTTCTTTCTCTGGTCATTGAGGAGGACGGTCAACCCAATATCGTCGTAGATGAGGTCCGACTCGAGGAGGAGAAAATCGCCCTTGACGAGCGGGGCGCAGCAACAAAGCGTTCCCATGCTTCCGGTTTCGGCATAGCGATCATTGCGCGCGAGGGTAATGCAATGGTATTTCGCGGCAAGACGCTCGTACCATTCGCTGCAATGTCCCGTTCCGATAATTACCTCTTCGACGCCCGACGCGAAAAGCTTTTTTACCGAACGCTCGACGATCGCCGTTCCCTCGATCTCAATGAACCCCTTGGGCATCGACTCAGTGCGCCCCTTGAGCCTCGAGCCGAGCCCGCCGGCCATGATTACTGCCTGTCTGACCATTTTATTCCGCCGTCCTTTTATTTCGAATTGATAAAGCCCATGAGCGCCGCCTTATTCTCAGTGGGGCTTTCCTTCGGTCGACCGAGGTCCTTGCGCGACCCCTTTCGCGTGCGTATCTCGATCAGCGTCGTCACGTTTTCGCGCGACGAGAGAGCCTTCTCGAGCTCCGCTTTCGTCCTGACCGTCACGGCCTTGCCGTATCCGGCCGCCCGCGCGATGGCGGGAATGTCGATCTTGAGCGCCACCGTAGGCTGGCCGCCCACGGAGTCGTGCGCGCCGTTATTGATGACGACGTGCCTGAGGTTCGCGGGCTTTCGCGTGCCGATCGCGGTGAGGCCTCCCATCTGCATGATGACCGCGCCGTCCCCGTCGATGCAGGTTACGTGCCGGTCTTTTTTGCAGAGCGCGATCGAAAGGGCTATCTGCGAGGCGTGACCCATGGAGCCGACGGTAAGGAAATCCTGCTCGTGGCCCATTCCGTGTTTTGCGCGAAGCTCATAGAGCTCCCGTGAGGCCATGCCGGTCGTCGATACGAATATCTCTCGCGCGTCGGAGGCGAGCATGACGGCTTCTATCGCTTCCTCGCGGGACATCTCCGCCTCTACCGGCTCGTTCTTCCTGAGCGCGTAAGGGGCGAAGGTATCCTTCTTGACGACAAAGGCGTAAGGAGCGTTCTTCTCGCCAATGTAGCGATAGCACTCGGCGATCTGACCGGAGAGTTCCTTTTCGTCCGTCGCCATGACGGAGTAGGGAATGCCCATGGCCTCGAGGAGTTCGAGGGTAACCTTCCCTTGCTTTTTATGCTGCGGCTCGTCGTGAACGCCGGGCTCTCCGCGCCAGCCGATTACGAGCACGAGCGGCATTTCGTATACATCGGGATCGACAAGCGAAAGGAGCGGGTTGACCGCGTTTCCGATGCCGGAGTTTTGCATGTAGACAAGCGGAATCTTTCCGGTAGCGAGATGGTATCCCGCTGCGAGGCCGACCGCGCTGCCCTCGTTTGCGGCGATGAAGTGCCGACTTTCGTCGGCGTTGTCGGTTATGTACGCGCAAAGGTTTTTTAAAAGCGAGTCGGGAACGCCGGCGAAGAAATCGGTGCGGTTTTCCGTTAGCTTGTCAAAAAAGTATTTCGGTTCGATCATGTCTTTCCTCGCCTTATCACTTCGTCCCGGGAATGAGTTCAAGAATCTGCTTGATGGGCATGCAAAGGGTATCCGCTTCCTTCGAGCGCTCGCTTTCGAGGATCGTCTGCGCGACCTTTACCATCGCGGGATAGGACGCGCGAAGCATGTGATTCGCGTAGATGATGATGTTCGCGCCCCAAGCGTGGAGCTCCTGCTCGGTGAACTGGTTGTAGGTCGTCGGCACGAGCACGATGGGGATGTTCTTGTATTCCTTGCGGAATTTCTGGCAGAAGTCCTTGATGTCATCGCCCGACTTCTCCTTGCTGTGGATCATGACGCCGTCGGCTCCCGCCTTGACGTAGGCAAGCGCGCGCTCGAGCGCGTCCGAGACGGGATAGCCTGCGATGAGACTTTCAAGGCGCGCGATGATCATGAAATCCTTCGTGACCTGGGCCTTCTTTCCCGCGCTGATCTTATCGCAGAACTCAGGGATCGTCGCGAGGTGCTGCTCGACGTCGGTGCCGAAAAGCGAGTTCTTCTTGAGCCCGACCTTATCCTCGATGATGACCGCGGAGATGCCGTTTCGCTCGAGGGTACGCACGGTGAACACGAAGTGCTCGGTGAGCCCGCCGGTGTCCCCGTCGAAGATGATCGGCTTCGTCGTGCACTCGAGGATATTCGTGAGGTCCTGAAGCCTCGTGGTCAGGTCGACTGCCTCGATATCGGGCTTTCCCTTGCAGGTCGAGTCGGTGAGGCTTGATGACCACATGCCGTCGTAACTATGAATGCCGTCGTCCTTCGTGACCTCGATGTTCTCGATGATCAGACCAGAAAGCCCCGAATGCGCCTCCATGATGCGGACGACCGGCTTCGCGTCGATAAGCCGCCTGAGGGTTTTCATGCGAATCTCTGGCGTTGTACCGAGCGCTTTCACGGTTTCGCTCAGCGCGGAGGAATTGATACCCTTGGTGTACGGTACCTCGATGACCTCACCGCCTTGAGCCTTCATGACCTCGTAGACCTCTTCGCGTATCTTGCTTAAGGGTCCGGTCTTCCAATCGTCCCCGTGGATGATATAATCAGGCTTGAGTTTCTTGAGGTTGGGAACATAGCTCCAATCTTCCTGGGGAACGACGCGCGCGACTCCCTTGATATTCTCCACGACCTGCTTCCGCTGATCGTAGGTAAGGTAGGGGAGGCGCTTGTGCGCCGCGATCGCGGAATCGGTCAAGAGGCCGATCGTGACCTCTCCAAGGCGCGCGGCCTCGGAGATGATGTTGATTATGCCGGGATGGATGATGTCTCCGGTGATTCCGAGGTATACGGTCTTCATTTGTGTTTCTCCATTAGTGTTCATTTACGTGATATAAAAACAACCGAGCGGGACTGTCTGGTTACCGCTTGCCGTAATTATTATCTATCCATTTTCGGTACTCGCCGCTTTGAACGGACTCAACCCATTTCTTGTTGGCGAGATACCAGTCCACGGTGCGCTCGAGTCCCTCGTCGAAGGTAACGCCTTGCTTCCAGCCAAGCTCTCGCTTGAGTTTCGAGCAGTCGATCGCGTAGCGTCGATCGTGCCCGGGGCGGTCCTTCACGTAGGTAATCGTCGAAAGGACCTTCGCGGAATCGAGACCGGCCTTGCGCGATACGATATCGATGAGCTTCTTCAAAAGCGTGATGTTTTCCCATTCGTTCTCGCCGCCGATGTTGTACTTTTCGCCGGTCTTGCCGCGGTTGACGATCGTCCATACGGCGGTGTTGTGGTCCTCGACGAAGAGCCAGTCGCGGATGTTCTTGCCGTCACCATAAACGGGCAGCGGCTTTCCTGAAAGGATGTTGAGGATCATGAGCGGGATGAGTTTTTCGGGGAAATGATAAGGGCCGTAGTTATTCGAGCAGTTCGAGAGGGTGACGGGAAGGCCATAGGTGTGATGCCACGCGAAGACCAAGTGGTCGCTCGAGGCCTTGCTCGCGGAGTAGGGCGAACGGGGATCGTACGGCGTGTTCTCCGTGAAGTATCCCGTGTCGCCGAGGGAACCGTACACCTCGTCGGTGCTGATGTGATGGAAGAGAACGTCGTCCCGCATGGAGCCGTCCGATTTTGTCCAATATTTCCGCGCGACGTCGAGAAGGGTGTAGGTCCCGATGACGTTTGTCTTGATGAAGGCGTCTGGACCAAGAATCGAGCGGTCGACGTGGCTTTCCGCCGCGAAATGGATTACCGTGTCAATATCATGCTTTTTGAATATGGCCTCGACGGCGGGTCTGTCGGTAATGTCCGCGTGCTCGAAGAAATAGCGGCTTCCGCCGAATTGGCCATCGATATCCGCGAGGCTCGCGGCGTTCCCCGCGTAGGTTAAGGCATCGAGATTGATTACCTTACCCGAGAATCCGGGCGTCTTCTGAAGAAGCACATGGATAAAATTGCAGCCGATAAAACCCGCGCCGCCCGTGACAAGGATATTTGTAAGTTTTCTCATCGGTTAACCCCTCTTAATTTGACTTTCAGTTACTTGATATCGAGATATTTCGAAAGGCTTTCTTCCCACGAGGGAATTTTAATGTGTAGTTCCTTCTGGATCTTCGTTTTGTCGAGAACCGAGTAGGGTGGCCGCCTTACACGCGACGGATACTCCGCGCTCGTGCAGGGCAGGACCGCGCATTCCTTCGTGATGAGGCCCTTCGCGCGGCCCATTCGGTAAATTTCTTGAGCGAAATCAAACCACGATATGTCACCAAGGTTTGAAAAGTGGTAAATACCGAAGGGTACGTCGCTTTTCGCGAGGATAAACGCGGTAATCGCCTCGGCAAGGTCAAACGCCCAAGTCGGCGCTCCGCGTTGATCGTTGACGACTGCGATCCGCTCCTTATCGTTCATGAGGGTAAGCATGGTCTTTACGAAGTTTTTTCCGTATTGCCCATAGAGCCAAGCGGTACGGATGATGTAAATCCGGTCGGTAACCGCAAGCGCTGCGCTCTCACCATTCCGTTTCGTGAGCCCATAAACCCCCGTGGGATCCGTCGGATCGTCTTCTCGATATGGTCGCGTTCCATTGCCGTTAAAAACATAGTCCGTTGAGATATGGATCATGCGCGCCCCGGCGGCGTTTGCTGCCTTTGCGACGATTGCCGGTCCGGTCACGTTCAGACGCTCGCAAAGCGCCTGATCGTCCTCCGCCTTATCCACTGCGGTATAGGCAGCGCAATTGACGATCCAATCAATCTTGTCGAGGCCTTTATACGCATCGATAAAATTTGACACCGCGCCCTCAGAGGTAATGTCAACGTCTCGATCCGTACCGACGTATTGAATGCCGCGGGACTCGAATACGCGCGAAAGCTCCGTTCCCAGCATGCCCTTGTTCCCGATAAGCCAAATCATGATCGTAACCTCGGATGTTTCGTGTCCTTCTCGGAAAGGACGAATGCGACGCCCAGATCGGGCCACGCGATATTGATATCAGGGTCGTTCCACATGAGACCGCCCTCGTCTTCTGGATGGTAAAAATCCGTGCATTTATAGGTGAATATTGCGGTATCGCTCATGACGAGAAAACCATGGGCGAACCCCTCAGGAATGTAGAACATATTATTCTTATCGCCTGAAAGGGTAACCGCGTGCCATTTACCAAAGGAAGGCGAGCCCTTTCGGATATCGATCGCGACGTCAAATACCTCGCCTTCGATTACGCGAACGAGCTTCCCCTGGGGATGCGTCTTTTGGAAATGAAGTCCGCGAAGGACGCCCTTTACCGAACGGGACTGATTGTCCTGCACGAACTTGAGCGAGAGCCCCGCCGCGGAAAAATCACGTTCCGACCACGCCTCAAAAAAAGCGCCGCGCGTGTCGCCAAAAACCTTCGGTTGAATTTCAAAGAGCCCTTCGATCGGGCATGGAGTAATAGTAAAGGGCATTTTCTAGATCATCTCCGCGATAAACTTGAGATACTCTCCATACTCGGTTTTATATTCCGAGGCGAGTTTAAGAAGGGCCTTTCGGTCTATCCATCCATTACTATAGGCGATTTCCTCGATGCATGATACGTACATACCCTGGCGTTTCTGTATCGTCGCGATGAAATTCGACGCCTCGAGAAGCCCGTCATAGGTACCCGTATCGAGCCAGGCCATCCCGCGCCCGAGCATCTCGACAGAGAGCTTTCCCTGGCTTAAGTACGCGTTATTGACGGAGGTTATCTCAATCTCGCCGCGCGCGGAGGGACGCACCTCGCTCGCGATCTTCACGACCGACTTATCATAAAAATAGAGGCCCGGCACCGCGTAATGCGAGCGAGGTTTCTCTGGCTTCTCTTCTATCGAAATCGCCTTTCCGTTCGCGTCAAACTCCACGACGCCGTAGGAAGTGGGGTCCTTGACGTAGTATCCGAATATTACGCCGCCTCCTGAGGTCTCGACGGTACGGGCCGCGTTCTTGAGCGTGGAACTGAAACTCCGCCCGTAAAAAACATTATCCCCAAGCACGAGCGCACATGCCGAATCGCCGATGAATTCCTTTCCGAGGATAAAGGCGTCCGCCAATCCGCGCGGCGATTCCTGAACCTTATACTCAAAGCGCATGCCAAGCCATTCGCCCGACCCAAAAAGATCGCGGAAAAGACCGATATCGCGCGGAGTCGAGATGATAAGCACCTCGCGGATGCCCGCGAGCATGAGCACCGACAAGGGATAGTAGATCATGGGTTTATCGTAAAGAGGCAGTATCTGCTTCGACACCGATCGGGTAATCGGATAAAGGCGCGTGCCCGATCCTCCCGCGAGGATAATTCCCTTCATTTACATCACTCCTTATTTATTGCTTTCTTCATGGTAATAATCCATTGTTCAGCCCAATCAAAATCGAAATAGCCTCTTCGTTCCGCGCAAAGACGGCGAATCATCATATAATGGTCATTTGATTGTACGATTTTTCCCAGACACTCCGCAAGCGTGGTGACGGACGCCGGCTCAAAGATCAGCTCTTCGCGCGAGAGCATATCAGGAATTCCCCCAACCCTGCTTCCGATGACCGGAAGCCCTACGTGTAAGGCCTCAAGCACGACGTTCGGGTAACTGTCGAAAAGAGAAGGGGCGACGAGAAGATCCGCTTCCTTCATGAAATCAAGCGGGTTCGATACCTTTCCGTGAAAGCGAACGTTTCCCGAAAGTCCCGCTTCGCGAATGATCGCGTCAAAGGGTTCGTAATCCGTTCCCGCCGCGAGGATATCGAGCGAGACACTTTTCTTAATCGAATCGGGTAACGCTGCCATCGCCTTCAAAAGATACGCGAGTCCCTTTCGAGTCCCAAGCGTTCCGACGAAAAGAAGCTTTCTGCAGGCGGTCGAGCGATTAGTATTCGCATACGCTGCCTTAAATCGCGCCTGCCTGATATCTCCGCGAATGACCGAGGTTTTTCCAGCCGCGCGGCTATTGCGCGATACGAAGGCGTCACGGTCATGCTCGCTTTGAAACGCGATAATGGCCGCATGGCGCGCGATATCAGCCTCGCGCGCGCGGTTATACAGTATCATCGCGTGAAGCCGGGCCCGACGCAAGAGGCCGGGCGACTCGAGTGAAAGATACGAGCGCGCTTCCGCGACGGAATCGCTTCTGAGCGCGTAAAGAACGGGGATGCCGTAACGGTGGGATAGTGCCTTCGCGGCGGGCCAATGGGTTTCGCCGAATATGACGATCCAGTCGGCCTCGACCGGACGCGAGCACATCTCGCGCAAAACAAGTTTTTTTATCCTGATTCCAAGGAAGCGCCTTTTGTCCCACGTATACAGAAAAGGTACATTAATAGTGGAAACATGATCGACGTTTCGTTCAAGAAAGGAGTTTTTATAAAGGGTAACTAAGTGCCCCTTCTCGCCAATACCGGATAAAAGCTCGAGATAGCGGGTATGTCCGCCGGTACGAATTTCGTTATTGAGAAAAAGGCCGATGATCTTCATACGCGTGCCTTTGAAACGAGAAAGTCCGAGACGAGCTTACCTGCTTCTCCCCTTCGCTGCCAGGCCACGTCGCGCGTTCGCGCGCGCGCCGCAGAAAGGCTTTTGTCCGCGGCAACGGACGTAAGGATCGCGCCGATCTCCGGAAAGTCGGAGGGGGTAATCTCGCGGCCAATCTCGGAAAAGGCGCTGAATTTCCAGGGCTTCTCGCTTGAGTCAAAGGCATCGTATGGCCTTGGGTCAAAGGCCTGGTTAAGAAATACGAAAGGACGATCGAACAGGAACGCGTAGTCGAAAATAACCCCGGAGAAATCGGAAATCATCACGTTAGCCCTCGAGAGAACGCCGACATTATCGCGCGACGAATCCCACTCGACGTTCGCGCATGAGGCGTATCGCTTTTCAAGCGCGGCGAGCATTGTCGCTTCCGAGGCGCGGGATTGCGGATGGGGGCGAATGATCACCCGATAGCCGGTTTGAACGAGCGGGTCAAGAAGGCTCGATCCGTATCGGGAGAGGATGCCGCTTTTGCCCCAAGAAGGGGCGACAAGCACGGTAAAGTCGCCTGAACGCCCATCACGCGAATTTTCGGCAATGGCGCTCAGCGCATCAAGGTACGTGCTGCCGACCACGATGAGTTCCTTCGCGGGAATATCCCGTTTTCGCTCCAACTCACGTATGCCCGCAATTTGATACTCGCCCGAAAGGAGTACCGAGTCGAAATAGTCGAGACCGAAGAGGCGATAGCAATTGGCGTCGCCGACATCGTGCAAAAGATGGCAGTAATGCCTGACCCCGCGGGACCGTTTCAGCTGATACACGTCGATGCCCGGCGTCGTCATGAGGCAAATATCTGCTTCCAGAAAGTTGAGCCGCGAGAAGGCCGTCATGCCTTTTCCGATAAACTCCCCCGCGATGCATGAATAGCCCTTCGAGAAGAAGGGGTCGTTCTCCGCGCTCGTCAAATAGGTCGCCTTGACATTACGCCGCTCGAGCTCATCGAGTACCGGCTGAAACACGGTCCAATACTGGGTTCCTTCGCTGTATATCACAATCGTGTGCGAAGCGCGCGACTGCGCGGCGTTTGAGGAGCCGAGCAACTTTAGCTTGAGCGCGATGAATGCCTGCTTCGCGACGAAATACACGGTCGTGACGAGCCCGATAATGAGCGAGAAAAGGATGCTGCCCGTGCCGGGATCGATATAGAGTAAAACGCTCATCGGGCTTTCTCCCATTTCCAATTCGACTCGTCGAAGATGCTGTCATGGACGGTTATCCATTCGTCATCGCCGATGCGAAATGTATTGGCATTGTGGTCAACGAGTCGTCCCGCATGCTGCTCGCTAAGCCTCGGCTTTTTTTTATCGACGCTTGCGCTGAGGGCAATCCCAGAGAACGGATTTACGGCATTCGCAATAACCCCGGCCGACAATATCGTCGGTACGTCCGCGTTGCTCATAAACGAGCGGTCTTCCCTCATTGGCCCCGATGCCCCAAAATCCTTAACCATAAGAACCGGGCTAAAATAGCTTGGCTTAATAGACTCGTCTTTAAAGTAACTTGGATATCTCGTTTGATCCTTGTAAATGATGTTCTTAAAGCCATGGTCCGAGGCGATCACGATTCTCGTGTTATCGTAGACGCCCGCGGCCTTAAGCGCTTCCATAAGGCGGCCGAGTGAATGGAACGCGGCGCTATTAACGTGGTAAAGCTGCCACGTTACGCTGCTTTGAAAGGCGTTCGTGCCGAGATCGGTAATCTTAGGAACGAAGGCATAGTCTGGATACTGAAGAAAGGTTTGGTTATGGGTAACGTCGCTCTCAATGATGGTAAATGAGTTTTCCGCGGCGTCGAAACGGGAAAGGCGCGCGATCCGCTCAAGCGCTGCGTAGCTATAGAGATACTCGTAACGGGACTGGGTATCGGAATACATCTCCCAGTATCCGCCCATGTCGTAGATCGTCCATCGGAGAAATGCGGGGGAGATCTTGAAGAAGCTGAAAAAAAGCATTTTTCGGTTCATCGAGGTGCTGTGCTTCACCTTATTGAGAAAGTCCCCCATGCCGTTTTCAATAAGCCAATCGTCCTGGTATTTTCCGTTTAGCGCGTACGCCTTAATCGATTTGTACGGCGCATAATCGCCGAAGGGCATGTCGGTAACCGTTACCGCCCAGCCGTTTTCCGCGAAGAGCCGCGGAAGCACCGTGCACGATTCGTCAAGCTTCTTTACCAGCGTCTCGTTCGCGCGCGCGTTGATCTTCTCCGGCGTATACTCGTAGCCGCCAAAGAGCGCGGGAGCCCCCATGATAGTGTGACCGCCGAACGAGAAGGTATTCGAATACCAGGTAAACCCGCTCATGCTTTCGTTGAGCTTCGGATCGTCCTTGAATATGTCGCCGACGAAGGGGCCGATGGCGCGATCGATCATGATGAAAAGCACGTTTCGCCCGTTTTTCGTGAAGGAGTACACGGACGAAGGCTTTGATCCAACGGCGTTCTCGCTCTCATGCGTTTTCCGTATCGAGGAAAACTCCCGCGCTATCTCGTGAGCTTGTACGGTCGATAACACGAAAAAAGAAACCGCGACGAGGGTCACCGCGGGGAGCGCTATCTTCGTGCCGGTTTTATGTAAAAGAAAGATAACGAGGGAAGCCGCGAGCACAACGGCGATGATATCCAGGTGGAAAGGGGCGACGGCGGCCTTGAGGGCGCCGGGGTCGTCAAAAAAAAGCGATGGGGAGAGGGTTCCGTACGAGCCTTGAAAGACAAAGGCATTGATCGAGAATATCGCCAGCGCGAGGAGCGCGAATACGGCAAATGCGTCCCTGGTCTTCTTACCAAAGAGAAAGAAAACGCAAAGCGGCCAAAAAACGAAGCACCCAAGCGAGCAGCAGAATACGCTCAAGAGGAGCGAGAGCGGATTCGCATATTGCGCGGTGTATGAAAACTCCCGAACTGACGAAGCGATCAAACTGCTCGGAATGACGAGCCCGATGAGCAGGGCGCACGCGATCATGGACACGATGAAGATCCCCGTCGTTTTGCGCGGCGCCTCGGCGAGGCGTTTACCGACAACGCGAAGCGCGATCGAAAGTGATTTTACGATGAGTGGCGCGAGCGCGACGAGAGAGAGGATAAGAAGCGCGAACGTGCGCTGTCTCGTCGAGGTATCGCGGAGAAAAACGCCGAGAACGGCGAGGCCGATTACCGCCGTAAGCGACACATACGCGATCTTCCCCGCATGACGGGACTTGAAAAGGATGTTTTTTACGAGCGAAAAGACGTTGTTCAGCGTCCAATAGAAGACGAGCCCCGAGGGCGAGTTGTAAAGAAGGACGCAAAACAGCGCGGCGACGACGTAGAGCTGGGCCTTTTCCTTAAAAGAGAATCCTTTCGTGTAAACCGCGGAGGCCGCGACATTGATCGCGGTCATGATTAGCGGCAGAACGTTTATCGAAATACTGGCAATCTTGAGCATCGCGTCCGGAGACCCAAGATCGCTTATAAACCAGAAAGAGCGGCCAAGAAGGTCGGGTAAGGTCGTCAGTACTTTGTAAGCCGCGATAAAAAAGGGTATTTGGATTAAAAGCCCGAAGGTGCTCCTCAGCGCATACGCCGGGTGATAATGGTTTTGCCGATAAAAAGTCGACAGCATCATGTACCGTTCGTCGCCCTTGAACACGGCCTTGATATTGTCGATACCGCGCTTCATCTTCCGCTGCGCTTCGCGCTCCTCGCATTGAAAGCGCTCGGCGACCGCGTAGAGGGGAAGGCATAACAGGTTAACGGTGAGGCTGACGCCGATTATCGAAAATCCGGTGTTTCGGAGAAAACTCTCGATTGCCCGATAGATAACCTCAATAAGCGTGACTACGGGAAAGATCGTTATCTGATAGAGAACATTCATTAATCATGCGCCTTTTTGTTCTTTTTGAGTATTTTGTACTGAACTGAGCCATAAGGCACGATTGCGTTGAGGAATCTTTCGATCTTCGCGATCTCGCGTTCGTGAAGTCTCCACAATGGTCTTACGCCATGTATCCGCATCGCGGGATAGCGTTCTCGTACGAGCGGAAGCAGTTCCGGGTACACGCTATAGTCTCCGTTTCGGAGCGCCTCTTCAAAGCACTTCGCGGTCTTTATCCCTTTGAAGTCATCGCGCCAAGTAGCCGCGAAGTGATGGCACAGGCACGTCTTTTCACCAAAGGACGAAACGACCATCTTCCCGTTTCGCGTGGTTAACGGGGAAAAGTACGACGGCGGGAAGATCCTTGCGCGATCTACCGTAAGAATATCCTCATGACCCCTGAATCTTCCATCGACGGAAACCGACTGCGCGCCTTTACGCTCCAGGTCAAGGAAATACAAGGTCATGAGGTACGGCATATCGAAGTTCTTAATCGCGTAATGAAGGGGACCCGAAAAGGCGGTCTCATAAAGGTTCATGAGGAATCTGAGAAGGGGATGGAACGTTCCGTCCTTTACCCCCATTGAGTGGGCCGTGAGCTTGCCGTTTTTTGCGCTCTCGACTCCGATGAAAAGATCGGCCTCTGGATCGCTCTGCGCCGAATCGTAGATTGCCCTGAAAGCGTCGCCGTCAAGGATCTCGATGTCCGCGTCAAGATATACGCCGCCGTACTTTTCGAGTAGCCAACAGCGAAAGTAATCGGCGAGATACGCGTGGTTTTTCTCGGCTGCGAGCGTTCTCGTGTATTCGTTGAGGTCGAGGGGCAGGTTATTCTTATCCCACATCTTAATCTCGAAATCGGGAAGCTCTCGCTTCCAGGTCTCAAGGTAGCTCAGGAACGGATCCGGACCGTCGTTAAAGTTAAAGAATATGCGATGGATTATCTTGCTCATCGGGATTCGCTCCTAAAGATTTGCCGGTTTAGCAGCAACAGCTCGGTATATCTTTTGACGCTTTTATTCTTGAAGCGCAATGCGTTCATGGTAATCTTTACGAGACAAAAAAAGCTAAAGGCAAGATAAGACCGTATCGCGCCGTATTTTCCGTGCACTTTCGCCATGTATCGATACTTACTTTGATAGACGATCGATTTCACGCTATCGAGGTTTTCGAGCGAGCCGCCCTTTATGTGGGTAATCTTCGCCGTGGGCACGGAATAAGCATAAAGCCCCAATGCGCGAACCCTGCTCGCGAGCTCGGTCTCCTCATAGTACATGAAAAACGAAGGATCGAATCCGCCAACCTGGTCAAAGACGCATTTCGGCATCATGAGATCCGCGCCCGTCACGTAGGCGACACGCAAGGGCTTACCCGTAAAGTTATGCGTCCAGTTCTTTCCGTAAAGAAGCCGAAACGAACCGGGGAGAAGGCGCACGAGATCGGTCGCGGGCGAGGGGAGCGCGAGGCTATGGCCATGGATTGGCCTTCCTCTTATATCAAAAAGATTACCACCCGCGATAGCGCACGCGGGGGTTCGTTCCATGAACGAGAATAGTTCATATAAGGCATTATTGATGAGCACCGTGTCGCTGTTCAGGAAGAAAAGATACTTACCCCTCGCGCGCGTCGCGCCGAGATTATTGGCCTTTCCGAACCCTAAGTTCTCTCCCGCGCAGACGAGCATCGTTTCAGGAAACATCTTCCCGACCATCTCGGCAGATCCGTCGGATGAGTCATTGTCGACCACGATTGTCTCAAACGACAATCCCGAGGTCTTCTCCGCGAGAGACGACAGGCAATCCCGAAGCATGTCCCTGGTGTTATAGTTAACGATTATTACGGAAACGTCCATATCGCTCAAACCAACTTCATTTTATACTTACCGGCTAACGAAACAAGTATCATGCTGTGCGCTTATGCTTGTATCTCATATTGCCAGATAGGCTCTATGGTGTTCTCCCTGCAAGAAGCGGGATGCCGATGATTTCTCTGGTTAAACACCTCGAAATACACGCGGGATTTTGCGGTGGTGATTCGCTTCACGCAATGGATCGCAAAATCAAACTCGATGTAGTACTCGCCTCGGGCGAATATCGACGTATCGATTTGAAGCATAACCGAATGGTTCCCGGCGCTCTTGAGTTGCGCGTACTCCTCGTCGGTCACGATGTCGCTGAACGAGTTTACGCACACGAGCCGACCTTCGTTATTGAAGAACTGAACGCAGAGCACATAATCCATATCCGGATTCTTTATCTCAAACTCGATGAGTAAGTCGATGATCTCGTCGTGAGGATACAGCTCCGCTCGATGGACCACGAGATTACCGTCGCCGTCCGAGCCTGTCCATGCTTTATCCCGTCCCATATTCTCTGGGTTATTGTAATAGCGGATGCAGGTATCGATATCGTCGCTTTTGATAAGGCTTCCCTTATCAAGGATGGCGCCTACGTTGCACAAGGAGTGAACCGCCTGGATATTATGGCTAACGAAAATGACCGTGCGCCCTTGCTCCGCGCTGATTGCGTTCATTTTTCCTATGGCTTTCTCCTGAAACTTCGCGTCGCCGACCGCGAGCACCTCGTCCGCGATGAGAATCTCGCTATCGAGATGCGCGGCGACCGCGAATCCAAGCCGCACGAACATGCCGCTTGAATACCGCTTTACGGGGGTATCGATATGCTGCTCGATCCCGCTAAAGTCGATAATCTCGTCGAGTATCCGGTCAATCTGCCGTTTCTTCATCCCGAGGATCGATCCGTTGAGGTAGATATTTTCCCTTCCCGTAAGCTCTTTATGGAAACCGGTTCCGACCTCGAGAAGGCTCGCGACGCGGCCATTGATCTTGATGCAACCCTCCGTCGGTGCGGAGATGCGGGAAATCAGCTTCAAGAGCGTGCTTTTCCCCGCGCCGTTCTTGCCGATTATGCCGATGCGATCTCCCCTCTTAATGTCGAAGGAGACATCCTTGAGCGCCCAAAAGGTATCAGGGCCGTCAAAATACTCATTTCCCAGTTTTGCGTTAGGATCGGGCTTCCCCATCTTACGCGCAAAATGGCTTTGCATGTCCCGAAAGAAAGTTCCGGTATTGATAACGCCCAGCTTGTATTGCTTTGAGACGTGCTCTATTCGAATTGCGATATCGTTCATTGTGGTATCCTTACGCGACGTCGACGAAAGTTCTTTCGCCGTTGCTAAACGACACGAGGCCGAGGAAGAGGAAGAAGGCGCTCATGATCAAGCTTGAAACGATCATGTACGGAGGCACATACCCGGCCCCATAAAACCAAACGCGAAAGAGCTCGATGGGAGCCGAGACGGGATTTACGTAAAAGACCCATGAATACTTTTGGGGAATTTGCGATAGGGGATAAACGATCGGCGTCGCGTACATCCAGAGGTTGATGCCAAAGGCGATGAGTTGCTTGAGATCGCGATATTTAGTCGTAATCGACGTGATGATAAGCCCCATGCCCGTACCGAGCGCGGCGATCCATAGGATTATCAGCGGAAAGAGAAGGGCATACCAGGTGGGATGAACGGGAGACTTCGTCAAAAGATAATACGCGTAGAAGATGATAAGGAGCCCAAACTGAATCGCGAGACCGAGCATATTGATGAAGACCTTCGATATGGGGACGGTTAGGCGCGGAAAATAAACCTTGCTAAAGAGGTCTGCGTTGGTGGTGAACGTGTCGCTCGAGTCCCTAAAGCATTTCTCGAAATAGGTCCATAGCATCGTTCCGCCGTAGTAGAAGAGGATGTACGGAACCCCGTCAGTGGAAATATTCGCAAGATTGCCAAAGACGAACGCGAACATGATCGTTGATATCAGAGGCTGAATCACGTACCACAACGGGCCAAGGATCGTCTGCTTATACTGCGTGATAAAATCACGCTTCACGAAAAGACCGATGAGATCTCGGTATTTTATGACTTCTCGCAATTTGAGATCGAGGAGCTTATGCTCGGGCCGAAGGATCGTAGTCCATGTCTCGTTTTTATTACATGCCTCGGGTACTGTCCGCGCTTCTTTCATTAGCATGATGCTCCTATCATCGTTAGTATTGCCACGAGAAAGCGGTCTCCAGACGGTATCCGCAGAGTCGATCCGTCGGTTCAAACTGCTTTCCCTCGTAAACGGGATTCTCGATAATGATCCACGTGGCGCCGGCGGAAAGGAAGGTGTTCTTCCATACTTGATATCCTGAGTTTACGCCAAACGAAACCACGCCCTTAACGTCTTTTATATTCACACTGGTATTTGCATCAGTATGGATTGACGAGACATAGATGTGATCATTGTCGGGATTTTGTCGGTGAATGAATAGGTTCGTGTAACCCCTGGGATAATAGAGCTTGAATCCGAGGTATTGGCTATTCCCTCCGGTACCGTTTCCCGCGCCGAGCCATTGCCCCTCGTTTGTGTATCCTTGGGTGATTTGATGATGCGCGTAAAAGGTCGATGCCCACTGAAACTGAAAATCCTGGGAGAGCTCAAGGTTAGACCACTCGAAAAGGATCTCGAGCGATAGGGGATACGAAGTGGGAAGCCGAACGCTTTTTACTATACCTGCGGTATAAACCATGCTATGAAATGGATATCGTAAATAGGCATGAATGTTCTGCTCATAGTCATTGATGCCCGCTTCGCCGTATACCTCTATAGCCGCAAGTGGAAGGAGATAGTCAAAACCAAATGATCCGCGCTGATCCCAAACGTCTTGCGCGCCGCCTCCTGCTGTATTTATGATAAAAAGATGCGATATCGTTCCGAAACTATCCTTTTCCCATTTCGCGAGGTATACGCGATTGACGAACAGGGTGAGCCCGTCGAGAACGGGGGGCGCGTAGGCAAAGGAAAGGCCGCTGATCATGTTATGATCGTTTGAATCGTCCGTGTCAAAATAATCCGACTCAGTGAGGTATCCGCACCATAGTCGCGCCTCAACGTCTCCCAGGTCATGGCCCGCTAAGGCAATCTCCTGCTTTCGGAGGCCAATATCAAACTTCGGATAGGGCGCGGCGTTGTTCGAGTGAAGGATCGGGTTTATTTTTGCTGGGCCAAGCCATATAGCCTGCGTTCCAAAACCGACGGTGAGCGTTTTCCAGGAATAGCGAATCTCGGAATCGCCCCAACTGAACGTATAGAGCGGGTCGTCGCCAAAACGCTGGGGAGCGTCGATGCTGGGAACGCCGAAGTATCCATAGGTGTCGGCCTTACCCGCGTACAAGTCGCCGGAATACGCCGGGTTGACGAGAGTGAAAGATCGATTCTGCGAGAACGCGATTTGCGGCTTCAGGGTAAGCTCGAAACCGTAGGCTTCGAGCCTTGCGCCTGCCGTGATGCTCGCGTTTACACCCTTGCCCTGCCAGAGGGCTCCGTCGTTTTGACCATAGGGCTCCGCGCTGTTATACGATGAGAAGAAATCCGGGCCATAGACGCGAAAGCGAACTGCGTCCGAGAGGCTGCGTGTCGTTCCGAGGTTGACCCCGTTCCAAAGATTGCCATCGCCATCTTTAACTGTCCAGACAGAATCCGAAAGCGTACGGTAATTAAGGTATGAGCGCTCCGTGTTTCCCGAGAGCGCGAGAAACTCGTAGTAATTCTCCGCGGTCGAAAGGAGCGCTTCCTGCGCAAAGCCAGCGCAGGGACGCGCGAGCGCGAAAAGTCCAATTGCGAACGCAAGAATTGCTGTCTTATCGAGCGTCAATCGGCGCATTGAGCGGGCATAGTTCATAAATCGTATCATTAGCAGTATCCTTTCTATTTTTCGTTATCGTGTTATGGTCGTTTTCGCGCCGAAGCCCGAGTAGAGCGAAGAGACAAGC
The DNA here is from genome assembly GCA_035352735.1 of Treponemataceae bacterium. GTDB lineage: Bacteria > Spirochaetota > Spirochaetia > Treponematales > Treponemataceae > Teretinema. The sequence goes on along the minus strand of DAOPYF010000001.1, from coordinate 61,244 downwards.
TCTTCTGCGCGTTCGTCAGCTTCCGCCAAGAATCCCGAAAGCTCGAGTTCCCGCGCGGTTTTATTCTTAAAATCCGAAATCTCCTGGAGCTTGAGTTCCGTCGTTATCGGGACGAAGATGTTCCGTTTGATGTCCCATATTTTCACCGTGCTCACGTCAACGGTATTTTCTATAATTGCAGCCCGAGGGAGCTTGATACGTACGGTGTTTGCCTTGGTATCAAAAGTGGCGACGATCTTCGTCGCGTCGGGGATACCCGCCTTCACGATTCCCGTAAAGCGCACGAGGGAAGTGCTCGGCCCGCCGACGAAGAACTTTCGGTTAAGCTCCATCACGTCCGTGTAACGGTATTTCAAAACCCCGAGCTCGGCGATCTTCGTAATTGCCGTCGCGTTGAGGTTGTCGAACGCCATGCGACGCCTTTTTTCGGCAACCCGATCGGAGAGCGCACGAACGCCAAAGAAAGCGACGACAAGCACGAGCGCTATCGCCGCGGCGATATATTGCGCTCTTGAAAAAGAAACTTTTTTCATAGCCTTCACCTTCATACTAAAAGAGAATGGCTTTCACTCATGCGTACAAACCGTACGCGTTATTTTCCCACCGCGAAGTACCGAAATCCCTTTGCCTCGACGTCCTCTCGCTTATACACGTTTCGAAGATCGAAGAATAACGGCGCCTTCAGGAGGTTCTTTACGCGGTCCAAGTCGAGATTGCGGTATTGATTCCATTCCGTCATGAGCACGACGGCGTCCGCGCCGCGCATCGCATCGTATTCGTCGCTCACGTAGCTCACCGAATCCTTGCAGGACTCAAGCCGCCACGTCGCCTCTTTTACCGCGGCGGGATCGCACGCGCGAATCTTCGCGCCATCGGCGCAGAGCCCCTCGATGATGGTCAGTGAGGGCGCCTCGCGCATGTCGTCGGTGTTTGGCTTGAAGGCGAGTCCGAGCATCGCGATGGTTTTGCCCGCGACTGCCGCGCGTCCGCCGAATCCCGCCTCGATCTTTTCGACCATGCGCCTCTTCTGACGCTCGTTTGCCTCGATGGTAGTCTCGATAATCGAAAGGGGTTCACCTGCGTCACGGCCGATGCGCGCCATCGCCTGCGTGTCCTTCGGGAAGCAGCTTCCGCCGTATCCCGGTCCCGGGTGGAGGAATTTGCCGCCGATGCGCCCGTCGCGTCCCATGGCCTTCGCCACGTCCTGCACGTTCGCGCCGAGTTTTTCGCAAAGGTTCGCCACCTCGTTGATGAAGGTGATCTTGACCGCGAGGAATGAGTTCGACGCGTACTTGATCATCTCGGCGGTCTCGATATTCGTCTCGATGTACGGCGTTTCGTTGAGATACAAGGAGCGATAGACGTCCTTCATGAGATTCTTTGCTCGATCGGATTCCGCGCCGATGACGACGCGGTCCGGGTGCATGAAGTCCTGAACGGCCGATCCCTCGCGGAGAAACTCGGGGTTCGACACGACGTCGAAGGCGAAGCCCTTCGCCTCGGCGCCGCGCTTCGCGAGCTCCTCGGCTATCCAATTCATAACGCGGCGTCCCGTTCCGACGGGCACAGTGCTCTTATCGACGATTACCTTGTAACCGTTCATCGCGCGGGCGACCTCGCGCGCGACGGCCTCGACGTATTTCAAGTCGGCGCTTCCGTCGTCCGCGGGAGGCGTTCCGACCGCGATGAAGACGACGTCGGATTTTTTCACCGAGGATGCCATGTCGGTGCAAAAGGCGAGCCTTCCGGCCTGGACGTTTCGGCTCACGACCTCGTCGAGTCCCGGCTCGTAAATGGGGATACCCCCGTTCTTGAGGGTCTCGATCTTCGCCGCGTTGTTATCGACGCAAATAACCGTGTTTCCGAAGTCGGCGAGACAAGCGCCCGAAACGAGGCCGACGTATCCGGTTCCGGCTACAGTGATCGTTGCCATGGTTGAGTCTCCTTATACCAATCGGTAAATTTCCTGAGTCCGTCCTCGAGCGGTGTTGAGGGCTTCCACCCGAAATCGCGCTCGAGACTGGACGTGTCGGCGGCGGTCATATAGACGTCGCCCGCCTGCATGGGAAGATAGTTCTTTATCGCCTGCCTTACGAGGAGGCGCTCAAGGGTCGAGATGAAATACTCAAGGCGCTCCGGGTGCTGGTTGCCTATGTTATAGATTCGGTACGGAGCCGAGGAACGGTCAAGCGTCGGGCGCTCGGGATCGAACGAGGAATCCCCTTGAGCGGGCCGATCCGTGATCATGATGACCGCCTTGACGATATCGTCGACGTACGTGAAATCGCGGAGAAGGTCACCTTTGTTATACACGTCGATCTTCTCGCCGCGCATGATCGCGTCGGCGAACTTAAAATATGCCATGTCCGGCCGACCCATCGGCCCATACACGGTGAAAAAGCGGAGCCCCGTCGCGGGCAGCCCATAGAGATGGCTATAGGTATGGGCCATGAGCTCGTTCGCGCGCTTGGTCGCGGCATAGAGGCTCATGGGATGATCGACCGGGTCGGATTCAGAGAACGGAACCTTCCGGTTCATGCCGTACACCGAGGAGCTCGACGCGAAGGCGAGATGCGCGATCGAATGCGCGCGGCAGGCCTCGAGGATATTGAGGAACCCGTCCAGGTTACTCGTCGCGTACGCGCGCGGATTCGTGATGCTGTACCGAACGCCCGCCTGCGCCGCGAGATGGATGACGCGATCGAAGCGGTTTTCGGCGAAGACGCGATCGATGAGCGCGGCGTCCTCGAGATTGCCCCGGTAAAAGCGCCAGTTACCATCTGAGTTTCGCGGAACGTCTTCCTCGGCCGCGCGGGCAACCATGGTAAGCCGCGCTTCCTTGAGGTCGGTTCGGTAGTAATCATTGACTGAGTCAAGACCGATGACCGTATGGCCGGCCTTGAGAAGCGAGACTGCGGTGAATGAGCCGATAAAACCCGCGGCTCCGGTGACGAGGTACGTCATGCGAGCCCCTTATCCTTCATAAAAATTGCTGTTTCAGTGCGCATAGCGGTGCTTATCCTTTCGAGAGCAGATCGTAGATGTGGGCGACCGCGTTCCCTTCGGCGGGAAGTGGGGCGCAGGGCTGACCCGCCTCGATCATCTTCCGCTCATAGTTTTCGGAAACGAACACGAAGGTATCCTTGCCGATCTCGCCTAAGTCCTTATATACCACGAAATCGAGCCCCGCGTTACGCGCCGCATACTCGATGATGAAGTCCATGTCGCTTTTCCCCAGTATGGCTATGCAGGAAAAGCCGCGCGCGCGCGCGTCGCGGGCGATATCAAGGATGGATTCCTTGTAATCGACGACCTTTTTCATCGTGCGCTTGAGGTACCGATAGGTCCTCCCCGCGAGCTCATTGACCCCCGACGGCGTCAGGGCATAGCTTACCCGGCGGGGCGAAGCCTTTTGGACAAGGATAAACCCTTTCTGGCTCAGGCGCTTCAGGAGCACGTTCGTCATGCCAAGCGACAGATTAATCGCTCGGGCAAGGTCGCGCTGGCTAATATCGGCCTTTTTTTGGGTGAGTTCGTTGATACTATTGAGGAGAAGGTATTCGGAGTCTTGTTCCATCTTTTTTTTAGGAAATGGTTTAAAATATGAGGAAGGGATGATAACGGACAAAAAAATCGGTACCGCCGAAACAGGTTCCCGTAGCTGACCGTCTATGTGTTCAACCTGTGAACAATCTACCATATAAAAAGACCCCTGACAAGGAGAATAGTTACAAAAAGAAGTTGATGTGTTATGCTTCTAATAATAGTAACCACGAGGAGATTCTCATGCCGGTAGCACCACACATCAAGGAAGTAATGGCTTCCGCGTCTTTTATCCGGAAAATGTTCGAGGAAGGAATACAGATGAAGGCACAATTCGGTGCCGACAACGTCTATGACTTTAGCATCGGGAACCCCGATCTCGAGCCCCCGGCAAAGGTTAAAAAGCTCCTCGCGGAGATCGCGACGTCGGGCGAAAAGGGGCTTCATGCCTATATGCCGAACGCGGGATATCCCGAAACGCGGAAGGCGATGGCGGTTAAGGTATCGGCCGAGCAGGGCGTTCCGGTCGACTTTTCCCATATCGTCATGGGCGTCGGCGCCGCCGGCGCGATGAACGCCGTCCTCAAGGCCATCATTACCCCGGGGGACGAGGTGCTCGTCCCCGCGCCGTACTTCGTCGAGTACGGGCACTATGCCCGAAACCACGGGGGAACGCTTAAAACCGTCGCGACGAAAGAGGACTTTTCCCTCGACGTCGACGCGATCGCCGCAGCGTTGGGAGACAAAACGGTCGCGCTCATTATCAATTCCCCGAACAACCCGACCGGCAAGGTATATAGCACAGGAGATATCGCGAATCTCGCCCACGCGCTTCAAGCGCATCACGAGAAAACGGGAAGGTCCGTGCTCGTCATCGCCGACGAGCCCTATCGCGACATCATCTACGATAACCGGAAGGTAGCGCCGATATTCCCCGCGTGGCCCGATACCGTCGTGGTCACCTCGTTCGCGAAGAACTTAAGCCTTCCGGGGGAGCGCATCGGCTATGCCGCGGTCAATCCCCGCGCGACGGACGCGAAGGCGCTCGTCGACGCGATCATCTTCACGACCCGCGTGCTCGGGTACGTAAACGCCCCGGCGACCTTTCAGCGCGTCGTCGCCGCGTGCTGGGACGAACCCGTCGACTATTCCTCCTATGCCATAAGGCGCGACAAGCTCACGACAATCCTGAGAAAGGCCGGGATCGCGTACGCCGAACCGGAAGGCGCGTTCTATCTCTTCTGCAAGGTTCCCGAGCGCGCGAAAACCTCGGGCAAAGCGGGCGACGACGGCGCGTTCTGCGAGCATCTCAAGGCGTATCACGTGCTCGGCGTACCAGGCGCCGGCTTTGGTAAGGCAGGTTGGTTTCGCCTCGCGTATTGCGTCTCGGAAAAATCGATTGTAGGATCCGAGCAGGCGTTCGCCCAGGCCCGGCACGACTGGTAGGAAGAAGAAAGGATACCCTTATGAAGATACTGATGGTGACGAGCGAGGCGGTTCCCTTCGCGAAGACGGGCGGCCTCGCTGACGCGGTTTCGGCGCTCTCGATCGCGCTCGCGGCACAAGGGCACGACGTTCGCGTCGTGATGCCGCGCTATTACCGAATCGACCGGAGCAAGCTCGAGCACATCGCGGGACCGATGGGCGTGCATCCTGGCTACCAGGAAATTTGGACCGGGGTCTATCACTCGAAGCTTCCGGGATCGAACGTGCCGGTCTATTTCATCGACCACGAGCAAAGCTACGGGCGCGACGGCATCTACGGGGTTCCCGGCGAGACCGACTTCAACGACAACCCCCAGCGTTTCTCGCTCCTCGGGCACGCGGCGTTCCAGCTCTGCCGCAAGATTTCATGGTTTCCCGATATCATCCACGCGCATGACTGGGCCGCCGCGCTCGCGCCGATACTCCTCAAGTTCAACGAGCGAAAGGACGAGTTCGCGCATACCGCGAGCGTCTTCACGATCCACAACATCGGCTATCAGGGCGTGTACGGGAAACACCTATTTCCGTACACCGGGCTCGGATGGGATAATTTCTACGCGGCGGGTTTCGAGGATTGGGACCGCATGAATTTCCTGAAGGCGGGCCTCGTCTCCTCGGACATGCTGACGACCGTCTCGCCGACGTACGCGAAGGAGATACAACGCCCTGAGTACGGGTTCCGCATGGACGGCATCCTTCGCTACCGGGCGCAAGACCTTACCGGAATCCTCAATGGCGTCGATACCGCCATTTGGAACCCCTCGACGGACAAACTCATCGCGGCGCAGTACACGGCGAAAACGATCGAGAAAAAAAAGGCAAACAAAGAAGCGCTCCAGAAACGCATGGGGCTGCCGGTCGATCCCGAAATCCCCGTTTTTGGCATCATCACCCGGCTCGCGGACCAGAAAGGGGTTTCCGAACTCTTCGGCCCGTCGTACGGCTCGGCGTACCGCATATGCTCGGACATCAAGCTCCAGATGGTCATTCTCGGCGCCGGTGAATCCTGGTGCGAAAGCGAAATTTCCGCCTTGAGCAAGAATCTCCCGAACTTCCGCGCGTACGTCGGTTACGACGAGACCTTAAGCCATCTCATCGAGGCGGGCTCTGACTTCTTCCTTATGCCGTCTCGGTACGAGCCCTGCGGGCTCAACCAGATGTACTCCCTTCTCTACGGCACCTTGCCGATCGTCAGGAAAACCGGCGGGCTCGCGGATACGGTCGAGAACTACGACGAAAAAACGGGGGAGGGCACCGGTTTCGTGCTCGACAACCTTACCCCGCAGAGCATCTACGACACGGTCGGTTGGGCGGCCTACGCTTGGTATAACCGCAGGAACGACATCCGCAAGATGCAGCTTCGCGGCATGGCGAGCGAGTTCGGCTGGGATACGTCCGCGCGGGAATACGCGGACGTCTATCAAAGGGCATTGGATCGATTTTCGAAAAAAGGTTAGCAAAAAGCGGCAAAGCCGCAGGAGGTTTTCGTGTTCAAGTACATAAGGAAATTCTTTCTCGCGCTCAACGCGAACGCGCATCCCGGAGACATCGCGCACGCCGCCGCCCTCGGGCTCCTGCTCGCGTTCGTGCCGAAGGCGAATTTACTCTGGGTATTTCTCTTCTTTCTCACGATTTTCATCAGGGTCAATAAGGGCGCCTTTTTCATCACGCTCATCGCCTTCTCGTTCCTCGTCCCGTTCGCGGACGTGGCGACCGAGGGGCTCGGTTACGCCATCCTCACGCTGAAACCGCTCGGCGGCGTCTTTGCGGCGCTCTACAATACGCCGTTCATCGGGCTCACGAGGTTCAACAACACGATGGTCATGGGCGGCCTTGCCATGGGAATCATCGCGTACGCTCCCATGTACGCGCTCGCGCGAACCTTCGTTACCTGGTACCGGAAAAAGCTCCAGCCGAAGATCGTCAATAGCAAGTTCGCGAAGGTCATTTCGAACCTTCCGCTCATAAAGCAAATCATACAGGCTCCTGACGTAGGAGGATTCGGAAGATGAGTGCAGACAAAAAAACGCCGAAGATTAAGATCGCGAAACTCTTTACGAAGAAGTACGGCGACAAGGCCTACCAAAAGAAGATCCTGAAAAAACTCTACGTACCCGCCGACAAACAGCTCGTCGAATCCCTATTCACGACCGTTGAGGATCCCAAGAAGGGCACGCTCCATACGATCGACGCCGCGAAGGTTACCGACAAGGCAACCGCGAAGCGTCTCGCGCTGATCGCGAAGCAGATTAAAAAGCAAAAGGGACGATTCAACCTCGTTCCGATACTCCTCGCGCTCGCTGCGGTAATCGCCATAGTCCTCGCGCTGACCGTTTTCCGTAACGTCATCGCGCGCATCGCCGTGACCTCGGCCCTCGAGTCGTCCTTCGGCGCGAAATGCGATATCGGTCGAATCGACTGCAATCTCCTTACCGCGAGTTTCGAAATCGATTCCCTTGAGATTGCCAATCGATCCTCGCCGATGAAAAACCTCTTCGGCGTCGAAAAACTTGATCTATCCTTTAATCTCCTCGAATTGTCGCGCGGAAAGCTTGTCGCGAACAATCTTGAGATATCGGGGATCACCTGGAATACCGATCGCAAGACCTCCGGCGCGCTTCCCCCGCGAAAGCAGAAAAAATTCGATAAAAAGCAGAAGAACGCGAAGCCGAATCCCGTCGTCGCCGCGATCAAAGCCGAGGCCGACAAGGTTAAGTCGGGCGTCTCGGTCGGCGCGGGCATCGCCGCGGTGAAGGACCAGCTCGACCCGGTGAAATACCTCGAAAAGGAAAAGGCCGCGCTCCAGTCTCCCGCCGTCGTCGAGAAGATTACCGCGACCGTGCCGGCCCTCGCCGATAAGTGGCAGGCGAAGAATAAGGAAGTCCGCGCCCAGGTCGATAAGACGATCGGCGATGGAAAGAAGCTCGTCAGCCTCGACGTTAAATCGATACAGACGGTGCAGGACGCCCAAGCCGCGCTCGCCGAGATTAAGGCGGCCTCGGACAGCGTAAAGGCTTCGATAGACCTCGCGAACGCGACCGCCCAAGAGGCGACCGCCGACGCGAAAACGGTGAAGGCGCTTTCCGATGAGGCCGAGGCGGCGATAAAGGCGGATGCCGCCAGGCTCAAGGCGCTTGCGGACACGGTGAAGGGACTTAACCTCGATACCGGTAAGAGCATTCTTTCGGACGTCTTCAAAACCTTCATCGTCAACACCTTGGGCGAGTACTATCCCTATCTCGACAAGGGAGTGACGACGCTCAAGGAACTCCAGGCAAATTCCGCGAAGGGCGGAAAAAAGGAAGCGTCGCTCAAGAAACGCGCCAATGCCGTGGCGCGCCTTCCCGGCCGCACGCTTTCCTTCGGCAATGACTCCGCGCCGAACCTTCTTCTCCGCAACATCGAGCTCTCCGCGAAGGACGCCGCGTCGGGAATCTCCGGCGGCGCCAACGTCCAGAACGTTACCAACGACGCGGATCGCGTGAATAAGCCGATGACCGTGGGCCTTACCCTGAACCATGGCAAGATGCAGGAGACGGCGAACGGAATCATCGACTTGAGGACGAAGGCCGTCGACACCCTCGACACGAAGTTTACCGGAAGCGGGTATCCGCTCTCGCTCGACTCGAAGGGCGTAACCGGCGTTCCGTCGATCACGGGAACGATAAGCGCGGCAGGTACGCTCAAGATTGCCCGAGACGGCACCGTCACGATCGGGTCAGGCCTTGTCGTCGGCGACGCGAAGCTCGCGATCGATTCCTTCGAGCCCGAGTTCGTGTACAACGCGTACCGCAACGTGCTCGCCTCGATAAAGACGATCGACCTTGACGTCAAGGCGGTCATCGATAAGGATGGAAAGGTTTCAATCGATGTCGCCACCGATGTCGACAAGGAGATTTCGAACGCGATCAAGGCCGAGATGAACGCCCAGATCGAGCGGGTTAAGGCGGGAATCCGTAAAGAGGCGGAGAAATACATCGCCGAGCAAAAGGCGAAATACGCGACCGAGATCGCGCGTTTCGGCGATGCCGCGGTAAAGGCGCAAAGCGCGCTGAACGACATCAAGAATTACCAAGCCACGCTCGATACGAAAAAGGCCGAGGCCGAGAAGCGCATCAAGGACCTCGCGACCGAAAAGGCGAACGAGCAGCTCGCGCCGGTTACCGACACGGTGAAGAAAGCGGCGCCGAAATCCCTTAAGGGCTTACTCCCGTAAGACCTCAAGAAAGCCGCAGTATCTAAAAAAAAGCCCCTCGAGATCGTTCCGCGCGAGCGGAAAACCTCGAGGGGCTTTCTTTTGTCCTACAAGCGGATGCTATCGCGCTTGATTATTACTGAGCGCTCTCGTCGACGAGATCGGTCGCGCGCAAGAGCTTGATCTGCCCAGACTTGTCCTGAACGAGGATGCCCTTCGCGGTTACCGTGACGGCAGTGCAGGGCAGCACGTCTATCGCGGATTTTGCCTTGGCTTCGAGATTTTTATCGAACCTGCCCAAGGCGTACTTTCCCGAACCCAGGTCGATCACCGCGTAAAAGTCGTTCGCGTTCTGCACGAGAACGCTCGGCTCTGCGATCGCGTCCGTACCCTGCTTGGTCATCTCGAGGCTTTTCGGATCGGCAAGAACGAGCCGGATCGCCGCGTTCCCGCCTTTTTTTCCCGCGATAGCCATGAGCCCCGAGCCGGTATCGTAAAGCGCGCGGCCGCGAATCGTGTTGAGGGGCGAGGTCTTCAGAATCTTTCCGTCGTTCAGGTTCACGATCACGAGCTCGGCGAGAAAGGTCGTGTCGTCGACGATGCGAAGGCCGAACGCAGGCATCGCCTGCTCGAGCGCCGATGCCGCTGCCTTCTTCGCGTCCGACGCTTTCTTATCGACGGCCTTTTGCTCGTCAGAGGCTATGTCCTTCCGCTCCGCAAGCGACTCTTTCTGCTTCGTGTCCGCGAGCTTCTGGTCGGCCTTCGCGGTCGACTCCTTTTGCTCGACGGTCTTCGCGGCCTGATCCGCGGCGGCCTTCTTTTCCGTCACGGCGGCAGCCTTCTCGTCGGCGTTCTTTTGCGCGACCTCGGCCTTCTGCTGAGCCGCGGCGTCGCCGGGCTTCGCGGCGGCCTCGGCCTTCGCGCTCTCGGCCGCCTTTTGCGCCTGCGCGGACTCGGTTACGGCGACCGAAAGCTCTTGCTGCTTTTTCGTCGAATCCACGCGGGATTCGGTCGCTTCCTTCTGCGTGGTTTCCGCGCGGGTTTGCGCGGCGTCTCCCTCGCGTTCCTTGAGGTCGGCCATGTCCTTCCTCGTGTCAGTCGCCTTCGCCTCGTCCTTTTTTATTTTTTCGACGACGTCCTTGCCGGAGATGGCCGTCGTATCGATGCTGCTTATGGTTCCGGAAAGTCGCGCATCCGAAAGCGGGATGACGATCTGCGAGCGACCGGCCCATTCGTCATAGCGAACCGAAAGGCCGACCTTGTCTGCAGAGAGGTTCGACACGACTACGGGTTTATAGCGCCCCTTGAAGGTATCGAGCTTACCGCGATAGACGGCGTTGTAGACGGTGATGAAGGTCGCGAGGGTGCTTGAGTCCTTGTCCGAATAGCCGTACGCGCTCGAAAGATAGGCGCCGATGATTCGCCTGAGGTTATCGATATGGTCGACCCCGACTCCAGGCCCCAAGATGAGGATATCGGCGTCGAAACCCTCGGTTACCGCGGGGTCTACCGCGTGAATGACGTAATACCGCGCTTGGTCGCCCGCGCTTCCGTCTTTAACCGCGCGAGCGCCGAGGGCGATGCCGATTCCCTTGATCTGCTCGACGGTTTCGATGACCGAGTGCGGACCGGTATAGTTGATGAACTCGATCGCCTTTCCGGCATCGCCAGGCTCGAGTTCTTTCCGGTCAACGTCGATGGCGAATGACGCGGAAACCACTGCGGCAAAAACGACTAATGTGGCAAAGAGCCTTTTCATCAATACCCTCCAAAAGCATTATTGCAATATCTTTTCCAATATTCTGCGGGCGTATTCGCGGTCAAGGTTCCCGTAGGGGCTTTGGGCGAAGTGCGTAAGCATCAAGGACCCTTTGAGCGCGACATCGCCTCCCGAATACCGCACGATCGCGTACAGAGCGTCGCACGACGCTCTGATAACCGGCGAGGCGGCGATCCCGCACGCATTGTCAATGGTCGCGACGGCATCGAGCGCCGCCCCGTCAGCGTCGGGTCCGAGCGCCGATATTCCATAGAGGACGCCGACGAGCACGGTCGCGTCACGCTCGTCGCGCGCCGCGTCGAAAATGACCTCTCGATATTCGGCCGATCCGAGTCTGCCAAGAAGGCTTGCCGCCTGAGCGCGCTCGGTGGGATCAAAATCGCGCGAGCCACCGGAAGGGCTCGTATCGTTCCGCACGATCTCGGCGAGGCGACGGGCGTACGAGACCTCGTCGGGTCCGACCGTTTCGTTCAAGATATCCCGGGAGACCTGCGCGAGAAAACCGGCGACGAGCGAACGATCCTGCGCGAGGGGAGTGCCGTACTCCGCCGAACTCCCCATTAGTATACCGTAGTTTTCGCCTTTGTGCGCCTTTTTTTCTGAGCGTATCCGCGCCTCCGCCCGATAGGCCTGCAAGGTCGCCGCGCTTTCGCCCATCGTGAAGGCATATCCGTCGTCGGATAACGAAGGATCTGACGATCCTTCGGGAAGTTCGAGCTCGTATACCGCGCGGCCCAGAGCCGTCCGCGCGCAGGCATATCCGCGATAGATGACGTTGAACTGCCCATACTCGAAATCGATCGTCCCGCGTCCCTGAACCCGATGGCTCGTCTCTGCGGCCCAAAGCGGCGCGCCGTCGGTGACGTTGAGCGCGCAAAGCCCTCCGGACGACGAGAGCGCGCACAAGGTTCCCGCTTCCGCGGAAAGCGCGACGACGGATGAGCCCATTGACCGTTCCCAAACCGGTTCCGTGGCGCTTCGCTTTTCCTGAATCCTCGAATCGCGCACGTCGTATCCCCTGAGGGCACCGGATGAGAAACCGCAGACAAAACCAAAATCGACGGGGATGATCGCCGTCGGCGAGTCGCGGAGCTCGATGAACTCGAGCGCTTGGCCAAAGGGCGAGACGCGAAGCAAGTTCGTATTTTCTATGGCAACGAGAAGATCACCCGTTCCCGTCTCGCCAAGGAGCGCGCGGGGCGAACGCGAAAGGGGCAAGGTCCATTTCACCGTCGCCGTCGGGGATACGCACACGATGCGATTCGCGTAGACGAGGAAGATGCGTCCGTCGCGCCCTTCATAGGGCGCCGCGATCGGGAGGTCGCGAGTTTTAAGCTGCCAGAGGGAAAGCCCGTCCATGCTCAGGGCAGACACGGTGCCGTTTCCCGAAACCGCGAGGACCATGCCCGAACGCAAGACGCTCAAGAAAGGCGTTACCTTACCCGGTATTGGCTTACTCCAAAGGAACGCGCCTTTTTCCGACAGGCAGGTGACGGTTCGATCCGTCCCCGAAAGGTAGACGCGGTCATTGCGGGAAAGAGGCCCCGCGACGACCTCGCCCGCGAGCACGCGCGACCACTCGGGCTCCGCGGCCGTGAGGCAATGCGAGGTTACGAGGAGAAAGAGCGCGATAGCGGCGAGGCGCGGCATACACACCGAATGAGAAAGGCTCATCGCGAGAAGAACGCGAGCGTCTCGAGGTGATGCGTCTGCGGGTAAAAGTCGAAGAGCGTTACCGCGCGAAGCCTGAATCCCCCTGCGACGAGCCGCGCGGCGTCGCGGGCGAAGGTTACCGGATCGCAGGACACCGACCTGATATCCGACGCGCTTGAGTCTATGAGCCAGTCAACCGTTTTCTTGTTCATGCCAAGACGCGGCGGGTCGACGATGACGCAATCGTAGGGGAGCCTCGACTCGGCCGCCTCAGGCCACCGCTCGTCGCTGATCGCGAGAAAGCGCGCGGAGGATTTTCGGCTTGAAAGGTTTGCTTGCGCGGTGGCGAGGGCTTCGCGATTGTGCTCTACGAGCACGACCTCGTCAAAGCCATCGGCGACCGTAGCCGAAAAGGTACCCACGCCCGAGTAAAAATCCAAAAGCCGTTTTCCCGAGAAACGCGATGGATTGCCCGAGGTGATGGGTACATCGCTGACCGCGGAAAGAAGCCGCTCGAGCATCGGCACGTTCGATTGGAAAAAGCCGCGAACGTCGAACCCGATCTTTTTTCCCGCGACCGAGACCGCGCACGCTTCGTCGCCGTCTTCCTGCCAAAGGTCTTCCCCGTACCCGAATACGTGAAATCGATCGCCCGTGTTCCGTCCGCGCGCCGCGCGCGCGATCGAACCGTCCGCGATGGCCTTTCGTATAATTGGGGTGGCGACCGGGCAGTCATGAATGGGAATGACCGTCTCCGACGCGCCTTCCCGAAGCCCGATCCCGCCGTCCCGGGTGCGATGGAACTGAAAGCGCGAGCGATATTCCCAAGGCGATCCCGACTCGACCCTGATGTCGCTTTCCGGCTGAACGTGAGCCCGCGAAAGGACGTCGGCGAGGATCGCTTTTCTGAGCTCGACTTGATAGGCGGGATCGGCCATCTGGAGCGAGCAGCCGCCGCAACGGCCAAAAAGCGGGCAGGGCGGGGTGACTCGACGTTCGTTTGCCTCTTTCACCGAAACGACGCGCGCGAAGGCGTAGTCCTTGCGATTCTCGGTGATTTCTATATCGAGGGTTTCCCCGGGAAGCGCGCCTTGGATGAAATAGGTCTTTCCGTCGATGCGACCCAAGGCGGTTCCCCCGGCAACCATCTTTTCTGCTATAATCGTCATGAAAAACGAGTATAGCATAACGGGAGCGAAAAGTTTATGAGCGCTGAAACCTTTTACCTCGAAATGAACGATGGAGAACGCGTTGCCGTGCACGCCTGGCTACCAAGCTCGACCCCGACGGCCGTCCTTCAGATTTGCCACGGCATGGCCGAATACGCGATGCGCTATGAGCGCTTTGCCGAGGCCGCCGTCGCCTCGGGGTATGCGGTATTCGCCGCGGACCACCGCGGACACGGGCTCACCGCCGGATCGCTCGATAAATTGGGCTATCTTGCCGACCGAAACGGCTTTGACCGTGTCGTGGAAGACCAGCGGGAAATCTCACGCGCGATACAAGCACGCATTCCCGGGAGGCCAATTGTCCTTTTTAGCCATTCGTTCGGGTCATTCGTCGGACAGGGCTTTATCGAGCGGTACGGGACTGAGATCTCAGGCGCAATCCTTTCAGGCACCCGGGGGCCCGATCCCATCACCGTCTGTTCGGGCAGGTTCCTCGCGCACGCGATTTGTCTTTTTTCAAATCGGCGAAAGCCCTCGCACTTCCTCACGCAATTGTCCTTTGGCGGCTGCAATAAAAGAATCCCCGACGCGCAGAGCCCCAATGCCTGGCTTTCGCGCGACGCCCGCGAGGTCGAAAAGTACGATGCGTCCCCATGGTCAGGTTTTCCCTGTTCGGCGGGATTCTATCGCGACCTCATGGACGGTTTGTCCCAAATCCACCGAAAACGCGCCCTCGCAGGGATTCCGCGCTCTCTCCCGGTTCTTATGCTGGTAGGCGAGGACGACCCGATCGGTTCCTACGGCAAAACGGTTCGCGCGCTCGAAAGGCGCTATCGCGCTAACGGTATGGCTCGGGTAACCGTAAAAACCTACCGAAAAGCCCGCCATGAGCTCCTCAACGACGTCAATCGCGACGAAGTGACCGCGGATATCACCGAATGGATGGGTCAAACCCTTCGCGAGGCGCAAATGGGACAAGCTTGAAAGGCTTGCCTTTCGACAAGCCGCCGTTGACATGCGGCCGCATTCCGTAGAGAATGGAAGAACAGATGTTAACCCGATACAGTTCGGACGCCAAAGGCAAGGCCGTCCAAAAAGCGCTTATCTATACAAAAAAAGAACACGGTATCCAGAAAGACTTACTCGACCCCGAGGCGGTCAGGATCATACTCCATCTGCGTAACTATGGTTATGAAGGCTATATCGTCGGCGGCGCCGTGCGCGACATGCTTATCGGCAAGACGCCCAAGGATTTCGATATCGTCACGAACGCGGAGCCCGCGCGCATCAAGCGCATCTTCCGGAACTCCCGCATCATCGGCAAGCGGTTTCGCCTCGTCCACATATTCTTCGGCGACAAGATATTCGAGGTATCGACCTTTCGTTCCCTCGTCGAGGGAACGACGGGAAACAGCTTCGGCACTATGGACGAGGACGTACAGCGGCGCGACTTTACCCTGAATGCCTTATATTACGATCCCATTAAGGAACAGGTCATCGATTACGTCGGCGGCGTCAAGGACGTCCGCGCGCATCGGCTCGTTCCGGTTATCCCGCTTAAGGTGATTTTTAAGGACGATCCGGTCCGCATGCTCCGGGCCGTAAAGTATTCCGTCTCGACCGGTTGCAAGATACCGTTTATGCTCGGGCGAGCGATCAGAAAATCTTCGAACCTTCTTGAGCCGGTTTCCCCCTCGCGGCTTACCGAGGAAATTATAAAAATACTCAACAGCGGCCGCGCGCGACCGATCGTCCACGAAGCGCTCCGCTACGATCTCTATATGTACCTTCAACCCGCCGCCGCGAGCCTCATCGACGGGAACCCCGCGTTCGCCAAGGACTACGAGGAAAGCCTCGGAAAACTCGACGAGCTCGTCGCCTCGGGCGAGGAGACGCGGCTCGGGCGCAAGCTCGTTTTTTTCATCGAAAGCCTCATAAAAGTTATCGTGAAGGAGAAGATCCCGCCCTCGGAGGTCTATGGCCGCGTGTACGCGGAATGCCGGAGGTTCGTCATGCCGATGAACCCGCCGCGCGTCGAGCTCGAGTTCGCCGTTCGCTTTGGCCTTAAGGAACTTGGATTCAACGTCCGCATGCCGCGCGTTCGCGAGCGATTCCCGGGAAATCCCGATCGCGACCGCAAACGAGACGAAACGGCCGAATTCCCCGACGAGGCGCGCGACACGGGAAAACCCGAAGGCACGCGCGCGCCGCGAAGGCGCCGGAGAAGGAGATCTTCCCCGAACGCTACCTCGGCATCGAATTAAGCAAGGCGTCGGCCTTTTCGCCGTACCGCGCGGGATTTGCCGCTTTCGCGGCCTCGATAAAGCCGCGCGCATCCTTGAATCGTTTATCCGCGTACGCGTTAAGCCCGAGCGCCCAATTCGCCGTTGAAACGTCCGCGCCGTCAGAGAGCGCCTTCTTATACCATTTCTCCGCCTGCTGATAGTCTTTTTCCGAGTATGCGACGAGCCCCAAATAATACGAGACGATCGGGTCGGCCGGACGAATCGTCGAAGCCGAAAGAAGCGCCTTCTTCGCGTCTGGGTACTTTCCCCCGTTATAGCCCGAAACGCCCGCCTGCACGAGTTCATTGAAGGTATGCTGCCCGTCGAGCCAGACGGCAAGGTCCGAGTCGGCGCGAGCGCCGTCGTTAAACCGGGCAAAGCGAGCGCGCACGGCATCGGTATTCTCCCGCTGCGTCTTCGCGTTATAGCCCTCGGTTCCCTCGAGGATCATGAAGGCCTCATGGAGAAAACGCTGATACTCGGCCTTTTCGCTTGAAAGGAGAAAGGTCGCGAATGACCACGCCTGGGGATAAAAGGCCGCCGAATCGTGGCTCCCGGTGACGGCGGAAAGGAGTCCCTCGCACCCGATGCTTCGCGCGCCGTCCACGTGGAGGTTCTTCGCCGCCTCGAGCCACGGGGAATACCCGGCGATCGAGACCTGCTTGGTAGCCGGATCCCAGACTGCCTTCTCGAAATACGCCTGAAAGCCATCCCGCACCCAAAGGGGTGGTTCCTGAACATAGCAATAGAGATACTGCAAAAAAAGCTGGCGGTTCAGGGCGGGGCCCGAAAACGCGTCGAAGCCCGTGCCGGTACCGGTGGGAAAGAGCACCAGCTCGGAAAGCTCCGCGCGGGGATACTTCAGGAATATGTACTGATTCCTCGTCTCCCCGATACGCTCCTTGACGTACGCGTCGAAAGCCGCACGATCAGGAAGGACCGTGACCTTGAGGCGGTGCTTTGAGGTATCGGGATCGAAACCGAATACCGCGTTAAACGAAGACCAAAGCCCGTTAAGCCCCGCGGCGAGGGCGTCTTGGCCGGTGAACCCCTCGGGGACCGTGATATCGTAATGCCCAATGTTTTGCTGAGGCAGCGTCGTCGTCGTTTCCGCGCCGAGGGAGAGAACGGCAAAGGCGGCGACGAAGGCGATGGTAAGCGCTTTTCTATTCATTATCGGTACTCCTAATTCTTGGTAATCTTATCGATTATTATATGAACGTCCTCAATGAGGATTCCGGTAAACCGCTCGATGTTCTCGACGATGTATTCCTGCATCATGTGGATCTTCCCGGTAAGCTGCGTCCCGAAGGGCACGTCGATGACGATGACGAGCCGGTATCCCGAGGCGTCGGTCTTGATCGTGAGCTTTTTTATACGGATCTGGTCATCGTATTCCCCGACGCAATGGATGACCATTTGGCTCAAGGCCGCCTCCGATATCGTCACGCGGCCAGTTTTCGAGAACTCAGGGCGCACGACCGACTTTTCGTACACCTTAGACTGGTTGAGGACGGAGAGGGGATTCTGCTTTCGCTTGAGGAGCACCCTGACGCGATCGTAGAATATCTGCGGGTAGTTTCGCTGAACCTCGATCGAGGGTACCGGAATGACGTGCTTTCCCTCGACGCGCCGCGAGCGAATGGCCTTCTCGATCTCTTCCTTGGTGGCGATCTCCTCGATGTGGATGATTTTCTGGGGTTGAGGCAGCTGGAGCCTGACGGCGATCTTGTTTACCATCTTCTCCGACGTCCCGAGGATGAGTACCTTCTTGAAAATCTGGTTTTGGAGCGCGCGCGCGATCGTGTCGCGATGGACCTTTTCGTCGAAGAGGGCGACCCGGACGGCGGCGAGGAAGGTTGCCTCGCGCTTCGCGGAATGCCCGGCGACGATCTTGTCGTCCCTGATCAGGAGTCCGTCGTCGATGATGAGCTCAATGCCGTATTTTTGCGCGAGGAGTTTTGCGCGAAAGCTCTTTCCCGTGCCGCTTTCGCCGACGAGCGCGTATACCTTTACTCCTTTAAAAAACCAGTAGATGTCACTGATGCTCATCATGGTCTTTCCAGTATACGACCCCGCGCTCAAGCTCCGCAAGTGATTCCGCGCCGAATAAATCGGTGATCCTCCGCGCGAATCGCTCGGGGATAGGCGCGAAAAGTCGGTCGGGAAGCCCATTGGGCCGATCGGGCGGAAAGACAAGCTCGCGCGCGTGGAGGAAATACGAGCCGTCCTCGCGTCGCGCGCTCCCATACCGGGAGTCGCCGCTTAAGGGGTGCCCATGGAGCGCCGTCTGGATCCTGATCTGATGCTTCCGCCCGGTGATGATTCGATACCGGACGAGGGTATAGGAAAGGTTCTCGCGCCGTGCGTGCGCCAAGGGGAGGGCAACGGTCACCATCGCCTTTCCCCCCGCTTCCGAATCAGTCCAGGTTTCCGCCTCATGGAGCTCGCCTTCGGCGATCCCGAGATAGTATTTCTCGAACTCGTGCCGGCCGATCGCCTGGGAAAACCAACGCGCGCCCGTTAGGCTCCGCGAAAACGCGAGGATTCCCGTGGTTCCCTTGTCGAGTCGATGGAGCGGCCCGGTCCTGAACGAAAGGGATATGTCGGCGTTTGTCGCCTGAGGGATGAGGCGGTCGAGCCCATCTTCGCCATGCACGGCGATTCCGGCGCTTTTATTCAAGAAAAGGAGGTTTTCATCCTCGAAAAGGACTTCAGGTGTATACTTTTTCATTCTATTTAATGACAGGGGAGTAGGATATGGTGCTTTTCCGTCCTGTCGCGTTGGGGTACCGCTTGAACCGGCCATGATAGATTGCGCGATCCAAAGCTCCGAGCCTGCCTGAGATCGGAGCGCGGGCTCGACCTTTTTCCCGTCAAGACGGATCAAGCCCTTGCGCATGAGCTGATAAATCCCCGAAAGCGGAACATCGGGCAAAAAACGGCGAACGATGCGATCGATCCGGCGATCGGCGTCATCGTCGGTAAGCGAAAATTTCATGAAATCCATTGAGGGATAAGTATATACCGCTTTACACCCTTGACAAAAGGGACTATTTCACCAAAATACTATAATAAATGAGTCAAAGCGTTATCAGGCAGCTTTCACAGCTAATACATAATCCCATTTTCCTCGCAGCTGTCTCGAGTTGGATTTTAAGTCAGTTTCTCAAAACGCTCATTACCCTTTTCTCCAACACAATCTCGTCGGTGAAGGAACTCTTCCAGCTTCTTTTCTGGAAAACCGGCGGAATGCCCTCAAGCCACTCAGCCCTCGTCGCCTCGGTTTCCACGACGATAGGGTTTAAGAACGGCGTCGGTTCGGATCTATTCATCTTCTCCTGCTGTTTCGCGCTCGTCGTCATCCGCGACGCGGTAGGGGTCCGCCGCTCAAGCGGTCAGCAGGCGCGCGCGCTCAACGAGCTTGGCGCCAAGGTCGCCGCGAGGATGAAGTACCAATTCAAGCCGGTAAAGGAGATTCAGGGACACAGGCCGATGGAGGTTCTCGCGGGCATCCTGCTCGGTTTCTTTATCGGTGTCGCTTTCTCGACGCTCTGATTAGCCCCTACCATGATTACAAAAACGATACATCCCACCGTTGCGCTAGTACTCGTCTGCCTTGTGGCGCTCGGCGCGAGCTTGGCCATGGTCCTTTTTCCCCTCCATTCGGGAAAGACGATTTGGGCGGGATATCGCGTCTTGATCGTCTCGCCGGCTTCGAGCGAGGCGGAAATCGTCGCGCGCCTGAAAAAGGCAAAGATTACCGCGTATGCGACCGAGGCAAACTCCCTCCTTTCGAACTCGAGCCCCGAGGCCCCAATACAGCCCTATCTTACCCAGCTTAACGCCGCGCGCGCGCGGTGGTTTTCAGACCCCGAGCATGATCTCCGGTTCGTTTACCTTAAAAACGCCCCGTTTCTTGACGGAAAGGTCCGCGACGCGTTCTCGGGATCCTCGGCCTACCATTATCTCGAGCGAAACGCGGGGACGACGCGCATTCAGTCGCTCGCGCTCATCATCCTCCTTGCCGCAGGCCTTATCCTTCGCCCAAACCGGCTTTTCCAAGCCTTTTGCGCCGTGCCGTGCGTTATCCTTGCCCTGGTCTTTTGCCGCGTAACGGGCTTTCTCGCGTCGGTCGCGCTCCTTTTTGGAATCATCGAGCTCTGCGGGAGCGTCAACGCGCGCGGGCTCGCGCTCTCCTTCCGCCAGGTTACGCGGATCCTCGCGAGAAAGCGCATTACGCTCCTTTTGTTCCCGGCCGCGCTCGCCCTTGCGGCCCTAAGCGGTTTCCATGGCTTTATCCTCGCGTTTTTGGCTATCGTCGCCTCGCTTGCCCTCACGGTTCCCGCTTTCCGCCTTCGGCGCGCGGCGCGCGCGCTTATCATTTCAAAGAGAATTCATCCCCGCTTCGAGCCGGTAGCGATCTCGGGAGAAAGCCTCATCGCGCGCGAATCGAAGGGATATACCCTCGAGGCCGCAACGCTGTTATCCGCCGCGCTTGGGGTTGGCTTACTTCTCCTCCTGACGCCATCCCTTCAAACGGGGGAGAGCCGGGTGTTGTACATACCCGCTCCCGCGCGCTATACTCATCACGCCGGTTTTGGGATTGAAGGGTATAGTGAGCTTCAAGGCTTGCGCAGCCAGACCTCGATTCCCGATCTCGGGGATTTCGTCGCCGCCGAGTGGATTATCCGAACCGCTCCCTGGAGGAGGATACAAGATCCCGTTCAGGCGCCTGAAGCGGGCTCGAGCGCGGATTACGTATGGTACCAGGCCGACGCGGCCGGAATCATCACCGGGAAAAAGCGGACTATGTTCACCTTTAATACCGGTTTCATCAGGAAAACCCTCGATACCGAGGGAACCTTGCTTGAACGGATGCTGCTCCGGCAAAACCGTTTTGTCACCGTTGAATTGACGAGGCTAAAATAACATGATGCGTTTTGTTCGTTTTTCTCGCAGTTTTGAATCGATAGCCTACGAGGCGCCGGAGCTTTCGTTCGTCGGCAACGCGTTCCTTCCCTCGAAGGCATTCGTCCCGCTCCAGCAGAATGACGGAAAGCCCTCGATGCCCGTCGTGACCCCCGGCGAGCGCGTGCGGGAAGGGCAGCTTATCGCGCGCGGGGGGCAGCCGGAGTCGGTACACGTCCACGCGCCGGTTCCCGGCGTCGTGAAGGAGTTCGCGACGATACCGCTGCCGAACGGGAAGATGGGGAAAGCGGCGGTTATCGAGCTTTCGGGTTCGTTCGATATCCTCGGGCGGAAATGCGAGCATTTTCCCTGGAAGTCCGTTCCCGAATCCGAGATTCTCCGCGTCCTCGAGGAAAAGGGCGTCATCAATACCTTCGACGCGCCGAAAGCGCTCGTGCCTGACCTCAGAAAGGCCAAGAAGATAGGGAAGGCCGCCCTAGCGATTCGGCTCTTCGACGCGGACCCCACGTGCCAACTCGAAGCCGCGCTCATGGACAAGAAGCGCGATATGGTTCTCGAGGGCGCCGCCATACTCGCGGCGGCCTGCGATGCCATGGAGGTTTTCCTCATCCATAACGAGAAGAAATGGTCGGGGATTTCGGAAAAATCTCTCGAGGAACTCTTCCAAAAACGAACCTGCCGCATCAGGCGCGCAAGCGCGCGCTATCCCTCGGGCAGCGAGGGGCTCATCCGGTCTCTCGTCGTCGCCGAGAGAAACAAGGCCGAAATCAACAGTAATTGCGTTTACGTCGATACGGTCACGGCACTTTCCGCGTACGACGCGATCGTCACGAACCAACCGGTCGTATGCCGGACGATCGTGGTAACCGGTACCGCGCTCGGCCGTCCCGAGATCCTTACCGTGCGGATCGGAACGCCGATCGGCGACGTCATCGAGGAATGCGGCGGGTTTAAGAGCCCGCCGGGACGGATCGTCGTTAACGGGCTTCTTTCCGGCACGGCCGTCTACGACCTTGATACCCCGGTGACGAAGTACACGAAATCGCTCCATATCATGGACACAGACGCGTGCCCCGACTACGCGGTGACACCCTGCGTCCATTGCGGCCGCTGCCTGCAGGTCTGTCCCGCGAAGATCGATCCCCAGAGAGTCGTCAAGGGCATCGATAAGGCCAAGCATACCCCGCAGCTCATCGAATCCCTGAAGAAATGCCAATACTGCGGGTGCTGCGCCATCGTGTGCCCCTCGCGCATCCCGCTGCATCACCGCATCCGCGAGGCATGCAATAGGCTAACGAAAGGAAACGCACCATGAAAAAGACCGGATGGATCGTCTCTCCCGCGCCGTTTATCCTCACGCGCCCGCCCGTGCTGAAAATGACCCTCATCATCGCGTGCACGCTCATCCCGCAGCTGTGCATGCTCGCCTTCGCGCGCGATTACGCCGCGCTCCTGACGGTCGCCTCGACCCTTTCGGGAAGCGTGCTTGCCGAGGCGGCATATACCCTTCCGACGAAGCGCCGGGCCGTCTTTGACGCGTCCGCGCTCCTTGCCGGGGTTCTCGCCGGGCTCTTACTGCCGTCGGGGATGAATCCCGCCATCTCGCTCATCGTGTCGTTCGTCGGCATCCTGATCGGCCGAAATCTCTTCGGCGGGACTGGCGCCTTCTGGATGAACCCGGTCGCGATAACCGTGGCGATCGCCTACATCGGCAACAGCGCGCTATTCCC
Source organism: Treponemataceae bacterium (assembly GCA_035352735.1). Classification (GTDB taxonomy): domain Bacteria; phylum Spirochaetota; class Spirochaetia; order Treponematales; family Treponemataceae; genus Teretinema. The sequence goes on along the minus strand of DAOPYF010000001.1, from coordinate 38,472 downwards.
CGCGCAGGTCGTCACCGGGGAGGGGATAAAGACCGTCGGCGACGCCTTCGGCGCGTTCAAGCTCGAGAACTTCGCGCAGATACCGAACGACCAAGCGGTTACCGGAGCGGCGAACATGGGCTTTCTCCGTTTATTCGGCATTAAGCTCCCCGAGGGATACGTGACCCTTTTCTGGAATGCGCCGTCTGCGATCCCCGCGTTTCGCTATAACGCGATCACCCTTGCGGCGTCCATCGTGCTCATTGCCACGAACGTCATCGATTGGATCGTCCCGCTCGCGTACCTGGCGACCTACGGCTTGAGCGTGTATTGCTTCTCCCTCATGCCCATCACCGGCGCGCCCGCGTCGGGCGACGTTCTTTTCGCGTTCTTAACGGGCGGAACCCTTTTTATCGCGTTCTACCTCCTTCCCGAGTACTCGACCAACCCGCGAACGCGCGTCGGCAAGGTGATTTCGGGGATTCTCGCGGGGATTCTCGCCTTTTGCGTCGCGGGCCCGGGAGGCTCGCCGGTCGGCGGCGTTTTTACCGTTATCGTCGTTAACGCGATCAATCCGATCATCGAGTACCTTGAAAACCGCTTTATCGCTTCCGCGGGGGATTTTGCATGACCACCACGACAAATAAGCGCGGGGCGCGCCAATACGCGCTGACCGCCATCCTTCTTTTTTTCCTTTTCCTCATCCTCACGGGGCTTCAGGTTTTCACGGAACGGAAAGCGACCGATGGCCTTCGCTCGTCGGTCGAAGGGGTGCTCGCGAAATGGAGCATCGCCGCGCCGACGACGGGCGATCCCGTTATCATTCCGCAGGCCGGATGGAATTACCTGAGGGCCTTCGAGGCCAAGGGAAAGGGAAAAACCGACGGGCTTGTCTTCGCGGTGCGCGTCACCGGGAACTCCGGACCCGTAACGGGTATTTTTTACTGGGACAAACGGGCAGGGACCTCGTTTTGCGGCATCGCCGGGATAGAGGGCGCAACCCCCGAGCAGTGCGGGATCACCCCGCGCGTCAGCGAGTATTGGATTCGGACGATCGATAGGGTCTGCGCGGAACGCGCGGCAAAGGGGGAGTCGAAATGAAAAAGAACCCAGTGATATTCCTCTTCGCGCTCTGTCCCCTCGTTCCCGTTTCCGCGCGCTTTGGGTACGCCTTGGTCATGGCGCTCGCGCTGTGCTGGTACTTCCTTACCGGTATCGCCTTTCGCGAACTGGTCAAAAAACTCGACCTTTCCTCGGCGGGTCCGACCGTCGAGCTCGTGGCCCTCGCGTTTTCGGCGACGGTATATTACCTCATTCTGCGTTGGATGATCCCGACCCTCGCGGTTTCGCTCGGGCTCTACGTGTTCGTCTCGGCGTTTTCGTATTTGCTCCTCCTCGGCATCGATACCTTTTCCTCCGATAGCCTCGAGTCGATTCCGCTCATGCAGTTCGTCCCGACGCTCATACTCTTCTCCGCGGTCCGCGAGCTTCTCGGGTTTGGGACGATATCGCTTCCCGTGCCCGAAGGGCTCATGGTCGTTCCCGTCCTTCCGGGATTCTCCTCGTACGGCATCCGTTTCTGGGGGACCACCGGCGGCGCGTTCATTCTGCTCGGCGTCCTTGCCTGGGCGGCAAAGTATTTCCACCGAAGGATCTCTTCGTTCAGGAGGAATGCCTAATGCAGTACGTCGACATACTCTTTTTCTACGCCTTCTCCTGCTCCGTGCTCTGGGCATACGGCATCGGCCTCGAGAAAACCTTCTTCGATTCCCGCAATGGCTCGCGTTTCATGGTTCGCATGCCGATCCTTTTCGCCCAAACCCTTATCGCGGGATTCGCGATCTTCGAGCTCAATTCTCGCGTGCTGTTGCCCCATGGCCTTTTCGTGCTCATCCCTATGGCGACCATTCTCGTCTGCTCGCTCGTTCGCATGGTGATCTCGCTTGCCCTCCCGCCCACGGCGCAGGATTTTTCCACCGGAGAGCGGGTTTTCTTCTTCGGCACCGTCTTTCTCGCGACGAGCGAAGGCGCGTCCCTCGGCAATTCGCTTGCCATCGCGCTTGCGAGCGTTCTCGCGTTTGCCTTCTCGACCGTGCTCCTCTTTTCCGTGCGCGAGCGCATCGCCACGGCGGACGTCCGCGCCGATTGGAAAGGCGCGCCCTTAATCCTCGTGAGTATGGGCCTTCTCGCGATCGGCATGCATTCAGCCGACGTGTCGTGGTGGATCCAGGAGGCCTTTCGATGATTTCGTTTCTCATAACCGCGCTCTTCGTTGCCGTAGCCATCACGATTGCAACCCTGACGCTCTTCTTCGTTTCGGCTATGCACGGCATTAAAAACCGTCAGTCTCCCGAGGAGGGGAAGGGTTCAAAGCGATTACCGACCGAGCCGCTCCAAGGTGCGGGGACGGTTCACGAGAACGCGCAAAAGGCCGTGATCCGCTGCGGACGAATCCCCCCAAAAATCGCGGAGCGCTTCGCCACGACCGGATACACCGATTGCTGGACTCGGAACGCGCTCTTCGGCGGCAACCTTGCCTGCCAGTCGAGTTGCCTCGGCCTTGGAAGCTGCGCCGCCTCCTGCCCAAGCGACGCGATCGTATTTCGCGACGGTTTTGCCTTCGTGAACGATGCCTGTAACGGATGCGGCGTTTGCGTCGACGCGTGCCCCAAGCGCCTCATCGCCATGGTTCCGGTAACCCTTAAGGACTGTTACGATTGCGCGGCCCGCGGAACCCCCGACGAAGGCGCGGATTGCCCTATCGCCCGGGAAGGATGCAGGGTTGATTTGCGCAATTTCCCGGAATCGGGCTTTAAATTGCTCAGTAGGTGGGGTATACTCAAGGCCAAGTCGAGGTAGCCGTGGGAATCGCTCTCCAATCATTTAAAATTGCCTTCGGAACCTGTTGCTCATTCCCGGCAGAGCTCGACGCAAATGACTACGAACGAGAATACCAAGCGGTATATAAGCCCTTGATCTCGACGCTCTATAATCTCCCCGGACTTCCCTTTAGCCTGCATCTCTCCGGCGCGTTCATCGCGTGGATAGAGCGTTGCCATCCCGAGTTCTTCATGATCCTCGAGGAGATGGTCTCGCGCAAGCAAATCGAGATACTCGGCGGAGGCTTTTTTTCGCCGCTCTTTCCCTTTTTGCCTCCCCCCGATCGCGTAGGGCAAATCGAGCTTTTAACCACCGAGATCCGAAAGCACCTCGGGAAGCGGCCGCGCGGCGCGTGGATTCCCTTAAGCGCGTGGGAACCGTCCATGATCGCCTCGCTCAACACCTGCGGAATCGAGTATGTCCTCCTTGACCGAATCATGCTCGAGACGTCGGGCTTCCCCGGCATTACGGGCCGCGAGCCGGTGACGATCGAGGACGTGGGAAAAACCATCGCGGCGTTTCCCCTCGATAACCGCTATCGGTATCTCGAGCGATTCTCGCCAAAATCCTTCCTCGATGACCTCGCCGCGACGGCGGGGGAAGGCGAGACGTATCTTTCGGTCTTTATCGATCCCGCATCGATTGCCCCGCTTTTCACCTCAGGCGAGGATGGCAGGACCTGGTTCCATTCGCTCATCGAGTGCATCCCCACCAGGGGCGCCGCGCAGATAGAACTTTCGCTCCCCGGTCGTTACCTTAAGGGCCGAACCCTCTGGAAGCGCGCCTATATCCCCGGCGGCATGTCGCCGTTCGACCACGACCCGTTGCTCGCGACGGAAGACATCGCGATCCTCGCGCGCACCCCGGTGAAGCAGTACCTCCTGCGCTCGAAAGGCGCCATGAACCTCTACGCGAAGATGATGTACGTCCACGCCCTCGTTAACCAACTCAGGGGCGATAAGTCGCGAAAGAAAAACGCGTGCGAGGAGCTTTGGAAGGCGCAGGGCGGGGATGTCTTCATCCTTTCCGCGCCCGAGGATTCGGAACGGGTTCAAAGGCTCCACGCGCGAGCCTATAAGGACCTCCTCGTAGCCGAGAAGACCGCCCGCGTTCGCGGGGTCTTCTCGCCCTCGGTCACCGCGTTCGACTTCGACATGGACGGACTCAAGGAATACCTGTGCCAACTGGACCGGCTGAACGTCTACGTGCATCCGTTCGGGGGGAAGGTATTCGAGCTCGACGTGCTTGAGGCGTACCGTAATTATTGCGATCTCTGCGGCTCGGAGCAGGGGCTCTTCATCGACCACTTCGTCGATCAGGCGGAGATCGACGATCTCCGCGCGGGAATCCTTCCCCATGGGAAGCCGGTCTTCTCCGACACCGTGTATCAGGACGTATCGATTGACTCGACCCGGCATGAAATCCAGCTCAAAACGAACGGGTATTTCGGCTCGCTTCAGCAGCCGCTTTCGCTTCGCAAGCAATACAGCTTCCGGAACGAGGGGATTCAGGTTCAGTATATCCTGAAGAACGACAGCCCGCTCGCCCTATCGGGGAATTTCCTTATCGAGCTCGACCTCGCCGTGACGCGCACCCGCCAGCACGATCCGCTCATGACCGTGTACGCCCATGACCAGCGTGCGGACTCCCGGATAACCGAGGGGCAGTTCGACGACGTTTCGTGGATACAGCTTTCCGACCTCGATTCGGGCGTGCGCTTTACCGTTGACGCGAACGAAAACCCGTCCGTCTCCGTGCTTCCCATAATGTGTTCCGGTTCTGCCGAAGGCGATGCCGCGGGGCACTGCGGGGGAACCCGGCTTTTCCTTTCCTGGAAGGTCGATCTCGGTCCCGGCTATGAAATGGAGAAGATGGTTTTCCTCAAGATCGACGCCTAACGCTCGGAAGGCCTTACGCGACGGCTCGCGCAGGGTCCCCAAGGCCATTTCCCGTTGATTGTTTCCCCTGGAAAGGGTATCATGGCAGCCATGAAAAGAAAACTCGTCACCTCGGCGCTTCCATACGTCAACAATATCCCCCATCTCGGAAATCTCATCCAAGTCCTTTCGGCCGACGTTTACGCGCGCTACTGCCGCCTCCGCGGCTACGACACGCTGTACGTCTGCGGCACCGACGAATACGGCACCGCGACCGAGACGAAGGCCCAGGAAGAGGGCAAGACGCCGCGCGAGCTTTGCGACTACTATCACGCGATACACAGCGACATCTATAATTGGTTCGGCATCGCGTTCGACAACTTCGGGCGAACCTCGACGCCGCAGCAGACCGAGATCACGCAGGGCATGTTCCTCGATCTCGAGAAAAACGGGCACATCAAGGAGCACACGATCGAGCAGCTGTACTGCTCGTCGTGCAACCGGTTCCTCGCCGACCGCTACGTGCGCGGCACCTGTCCCGCTTGCGGCTACGAAGACGCCCGCGGCGATCAGTGCGAGCATTGCGGCAAGCTCCTCGATCCGACCGAGCTCAAGGGCCCGCGCTGCTCGACCTGCGGCTCGACGCCCGAGATCCGCGCGACGAAACACCTCTACATCGACCTTCCCGGAATCCTCCCCGTCTACGAAAAATGGATGAAGTCGGCGAGCGTCTCCGGCCAGTGGGCGAGAAACGCCCTCCAAATGACCCAGGCATGGATCCGCGACGGGCTCCAGGAACGCGCGATCACCCGCGACCTTTCGTGGGGAATCCCCGTGCCGAGAGCTGGTTTCGAAAAGAAGGTTTTCTACGTTTGGTTTGACGCCCCGATCGGGTATATCTCGATCTCAAAATGCCTGACCGACCGGCTTACCGCCGAGGGCAGGCTTCCGGCGACCGGCGACTGGGCCGCGTGGTGGCAGAACCCCGATAACGTCGAGCTTTTCCAATTCATCGGCAAGGACAACATACCGTTCCATACGGTAATCTTCCCCTCGAGCCTCATCGGCTCGGGCAAGAACTGGACTAAGCTCCATCACATGTCGAGCACCGAGTACCTCAACTACGAGGCGGGAAAGTTCTCGAAATCGAAGGGAATCGGCGTGTTCGGCTCGGACGCGAAGGAATCGGGAATCCCCGCGGACGTCTGGCGCTTCTACGTCTTCTACAACCGCCCCGAAAAGGCCGACTCGCTATTCACTTGGAAGGATTTCCAGGAGAAGATGAACTCCGAGCTCATCGGCAACCTCGGCAACCTCGTGAACCGAACGCTCACCTTCGTCTCGCGCTACTATGACGGGAAAATCCCCGAGGCAGACGGGCTTACCTCCAACCGCGCCGATATCCGCGCGGTTTCCGAAGGGCTCAAGGGCGCGGCCGACGCTTCATTCAAGCGCGTCACCGAACTCCTCGAGTGGGCCGAGCTCCGCGACGCGTTCCGCGAGGCCTTCGCGCTCTCGTCGGTCGCGAACAAAGCCTTCCAGGACGGCGAGCCCTGGAAGACGCGGACAAGCGACCCCGAGAAGGCCGAGGCGCTCATCCATGACCTTTGCTATCTCATCCGCGATCTCATGATCATCGTCCATCCCTATATGCCCGGATACGCCGACCGCGTCGCGGCTTTCTTCGGAAAGACGATCTGGTCAGGCGTCGTCTTCGACGAGCGACTCGCCAAGTCGGGAAAAGCCCCGACGGCCTTCGAGCATACCGCCGAAGCGAACGCGCTTTCTTGGAAGAACCTCGGCGACCGCAAGGGACTCAGCACGGTCTCGACTCCTGAGATCATCTTTAAGCCGATGGACGACGCGACCGCGCAGGCGTACCGCGAGCGGTACGCGGGATCGCAGAAAGAACGAAAGGAAAAGGAAAACAACGTGAGCGACACGCACCAGAAAGCAGTGCAGGAATCTGCCGGAAAACCGGCACAAGGGGCGAACGGCGGAAAGGCCCACGTAAACGCGGAAAAGGCCCCCGCGGCGCCCGTCGCTGCCGACGTTCTCTTTAACGAAAAGATCGCGCTCAAGACCGCGAAGATCGTGAAGATCGAGCGGCATCCCGACGCGGAGAAACTCTACGTCGAGACGCTCGACGACGGGTCCGGCGCCGAGCGCGTCATCATCTCGGGCCTCGTGCCCTATTTTACCGCCGAGGAGCTCTTGGGCAAATCGATCATCATCGCGGACAACCTCAAGGCCCGCAAGATGCGCGGCATCGAGTCTCGGGGCATGCTGCTCGCGGGCGACTACACGGACGCCGCGGGCGTCGAGCACGTCGAGGTGCTCGACTCGTCCTGTGCCGCGCCCGGCACGCCCGTCATACTCGAGGGAGCCGATCCCGCGTTCAAGAAGCCCGATTCGATCGACGCCGATACCTTCTTCGCCGCGCCCATGAAGATCGTCGACCATGTCGTGACCGTCGGCGGAAAGCGCCTCCTTATCGACGGGAAGCCGGTAACCGCCAAGAACGTCGTCTCGGGCGAGGTTTCCTAACACCATCATGCGCCTCACCGCGATAGATCCCGAAACATACTCGATCGAGGGAGGCGGGCTCACGCCTCCTTCGTCGTTTCTTCAAACGCCCTTTTGGGCATCGTTTAAGGCGCGCCACGGCTGGAAGCCGCGGTATTTTCTCGTCGAGGGCATTCCCGAGCGCGACCGCTTTTTCCTGACGGTCCTCGTGCGCCCGATGGCGCGCGTCGCGGCTATCGCGTACGTGCCGCTTGGGCCCGACGTCATGGCATCGGGCGAGGCGAGGCAAGGGGAGATCCTGCTCGAGCTCGGGCGCCTTCTGAAACCCTATCTCCCGAAGGGAACGATATGCGTGCGGTTCGATCCCCCGTGGGGAACGATCGTACCGAACTCGTTTTCAGGCCGCGATTCCGACGATACCGCCGATCAGGCGAAAGCGGAAGCGGAGCCCTTTCCGATTCGGCCGCCTAAGCCGGTTCGCCACGCGAGCGCCGATATCCAGCCGCCCGACACGGTTCAACTTGACCTCACGCTTTCGGAAGAAGACCTCTTATCGGGGATGAAGCCGAAGTGGCGGTACAACATCCGCCTGGGCGAAAAAAAAGGCGTCACGGTGTCCTGCCTCCTCGGCACGGAAGCCGAAACAGCGGGCGTCGACGCGTTTTACGCGCTCTACCTCGAAACCGCGAGCAGGGACGGGATCGCGATCCATTCGCGCGAATACTATCGCGACCTCATCGCGCACGCCGAGGCCTCGATGGCTCGCGCCGCGCGCTCAACCTTCGATAAGCCGGTATCCGTGCGGGTGTATCTCGCCCGTCACGAGGAAGATACCCTCGCGGCGATCATTACGCTTTTTTGCGGTGAAGAGGCGATATACCTTTATGGGGCGTCCTCGAACGTCAAGCGAAACCTGATGCCCGCGTATTGCCTCCAATGGAAGGCCATCCGCGACGCGAAGGACTCAGGCTGCGCGCGCTATGACTTTTACGGGATACCGCCTAAGGACGATCCGAATCACCCGATGTACGGGCTCTATCGCTTCAAGACGGGTTTTGGCGGCGCGATTATCCACCGCGTGGGGAGCCTCGACGTTCCCGCCCGCGCGTTACCGTATGCCCTGTACCGCGCGGCAGAAACCATCCGCGCCTTCTGGTTCAAGAAGGCGGTCAAGTTCCTTACGCGAGAAACTCCTCGGAGGTCATGAGCCTGACGCCGATCGTCTCGATCTCGGCGGTAAACTCCTCGCCGAGTTTCTCGAAGCCCGTGACGTTCGAGCTGACGTCGGTGAGCACGACGAGCTTATCCGCCGGTATGCAGGTGATGAGGTCGCGAACCGTGTTCGCGACGCAGTGCGAGAGCGCCTCCCCGGCGATGGCGATGTTATCGGCTGCCTTGAGCCGCTCGATCAGCGCGAAGTTCGTCCGCGAGCCCGGATCTGACGCGTCGGACACCTCGGCCCTGATCGCGCTATAGTGCTCGGTCCGGAAATTACTCCCTTTGTAGGTATAGTCGACGATCCTTCCCGGGACGGCCCATTCCCATTCTTGCAGCGCCTGCGATAGCGTCGGGTAGATCGCGTGCCCCCAGGTGCCGATGAGGCAATGCGGCGGCCATATGCACAGGTTATACTTCCCGGTTTTCTCGAGGGTCGTCACGTACTCGAGGGCGTAATGCTGGTACTGCGGCGCCGAGGCCTTGTATTCGCCGGCCTGTATCATGGCCGAGGTGATGATCGTGTAGGGCGCCGGATGCTCGTTTGCCTTGTTAAGCCAGAATATCGGGTGCGCGATATGGAACGAGTGATGGGTATCCATGGTGACGTGAACGGAATTGACCTCGCGGTCGATCCGCTTGAGCATCTTCGCGAGTCGAGCGCAATCGTCAGCTGCGCCTGTCACGCACAGCGCGCCCTTTGGGTCGCAAAAATCGTTTTGAGGGTCAATGATGAGCAGTGTGTTAACCATAGTGCTACTAAGTTTATCATATCATTTTGCATTGTCAAGCGCCTTTAATTCGGGGTATACTTCGTTACTATGAATCTTGAAGCCTTTGTGCTCGGTTGCGGTGGCATGATGCCGCTCCCGTACCGCCATTTAACCTCCGTTTTGCTCAGGCGGGAAGGGGACCTTTTTCTCTTTGACGGCGGGGAGGGAACGCAGATTTCCCTCAGGAAACTGAACCTCCGCTGGAAAAAGATTAACGCGATCTTCATCAGTCACACGCATGCCGACCACGTCACCGGCCTCCCGGGTCTTCTCATGCTTTCCGCGCAGGTCGACCGCGACGAGCCCCTGTATATCTACGGACCTCCGAAAATCGCCGAGTACATCGACACGAGCCGAAAGGTTCTCGATATGTACATCAACTACGAGATCGTCGTCCGTGAAATCACCGAGCCGGGCATCGTGTATTCGGGCGACGGCTTCGACGTTCGCGCGTTTCAGCTCCAGCACACGAAGGTTTGCTATGGATACGCGCTTGAGGAACATTCTCGTCCCGGCGCCTTCAATCCGAGCCAGGCCCTCGAACGCAAGGTTCCCTGCGGCCCCTTGTGGTCGAAGCTGCAGGCGGGCGAGACCGTCACCGCGACGGACGGCAGCGCGGTCCATCCCGAAGAGGTCTTGGGGGCACCGAGAAAAGGTCGCAAATTCAGTTTCGTGACCGACACGAAATACCTTCCATCGATCGCGAAGGAGGTAAGCGGCTCGGACCTTCTCATATGCGAAGGGATGTTCGAGGATTCGCTTGCCGATACCGCGCTCGAGAAAAAGCACATGACCTCCAAGCAAGCCGCCTCCATCGCCCGCGAGGCGAACGTGAAGAAGATGGGCCTTATCCATTACAGCCCGCGGTACACCGACCACGACCTGAAGATCCTTCTCGACGAAGCGCGTACCGTGTTTCCCGAAACCGTGCTCACGAAAGACCGTATGGTCTTTCCGATCGAGTACGAGGACTGAAGCACCCCAATGCTTACCGTCGACCGGGTAGGGAAGCGATTTGGGCCGATCGTCGCGCTTGAGGGCATTTCCTTCACGGCCGATAGCGGCATCGTCGCGCTCGCCGGCCCTAACGGCGCGGGGAAATCAACCCTCGTCAGGATACTCTCTGGGGCTATCCTTCCCTCAAGCGGCAGCGTGACGCTCGATGGGCTCGATACCGCGAACGACTCGGTATCCGCGCGGAGCCTCACCGGCGCGGTGTTCGAGAACGCGCCGATATACCCTGGCATGACCGTATCGCAATACCTAGAGTTCGTCGCCCGCGCGCGCGGATACCCCAAGCGTACCACGCGTGAACGCGTCGAGCGCGCGATAGACTCATGCGCCCTCGGCGAGGTAGCGCGTCGGGTCACCGACCATCTCTCTCGCGGCTTTCGGCAACGAACCGCGCTTGCCGCAGCGCTTCTCCACGACCCACGTCTCCTCATCCTCGACGAGCCTTCATCTGGCCTCGACCCGGTTCAGCTCGCGGAGTTTTGGAAGCTCGTGAAGTCCTTTTCGGAAGGCCGAGTCATTTTTATTTCTACGCATAACATGACCGAGATCGAACGGCTCGACGCTTCCGTGATTCTCTTGAATCGCGGCAAGATCCTCGAGAAAGGCACCGTCGCGGAAATACTCAATGATGCCCGCTCGGACAACCTCACCGACGCGTTCGTCTCGCTGGTATCGCGGGAGGCGCTCAATGGCTGAAAAACAAACGAAGCGACGAACGAGTACCTTTGTCCTTGCACGCAAGTTTTTTCTCGACCTTGCGTTCGCTCCTGCCGCGCCCGTCGCGGCGCTTTTCATGCTCTTTGGGTGCGGCATTCCGTTTCTCTTCCCCGCGGAATCTGTCATTGTCCCCAATTTTAGTTTTGGGAACTACGCCTCGCGCATCCCGCTTCTCGCCGTCCTATTCTTTCCGGCGCTTGCCTCAGGCGTTTGGGAATCGGAGCGCCGCGCGGGAACCTTTGACCTTCTCCTTTCGTTTCCCGCGAGCGACCTCACCGTCGCGCTTGCGAAGACGCTCTCGCTTTTTTTTGTGTACGCGATCGCGATTCTCCTCACCGTTCCGCTTGCGCATTCCCTTCCGGGATTAGGAGCGTCCCTTGACGTCGCGACCGAGGTGAACCCCTTGCTTCCGGGATATTGCATGCTCCTTCTTTTCGGCCTTTCGCTTTCGGCCTTTACCGCCTTCGTTTCGCTCCGCTTCTCGGGCGCGGTCGTTCCTATCCTCGTTTCCGCGGCGGCGATCGCCTTATTCGACGGCGTTCATCTCCTTCCCTCGCTGGTACTCCTTCCCGCGCCCGTCTCGCGCCTTTGCATGGAAGTATCCCTCGCATGGCACCTCGACGCGTCGTTCCGCGGCATCATCGATGCGCGAGACGTTCTTTTCTTCGCAGTGCCAACTGTCTTTTTTATCGCCCTAAGCTCCTTGCGAATCCTTAAGATACGGGAGACCGCATGAAACGGCTCGGTGGCGGCGCGCGCGCCAGGCGGATCGCGCTCATTATTTTCGTCGGGCTTGCGCTCATCGCGGCCCTTTCGTCTCGCATGAGTTTTCGCGCCGATCTCAGCGCAGGAAAGCAATACTCGCTTTCGCATCTCTCGCATTCGGCAATCGATTCCCTCGACTCCGAGCTCTTGATCACCTGGTATCGCTCGCGCGACTTTGAACGCATGACCCCCGCGATTCGTTACATCGAGAATTTCCTCGAGGAATACCGCGTTTCGTCAAAGGGCAAGATCTCTTTTTCGATTCGCGATCCCGCGCTCACGGGTGACGTTAAGGCGATCGAGGCCCTTGGGATCGTTCCGCGTCAAACGCGCGTCAGGAACGGCCAGGGCACCTCGATTACGAGTGTGTATTCGGGACTCCTCGTCGAGTATCGCGGCGAGCATCGCGTTATCCCGTTCCTCCTCGACACGAAAACGCTTGAGTATGACCTTACGCGAATCATCCTCGATCTTACGCGCGCGAGCGCTGCCTCGGCGCCCAAGGCATCACGCGCCGTGCAGTACGTCGTCGGAAACGCGTCCCAAGGCGTCGACTATCGCTATCTTGAGGCCTGGGTCTCGTATGCGGGATTTTCGCTCGAACCGCAAACGCTTCCGCTTGCTTCCCTGGACTCCTCAAAGCTCCTTCTCGTCGTTGGCTCAAGCGATATCGATACACGTAGCGCGTCGGTCATCGACTCTTTTCTCTCGTCAGGAGGGAACGCCGCCTTCTTCGTCTCCGGCAACCTCATCGACGCGAGAACCGATTGGAAGGCGCGCGCGAAGGTGAAGGACCCGCTCCTCGCCGTGCTTGAGACCCAAGGCTTCGCCCTTTCGCCCGGCATTCTCATGGACGTGCTCCATCATCGGCTCACCCTTCCCACGCTCGACAATTCGCGGTACGCGGAAGTCGAGTATCCCTTTTGGGTAACGGTTCCCCGCTCGGGCCTTTCCCCTGACGAACCGATATTCTCCGGCATCTCGAAACTTCAGTTTTTCTGGCCCTCGGGCATCGTGCTCGCTCCCGCGGGCGATCGCGCGCGCTCGATTGTTCGCGCGACGTCTCGAGCCCGCGCAATGCTTGAGCCATACGATACGAATCCCTTCGGGAAGCAATTAGCTCTCCTCGAATCGACCGAGGACGCGCGGGAAGGGACCGTAAAGGCGCCGAACTCCGCGCTCATCGCCATGCGAAACGCGCCCGGGCGGTTACTCGTTATCGGAGACGAATACCTTCCCTCGTCGCTCGTGGACTATACTGGAAGCGACTCAAACCTCGATTTTGCCGTCAGCTGCGTCGAATGGATCGCCGGTGAGGACGAGCTTATCACGCTGAAGGCACGGCAAGCGCCCGACAGCGCGCAAGCACCGTCTGCCCAAAGCGATGCGGGAGCCAAGGATGAGCCCCAAGCGAAAAACGCGAACACGCTCAAGCGCGTTCGCTTTGCGAATCTCGTGGCCATACCCGCCCTCATTCTCGCGTATCTCGGGTTCTGCGTCGTGAGAAAGAAACGCCGAAGATGAGAGGATTCCCTTTCGCGCGCGGATCGTTTGGTTTCGCGCGTGTATCCATACTTCTCGCATTCATCTTTTTCAGCGCATCCTCCTGCGCCTTCGACGCGCCGAAATCGCGCCTGCTTTCATCGTCCCACGCAAAGGAGATCGCGGCCATCGAGATCGCGTATCCCGGCGCTAAATACCCGATTAGGCTTGAGCGAAAAAAAGATAGCTGGTTCTTGGTCCTTGACGATACGCATCGGTTCCCGGCGAATTTGGCGCGCGTGGCGAGCTTCATCAAGGCTTTGCGTGAGGCGCGTACCACGCGGGTTTTCGGCCAAAACGGCGCCGCCTATGGCATCGACGCAAACGAATCGCCCCGTATCAGGGCAAGTAACGCTTCGGGAACGGTTTATCTCGACCTCGTATCCGGAAGCATTACCGCGGCGGGTACGGCCCAATATTTCCATGAAGGGCACATTGAAAAGACGATTCGGGTAGAGCCGCCACTTGCGCCCTTCGTCGACGGGACAACCGCCTATTGGGCCAATCTCACGCCGTTTGAAAATGCCTTTCAGGGAAGCGAGATCGAGCGGGCTTCGTATAAAAAGCGAAACTACCAACGGGCATTTGTCCGCGGCTCGTCCGAAAATGAAACTGAGTTACTTGATTCGTTCGAGCGCGCTCTGATGGCTCTTTCGTGCGTCGACGTAACGAACATCCCGTTCGTCGCCGCGGAATCGGTAACGCTCGAGCTTGGCGATACTTCTTTGATAACGATTTCGATTATGCCCCTGAACGAGAACTACTCGATCATTCGCCGGGATAGCGATGGCGCCTCGTGGGCGATCACGAAGACGGCGCATGACGCGCTTACTGGCTCGTTTTAGCCGTTATTCTCGGCGACAAAGTCGCGGTACTTTTCCGGGTTCGCCCGAAACGCCACGATCGGAAGGCTTGGCTCTTCCTCTGCCTTGCGCGCGGCGCTCACGGCCTCATCGATCATCCGCGAAGCGGAAAGGAGACGGGCCGTCCTGGTCGTTATCCCGATGGTAATCTGTCCGCTATTGGACATCTCCATGAGCAGCGAGTCGATGCCCGCATAGAGCGTGTCAGCGACCTTCATCGCCTGATCGAGCGTGATGTTCTGCAGGATGCCGGCAAAACCGTTGGTACCGTATTCAAATACCATGTCCTTGAACTTGAAGGTATCGAGAAGGACCTTCGCGATCTTTCTCGAGAGAAGATCGGTATGGAGCAAGCCAGAAATCCTGATGATGATGAGCGAAAGATCCTGTTCTGAGGAGGCGGCGCGCACGAGCTCCGAGTCGAGGCGCTCCGTAAGGTATTGTTCCCAGCCGATGCCGGTAACGGGCGAGAAAAGCCCCTCTGGTTTCGGTGCGGCGCGCTCGGTAGGGGAACTTACGTCGGCCTCCGGTTCGCTGGCCTCTTCTGAAGCCAGCGCGCCATCCATGGTTTCCGCAACGGACGGTTCATCCATCGGGAACAGCCCTTCGTCACCTGAACGTGCTTCGACCTGGCTTTCGTATGACTCATCGGTAAGAGGAGAAAACTCCGGGGGGATAAACTCTTCCTCGGGGACGTCCGACGCAGGCTCGCCAAAGTCCATGAGATCCCCGCTTGTCCCGCACGGCTCAGGCTCAAGGTCTTGAGCGCTCGAGGCGGCGGAAGAAAAGCCTTTTTGCCTTGCTTCCTTTTTCGCGGGGGCGACGGCGAAGATAACGATCAGCGTCGCGAAAAGGATGGTCAGTATCGCGAGGAAGGAATTCCTGCTTGCCGCGAATATCACGCTTGGATGGAGAACGTACACCGACGCGGTCATCACGATCGAACCCTCGTCCGATCCGCCAACGTCGAGCTTGGCGGCGTATACTTTCATGAAAAGAGAGGTATTCGAGATAGTCGGGTTACCCTGTATATCATAGGTAATCGCCGATGACTTCTCGGGCCAGGCGAACGCGGTTCCCTGGGGCGTCGTAATGACGAGGGCAGCGAGTAGCTTTGACTGATTGCACATCCCGGTGAGCTTTTGTATGAAGGCGTCGGACATAAAACCGTCCGCGATGGCTGCCGCAGAGCATTCCCGAGAAATCCAGTTGAAGCTCCGTTCGGCCTCAATGACTCCCTTTCGGGTTTCGGCTGTTACCGAAAGTCCGAACCAGACGACGGCGGCTGCCAAAAGCATAAGCGCGACGAAACCGTAGACGTTTATGAACTTGTTCTTCATGATTCACCAGTATAGCCCGCAATGAGTTCAAGCGCAAGTTGAATAGCGCTCGCGAGTCCCTTTTGTTCCCCGAGTCGATGGCGCGCGTGCCACGCCACGAATGGAAGCACGGTGTAGAGGAGGTCTTGGTCCCGCTCCGGGAAAGGAAATCCTGCGCGAAGGGCATTCGTGAGCGCGCGCCGATATTCGCCGAGAAACGCGCGAACGGGGAATGGGGCAAAATCGGCCGCTTCCCAACGATACTGTCCCCGATATGCTTTAAAGAAGCTCGCGTAGCGATCGAGGGTATCGGTGGTGTACGTGATCGATCCCCCGGAGCTTCGCGCGGCGACGGGGGTGCGAAACATCAAGGCGGTATAGGAGGTCTCGATCGGGAGGATGCGCGATGCGGTCGAGCCGAAGCCATGGGCGAGATAGGTTCCCCGAGCATAGGGTTTTCCGCCCGTATAGGCGAAATCGGCGCCAATAGTCTCTATATCCCGAAACCCCAAGGAATGCGCCGCGTCGAGCGCCGCGAGGGTCACCGTCCCGGAAGCGGTATCGATCGGCGGAAGCGGTGAATACCGCGCCGCGTACCGCGCGAGGGGATGGGCTCCCGCCGCGAATATGACGGCCGCGCCATCGGCGATCGCCTTCCGCGCGATCGCCGGGTTCCCGCAAGCGTCGAGTATTACCGTCATGCCCTGTTTGAACGGGCGCATCACATGGTTCGCGGAAATGGGCTGCGCGTCGATGCTCACGAAAAAATCGGGGATGATCCCCGAGTCGGCGAGGGTATTCCACGCGGTATCGGTTGAAAAAAGCGCGTACCGTTCCCGATTCTCCTTAAGCCTCCGAAGGCACGGCTCGAGCCCGGGTCCCGCCGCGATGACGATTGCCTTTTTCCCCGTATCGACCGCGGGAAATCTCCCCTGGAAGCGCGAAGCGAGCGCGAGGTTCTGGGCGCAATTCCTGAGCCAGAGCTTTCCAAAATGCGCCTGAACCGAAAAGTCCGCGCTGATTCTTTTCAGGGATTCTTGGACGACGCTCACGAGCGACGCGCATGCGTCCCCGTTGCGCCCTTGCCACGAGCGAAGCGGCACGAGCCTGAAATTCCCGTGAAGGGCGGGCAAATACGAACGCGAAAGTATCGCACCCGTTTCTTTTTCATCCCGCAACGCGATCACCGTCACGCGCACGTCCGTGAGGACGTCTGTAAGATCGATGAGACCGAATAGCGACGCGAGCGCGAGCGGACTCGATTCCGCTGCGATACAGGCGCGGGCAGGATCCCGCGAAAGGAATTCCCTGATATGAAAGGCGCCTCCGATCCCGGCGAATAGGGCAAAGCCCGTGTCGGCCACCGTATCGATGAGTTGCGCGGCCTCGCGCTCGGGATTGAAAAGCGAATGAGCCGAGGCCCCGTCTCGGAAAAGCGGCACGAGGCTGCCGTTCCGCGCGCGCTGGGCGGCGCTATATCGAAAAGCCGAAGGATCATCCGCGCCTGCTGCCTTGAGAATATCGTCGGCGAGCGCCGAATCTCTCGGGCGCAAGGCGGCTATGTTCGCCTCGAAGAGGGGATTCGCTGTCATGAAAGCGGTATCCTGCGCGAGAAATCCTCGAGACGCGAAAGGAACGCGACCGTGTCGCTTTGAAGCTCTTGAAACGCGGAGGCGAGCGGGATTCCGTCCGACGGGGTTTGCCTCCGTTTGAGGTATTTTATAAAGCCCGTATAGGATACCATCTGTGCGAGCTCAACGCTTAATGGGTCACTGGGAAGATCCCCTTCCGCGCGGGCGAACGATTCCAAAACGCCCGAAAGCCATGCGGATAGCGCTTCTTTCCGCTCTTCCCGCGATCGCGGATTGATACGATCCCCGCGCGCTTGCTCTGATTTGGTGCCTGACGTGGCTTGATCGGTTTGTGCTCCCTGTGCCGCGTGCGCGCCGATATCGCGCAGCGAAATCGACTCGATGCCATTGAGCGTCTTTCCCGCGCTACCGATCCTGAAAAAGCGCCGCTTGAACGCGTCACCCCGACTCGAAAACCAAGCCGCGTACATATCGAGCGACGCCGTGTCGCGGCTTGATTCGTGGAGCGCCTGGCAGAGCGGCCGCGTTCGCGAAGTCGCCGCGTCGACGGCCGGGGCGTTCGCGCTCGGCCTCGCATGGCTGAATGACTGCGAGGAACACAAGTCCAATCCGGCCGCATAGACGTTTCCCGAACAATGCTCAAGGAGATAAAGCGCGGCCGTTCCCGAAACCGTGCCGTTCCGCGACGCCGCGTCGGCCTTGACGCCCGCGATTGAAAGGAGCGTCCGCTCGATAGCGCTCCCATAGTCGAGAAACTGAATCGGGTTTCGTTCGAGGACGCGAGACGGTATCGCGGCCTCGCAGGGAAAGGCGACCGTTATGTCGCCCGATAGGTTCCTGAAATGTCCCAGCGCCCAAAAACCGCCGTCCGTCGCGATGCAAAGATCCGGCGTCACGCCATGGGCGGAAAGGCAGGTCACCGCGGAAGATACCGCGCATACGTAGAAGTTTTCGCGATTGAAGGGGAAAAGGCATTCGAGCGAAGGGCCCGAGGCGACGAGAAGCGCGGGTTTATCCGTGCATTCGCCGACCGTGAGGTTGCGCGCGAGAATCGCGTTACGCACGCAGTTCGCGAGCCATCGCTTCCCGAATGCGCTTCTCGTGTACATCACGCTGGTTTGGAGCCGTATCACCGATGCGATGCTGTTCCAAACATAGGCCGAAAGCGAGGGCCACGCGGAATCGGAGGGTTTCCACGGCAAGAAAACCGTGAGCGGTAAGCATTCATCGGGTATCATGGAAAAGAGCCACGAAGATACCTCAAATCCCGTGCCCGGTCGCCATACCCCGTCCCAGAGCCCGTCCGATTCGCTAAAAAGCGTTTTATCGTAGCGGATCGCTAAAATGCTCGCCGCAGGAAAGCGCGCGCGGAGTTCCTGCGCAAGGTAGGACTCTCCGGGCTCGGTAACGACGATAAAAAGGGGATTGCAGGAAAACGACTGCGCCTCGATGTACCGAGCCGCTTCCTTTCGGGGGTTATACCGCGAGTGCAGACGGATCGCTTCGTGCTCGGAGGGCATCAGTTCTCCCCGGTAAGGAAATCCAGTATGCCGGACAGCGACGGAGCGGTACGTGAGTCCGAGACGGTGAGGCGTTTTACGCGGTCGACGCCAAAAAGACGCTCGAGCGGCTTCATGAGCTGCGAAAAGTAAAAGGCGCTGTCGTTCGGAAGCGCGGTAAAAAGGACAATGCGGATAGTACCCGACGGCGTCGCGTTGATTATGTTCGTCGATCCGACCAGACGCGCGATTTGATGGGTTATCGCGTTATAAAGAATACGGACTGATTGGTCCGTCTGAAAGGCAATCTCGTCTTCGTTGAGATTTTGGCAGGATATCGTGACAAGAGATGCTCGTTTCTTCGCTGAAAGCGCGCTTTCGGCGTGATACCGCATCGCCTCAACCGATTTATTCACGCTTTCGACCGGCGCGAGCGCGCGAAAAAGCGCGATATGCTCGCGTATCGCCGAGCAAAGATCGGAAAACTCATTCTCCGCCGCGCGTTCCGTACCGTCTTCCCGGCGAATATCCAAAAGGGATTTCGCCAGCACAACGCAGCAATGACTTGCGTCCTCAAGGGGAACCGCGCGAATCTTGAGCGATTGAAGGCTTCTGAGTTCATGCGACGAGAAAAATGATCGCCAATCCTCTAG
Organism: Treponemataceae bacterium; assembly: GCA_035352735.1. GTDB lineage: Bacteria > Spirochaetota > Spirochaetia > Treponematales > Treponemataceae > Teretinema. The sequence continues at coordinate 19,258 of DAOPYF010000001.1, read as the reverse complement.
CTCCCGTCCCGTTATCGAGACCCATTCGGTCGAATCGGCAATAGCCTTGATTTGCGTATACTGCGGGGTTAGCCTCCGCGCGGTCGTGTAATCAAACCCCGCCGGGAAAAGAAACGCCATGCGCGAGGCTTCGTCCGAGAATAGTATCCCGGCGCGTTCCGTTTCCGCGGCGTTTAAAAAATCTCTGAATGCCTGACCGACCGCGTCATACGATGAGGCGGTCGCGACGCGCTGTAAGAGCCCGCTTTTTTTTTTCGATGAACCCTGCGCAGAATCAAGAAGAGGCGAATCGGCGATGAGCGGTTCGGAAGAAACGCGTTGGGCGCGGCTTATCAAACCCATACTCAGGAGATTCCGAGTTCCTCGAAGAGCTTCTTGTAAACCTCAAAATGCTCTGAACGGGCAAATTCTTCGATTTTCTCCTCAGGGAGGCTTTCCAGAAGCTGATCCATGTACGAAAGAACGGACTTAATCTCGTCTTTCAGCTCAACGGGAAGGGTTGCGGTCGCCTGAGCGGTTTCGGGGCTTTCGCTTTCTTCCGCGGCCAGTGCCTCGGGGGCTACGTTACCGCCAACTGCCGCGAGCTCTTGCGCGGAAAGGGTATCGGTCGTTGCGAATTCCTCAACCACAGGAACGCTCGTTTCCTCGGGAACGGCGAGTTCCTCGACGGCAGGGGGCTCAGATACCGCGATCTCCTGCTCTGCGGGGAAACCATTCTCCATCCCGGTTAGGTCGATGTTAAACTCCGTCAACTCAGGCTCTTCGAGCTTTTCGTCCTCGAAATCGATAGTTTCAAGTTCCGGTTCCTCGATAGCGACGTTGTCGAGATCAGGCTCGATCTCGTTCGTGCCTTCGAGATAGCTGACATCGTCGGTGATCTGATTTACGTGCGCGGCCTCAATAACCTCCGCGCTTTCAAAACCGGGAACGTCAAAAATCGTGTCGGGAAGGGTATCGGGAATCTCGGGTTCGTTTTCGGCGACCATGGCCGATTCGGGCGAAATCGCTTCCGTGACGGGTGCCTCTTTGCCGGAGGGGGCTTCGAGCGCAGGGGTTTCCTCCGGCATATTCTCGTCGCTCTTTTCTTCGGTAAAGTCCGCCGTTATGAGGATGTTATTAAGTTCGTCGCCGGTCAAGGCGATCGTCTCATCGGTGTCGTCGTCGCTGAAAAAGCCCGAATTCTCGATGGGAGCGCCGGGAGTCTGGGCGACAGTCGCTTCGCCAGCCGTCCCTGCCTTGAATCCGGAGATTTCAGACTTCAACGTCGAGATTTCTTTTTTGATGGATGAAAGCTCGTCGGCGATTATCATCAATAATTCAGTAGATTTATCGTTTGTTACCACTGCATCTTCTCCCGTTACCGGATTTTCTTCGCTTAAATCCTTTTCAACAGCGCTGATGTCGTCAAAATCAAGGGACACAGTTTCCTCCACCGATGCTTTTTCTGTAATCGCAGATTCCGGATTGGATTCTGCACTATTGTAATCCTTAAATTGGGTTATATCAACAATTTCTTCGATATTAGGGAACGCCTCTGCGGTAGGGAACGCCTCGAGGGAAACCGATTCGGGGCTCAGAGACGGGATTTCCTCGCTTTCTTCCGCTTTGAACGCTTCAGGCTCCGGAACGGCAATATCTTCTGGAATGATAGGCTCTGCGCTCGCTTGAACGGCTTGCTCGATCGGTTTCGGTTCCGCGACGGGCTCTACTTTTTTCGCCGCGGGAACGACCGTTTCATTCCCAAAAAGCGAAACCGAGAAATCCTCATCCGAGGAAGACTCGCTCACGCTCGTCGTGATGGATTCAACCATGGAATCCTCTTCCGTCACATCAAGATTGAAGCTTTTTGCTGTCGGGGTGGGGCTCTTCCCCTTATCGGAAACCGGCGCGGGAACGGGCGCGGCGTCAAGGGACTGAAGGAGATCGTCGAACTCGCTCGTTTCCTCGAGCATTGACCCGGTACCGCTCGAGCTTTCGCTCGCGCGTTCCGTTTTCTCCGTCGGTTCCTCGGCGGCCTGAATGAGGGCGTCGAAATCCATCCCGGCTTCAGGACGAGCGCTCTCGGCGTTTCCTGCCTCGCCGGCTGTTTCGTCGACGAGCTCTACGCCAAATTCCGAATTGAAGAACTCGGACTCCGATACGGCGGACCCTGTCGCGCGAATCTTTTCCGAATCCTCGATAAAGGATTCATCGAATTCAAGGTCGATATTGAGCGGTTCGGTATCGTCGAAGAGGTTTTCCTTTTCTTGACTGAGGGCGCCGCCCTCGTTTACCGTGTTAATGAGCGAATCAAGGTCGAAGTCCCCGCCGTCGCTTGGGTGAGACGGCTCCGCGGAGGAGGCGTTAAGGTCATCGAGGAAACTGCTGAGATCGTCCTCGGAAGGGGCGGCCTCTTTTTTGGCAGGTTCTTGAGGTCCCATAAAGTCCTCGATGGAAAGTTCCATTTCAGAATCGCTGCCGAGCGTCGGCGTTTCCTCGGGCTTTTTCAGGGTTATTTCCGGTTCAAGGAAGTCCTCGATCGCGGCTTCATCGGCAGGTTTCTCTTCGAGAGGCTCTATGGCCTCATCAAAAGAGACTTCGCTCGCCTGGGGTTCGGTTTCCTCACGGGGCGATTCCGTGCGCTCAAATGACTCAAGGGTTTCGAAGGTTTCGGGCGCGGACCTCTGAAGTAGCTGTTCGGCCGGTTCCTCGACCGACTCCTTGGGCTCTTCGCTTTCTTCGGCGGGGAAGGATATTTCCTCGAACTGAACCTCATCAAAGGTTTCGGTGACAAAGCCGGTATCGCTTGCGGGCGACGGTTCTTCAGGAACGGCGTCAAAGGAGTCAAGGCTGATCGTCTCGGTCGTTTCTCCTAAATCCTCGCTCCGCGGCGATACGGCGCTTTCCCGTTCATGCGCGAAAACGGCATCTTCTTCAGGCGCGCCTTCTTCAAAGGCTATCGGGACAATATCCTCAAACTCGATGGACTCCATCGCCGATTCAGGCTCTGTATCGGGCGTGGCGACGGCTTCTTCTGCGGTCGTTCCTTGAGCGGTCTCGCGTTCCTCTTCGATGTCGGGGAAATCCGGAAGGTCCGGCAGGCTCGCAATATCGAGAAAGTCATCGCTTGAGGATTCTATGGTTTCGTCTTTGGGGGAAACGGGTGACTCGGGGAAATCGGTAAAGGATACCGTATCCGTGAATGATTCATCACCCTTTTTCTGGCTTGCCGAAACATCGCGAGGGCCGCTTTTTACCCAGACCCCGTACATATCCAACGAAGTGGTATCGTCCGTTAAGTCGATAGGGAAAGAAGAGTCTTTGATCTCGTCATTTTCAAAGTCAGATGTCATACGGCACTCCCCGGAAAAAAGATCACTCTTTTTACTTATCGGCATTTTTGTCTAGTATTTTAAATGTATATTAGTGAATTATTCCTGTCAATTAAATTCAAGAATACCGGGTTTTCTGCCGTTAAGGTACGTAACATGAAACTGTTCAGGATCCTGGTGCCCGTTTTTATCGGGATCGCCGCATACAGTCTATTCGGAATCTGTTTTGGCCCTAAGGGCATCAGGGCAATGCAGCAACTCGAATGCGAAAAGGCTCGGCTTTCCGAAAACCTTGAAAACCTTACCGCCTTGAATGCCGACCTTAAATCATCCCTTGACAATCTATCCGCAGATCCAGACACTATCTCCGTATACGCGCACGAGTTGGGGCTCATTAACGAAGGCGAGCACCTGATCAAGCTTGCGGGGTTTACCGGCGGAATTAACCGAAAGATGATCGCCGGATCGGCCATCGAGGTCGAGAAGCCCCGCTATTTCCCCGAATGGGGATGCAAGCTCGTCGGCCTTTTCGCCTATATCCTCAGCTCAATCGCGCTATCGCTTCTTTCGGGGGAGAAAAAACATGGTCATCTCAAGAAAATCCTCAGATTCGGCTGATTGCGCCGCGCGATTCCTTCGCGAAGGGCGCCTTGTCATTATCCCGACCGACACCATCTACGGCTTTTCCGGCATCGTGCCCGAGTCCAACGCGCTCATCGTCAAGGCAAAAGGCCGCGACGAGGGGAAACCCTTTATCCAGCTCATCGCGCGAAGCGAAGACCTTGCGCGCTATTCAACCGACGCGATCAACCCGGACCTGCTTGCCCTGTGGCCCGGCGCGATAACGATTATCGTCCGGAACAAGGATGGCGGAACGACCGCGTTCCGCTGCCCGGGAGACGCGTGGCTCCGTTCGGTGCTCGAGAAAACGGGCGCCCCGATATACTCGACGAGCGTCAATAGGGCGGGGGAAGCGGCGCTCAGGAAGATCGGTGATATCATCGCCCAGTTCGGCGCGATAGCGGACCTCATCGTTGACGACGGCGACCATCCGGAGGCAGCGGCCTCGACCATCATCGACGCGACCGGAGACGCCTATCGCGTCATCCGGCAAGGCGCGGTACAGGTCCCTGAGTCGGCTTTGCGAAGGCGCTAAGCCCTATTCGCGGCTCCAGATAACGTCAATCGACAGGTTTTCCATCGTCAGGATATTCTTTCCGTCGTTCTTGATGCGCACGGTCTTTTTCGTCCCTCCGAGCGTCTTTTGATCGGATGAAACCATCAGGTACCATTCAAGCGGCGGCGCCACGGCAACGGCTTGTCGGGCCACGGGATCGGGCAGGTCGATGAACTGCCGGATATTCTGCGGGCCTTTTTGCCGAACGACGAGAATCCCATCGGACAGCATGAGCTCAAGCGGGATCGACACCCCGCTCGAGAGCACCGCGACCCCGCGTCCCCCGCGCAAGAGCATCACCTTCTCGACGCCGGATTCGCCCTTCCAGGAGCCCGCGAGCGCGTCAAGGTCCGTAACGGGCCCCAATACGCCCTTATCGGGCACGGCATTCGAGTCGGCACGGTTTGCTTGAGCGGTTTTTGGGAGCTCGGCGTCGGGCAGGGCGACGGAGGTATCGAAGAGATCGCGAACGAGGATACGGGACTCAAGGAGGATGAGGTTCGAGTTTTCGTATACGCGCGAGATGAGCCGGGTAACCCGCTGGGGGCCGCCCTTGAGCACGAGCTCGAGCTTGATGCCATCGGCCTGGCTTATAAGATTTCCGTAGAAGATGTAGTCGGCGCCGTCGGGAACGCCGAGATCACGCGGGGTTGCTTCTGCCCTAAGGTCGATGACGCGGTAGTTGCGTAATTCGCGGATGAACGAATAAACGAGGTCGTTTACGGTTTTCGAGACGTTTTCGCCAACGTCGTTCGAAGTGAGGGAGTAGACGGCGACGGCGGGCAAACCTTGCGCGCCCGCGCGAAGAAGCGGGGAGATCAAGAGGAACCCGATGCATAACGCGCGCGCGACGGCCTTCATGCTCCCAGTATACATCCTATCCATCACTCTTTTTGCGGAATTCGCGCTGGATGTCTCGTTTGACGTCCCGTTCGCGAATATCGGCCCGCTTATCAAACAACTTTTTGCCCTTGCAGATACCGAGCTGAATCTTTACGATCCCGTTTTTGAGGTATACCTCGAGGGGGATGAGCGAGAACCCCTTTTCCTCGAACTTGCGGGTGAGCCGCTTGATCTCGTCTTTATGGAGCAGGAGCTTCTTGGGTCGGTCGGGGTCATGGTTGAAGATCGAGGAATACACGTACGGCGTCACGTGAAAGCCGATAAGCCAAACCTCGCCCGATCTGATTTCGGCGAAGGCGTCGGGAAAGGAGATGTTCCCCGCGCGGACCGATTTGACCTCGGTTCCCTCGAGAACGATTCCGCATTCGATAGAGTCTTCGACGGTATAGTTAAATCGCGCCTTACGGTTTTGCGCGACGGGCTTGACGGCACTCGTATTCATCGGGGGAAGTATAGAAGTTTGCGCCAATACTTGTCAACGAGAGCCCTTCATGATACCCTTTTACCAATTTCGACCGCCTGAGAGGACACATCAATGCCGGCTAAATGGCACAAGTATTCATATTCGGCCCAGCTGGAAGAACGGCGCGCGGTTTTCGCGTTTATCGTCCTGGTCATTTCGATTCTTGTCGTCTTCACCATCGTCCATCGCAACCTCATTACCATGTACGAGATTAAGGCCGATACCATGGCCCCGGTGCTCGAGGCGGGGGATTGCGTGCTTTCGACCCCGCTCTACAGCAACGAACCCCGGGAGAAAACGGGCTTTTCCCCGCTCATCCCTCCGTCCCGCGGCGACCTCGTCGTCATCGACCCAGCATTTCCCGACGACGCCGGCGGCCTTCTGAGGCTCGCGAACGCCTTCGTCTCGTTCGCGACCTTCCAGAAAATACATCTCGCCGGCTGCCGCGACTCGAGCGGGGAGATGCCGGTTATTCGCAGGCTCGTGGCCTTTCCGGGCGACTCGATCTACCTTAAGGACTTTATCCTCCACGTAAAGCCTGCTGGAAGCTCGCATTACCTGACCGAGTTCGAGCTTTCGCCCGAGCCGTACGATCTCACCCTCGCGAAGCTTCCGGAATCCTGGTCCGAAACCCTGCCGCTCTCGGGCTCATTCCCCGAGATGACGCTCCCCGAAGGCCAATTCTTCGTGCTCTGCGATACCCGCCTCAGCGCGAGCGACTCACGCGTGTGGGGTACCGTCGACGCCAAGCGCGTGCGGGGAAAGGTGCTCCTCAGGTACTGGCCATTCAGCCGCTTTGGGAAGCTCTAGCCTGACCGATCGTCCCGTCGGGGAAGCGTCCCTCTACGCCCACATCCCGCTGTGCCTCAAAAAATGCGATTACTGCGATTTTTTCTCGCTCATTCCCAGCGCCTTTCCCGTGGACTGCCGGGAGGTTAGCGCGCTCACGGCCCGAATCGTCGATGGCCTCGCGCGAGAAATCAACGCGTGGCGCGCGGATTACGGGATTACCGGGTGGAAAACGGTCTATATCGGAGGCGGTACCCCGAGTCTCCTTTCTTGCGAAGACCTTGGGCGCCTGGGAAGCGCGATCAGCGGTCATGGCGCGCTGAGTCAGCGGAATATCGACGAATGGACGATCGAGGCGAATCCCGAGGATATCGGCGAGGCGTGGCTCGCGTCCTGCGCGCGCGCGGGGATCAATCGGCTTTCCATCGGCGTCCAGAGCCTCGATGACGCATGCCTCGCCGCCGTCGGAAGGCGCGGGTGCGCGGCAAAGACGATTGAGGCACTCGAGCTCGTGTCACGCGTCTGGAAAGGAAGACTCTCGCTCGATCTCGTCGCGGGGCTTCCGGGACAAACCGCGCGCGGCCTCATCGCCGATCTCGAGCGGCTTCTCCCGTATCGTCCCGATCACCTTTCGCTGTATTCCCTCACCATAGAGGAAGGCACGCCGCTTTCGAAACGGCTTGATGCCTCGCTCGTCGCGGAACTCCCCGACGAAGACGCGGCCGCGGATATTTGGCTCGCCGGAAGGGATTGGCTCGAATCGCGGGGCTTCGCGCAATACGAGGTCTCGAACTTCGCGATGCCCGGCTGCGAAAGCCTCCATAACATGACCTACTGGAAACTCGACACCTATATCGGGGTTGGGCCCGGCGCCACGGGAACCATCGTCTCGGGGGACGAAGCCACGCGGTTTACGAACACGAAGGACGTCGCCGCATGGTTCGCCGATCCGCGCGCGGGAAGAAGGGTTGAGCGAATCTCGAGGAATGAACTGATGTCCGAGGTGCTCCTCATGGGCATGCGCCTCAGGGAGGGAATCGCGAAGGCCCGCTTTACCGCCCGTTTCGGGGTCAAAATCGCCTCCTGCATCCCGAAAACGATCGCCTCATGGGCCGCGCGCGGGCTTTTGATCGACGAACCGGAGCGCATCGCGCTCACGCGGGAAGGGATTCTCTTCCTCAACCGTTTTTTATCGGACGCCATGGACGAACTCGGGTAAACCAACAAGCGGCGAATTCGGGAAACGAACGCGCCGCTTAGTTTTCCGTGCGGGCTCTTACCGAGGATGAAGATCCCGTCAGCGAAGGATGACTCCTCTAACTAAAGAAGCTATTGAGCTTTCGGTAGATCGTGCTGACGGTTTCCTTCGAGCGCTCGTCGATCGTATCGGCGGTTTCGTCGATGAACGACTCGAGGCTCGCGATCGATTCGTGAAGCGCGGTATGGAAGCCGCGAGAGCACTTAAACCAGTATTGCCCGTTACCATCGTTGAAGAGGCAGATAAAGCCGAGTTCCCGGCTCTTTTCCTTCGCGACCGTCACCCGGAAAAGCCACTTGAGGTTTTCCACGAGATCCTTCGCGTCCTCGGCGACGAGGAAATTCCGTTTCCGCGGCCACGCGTCTGCGTCGACCGTCTCAAGGTTAAAGGTCGTCGCGACCCGCATGATGAGCTCCATCTTCTCGCCTGCCAAAAGCTCGTGCCCATGGGATACGACCTTGCCCCTGAGGCCACCGAGCTGCGCGGTGTAGGAACCGGCGAGGTCAACCGACGAAACCGCGCGGATGAGTTGTTCGATCGGCAGGACGAGTTCCTTCTTTCCCTTAATCTTCGTGAGCTCAAAGGACTCGCCGCCGAATGAAACGGTCTCCGCGGCCTGAGGCTTCGCGGTACGCGCCTGCTCGCTTTCCTTCGCGCCCCGTTTCCCGCGTTCCCGAGACGGCGATTCGCCTTTTGCGGGTGCCTCCTCGCGGCCACGCGCCGATTCCGTAGTCTTTCCGTGCTTCGTGAGCTTCGTCACGAGGTCCGGGCTTATCCGCGAGAGAAGCCCCTTATCGAGGGGCGATACCGACATCGCGTACATGCGCGAGGTCCTGACGATCTCCCCCGCGACGATGAACTGCGGGCTTTCCCGGTACATGCACGATCCGGGATGGATCTGGATGCGCTCGGCCGTGAGGCTCCGGAACGAGTCCCTCCCGTCGCGGACGCACACGAACTGTATCATTCCCGCGGCGATCGAGCACAGGTAATCCTCGATCGGACCGCCCGAGAGTATCGGCACGCCCATGTCCGAGACGATCATCTCGAGTTGGTCCTTGATGTTCGCGATCTCGGCCATGACGCGCTCGTCGAGAAAGCTTATCTCGCAGAACTTCGAGCGGTTCTTCGCCATCTTGTGCATGCGGAATATCTTGAGGAAGGAGGCAAAGTCGCCATGGGGGTCGCCGAACCCGTGGTGAGCGCGACGCGCGTCCATCTCTTTTCCGGGGGGAAGGATGAAGGGGCTCTGCGCCGAGAGGAACGCCGAGGCGATGAGCACCTCCTCGACGACCGTCGGATAGCCGAGGATGGCCTCGACGATCATGCGCGATTGCCGTGGGGGCAGGGGAAAGAGGCACATCATCTGCCCGATCTTCGAGAGCGAGCGGTCGGGCGAAAGGGCGCCGAGAAGGTTCAGGGTATCGATCGCGCCGAGAAGCCCCTCGCGGGACGGGGGCGAGATGAAATCGAATTGGTCAAAGTCCGTGATCCCGAGCTCGGCCATCCGAAGTACGACCTCGGATAGGTCCGTGCGGTAAATCTCCTCGGTCGTATAGAGCCCGCGCGCCTCGAAATCGTTTCGCTCATAAAGGCGGTAGCAGGTTCCCTCGCGGGTGCGTCCCGCGCGACCCTTTCGCTGGTTGCACGAGGCCTTCGATACCGGCACCTCGACGAGGCTTGAGGTATAGGTGTGGGGATTGTAGAAATTGAGCTTCGCCTGTCCCGAGTCGATCACGCTCGTGATCCCGTTGATGGTAACGGACGTCTCGGCGATGTTCGTGGACACAACCATCTTCTTCTTCCCGAACGGCGGAAGATCGAACACGCGCTCCTGCTCGTCCTTTCCGAGCCTCCCGTAGAGCGGGAGGATATGGAGCTTTCGGTACCAACTCTCGACCGAGAGCCGCTCGATGCACTGCTTGATCGCGCGCTCTCCCGGGAGGAACACGAGGATATCCCCCGCGCGGCCGTCGTTCATGATCCTTCCGGTAATGGCGGCGATCTTTTCCATGAGCGCCTCGTCGGCGGCAATGCTTCCCCCCGAGGGCGGAACGGCGGGCGGATCGTAGACGACGGTAACGGGGTAGGTGATCGCGTCGATCTTCACGACGGGGCAATCGTCGAAATACGAGGAGAAGAGCTCGGTGTTGATCGTCGCGGACGAGACGATAACCTTGAAGTCATGGCGCTCGGCGATAACCCGCTTCAGGAGCCCGAGGATGAAATCGATGTTTAGGCTCCGCTCGTGGGCCTCGTCCACCATGAGCATCGAGTATTTGCTGAGCCAGGGATCGAGCTTCATCTCCTGAAGGAGGATGCCGTCGGTCATGATCTTGATGCGCGTCGAGGCGTCGGTCTTGTCCTCGAAGCGCATCTTGTACCCGACGAGCCCCGGCATTGGGGTATCAAGCTGCCGCGCGATGAAATCACTCACGGAAAGCGCCGCGATGCGGCGCGGCTGGGTCACACCGATGATCCCGCTCGAGGTGTATCCCGCCTCGTGGAGGATGATGGGCAATTGCGTGGTCTTTCCCGAACCCGTAGGGCTTTCGACGACGATAACCTGGTTGCGCGAAAGCATGTCAAGGATGCGCTGTTTTTGCTGGTATACGGGAAGTTCATGTGGTTTCATTGCTCAAGTATAGCGCGGACGGGCATCGGGGGCAATGGGAGGTACGCGCGCATGAGCGCGTATCGCGCGCAATAGTAGTCCTGGAGCGGTTCGGCGAGGCTTGCCACGAAGCTTGCGTCGAAGGGCCTCAAGACGGGCCCCGCTTCCGGGTCGACGTACACGGTCACCGGAACGGGAACCGCCGCGATCGCGCCCGAGCGAACCGTGACGCGCATGACGATGCCGTCGCCGGTGTATTCGCGATAGGCGCCCGGGTCCTCCCGGTTGATCTCCTTTCGCTGGCCCGAGATGAAGTTGCCCATCGAGTACATGAAAAGAACCTGCCGCCTGGAGCGGCCCCGCTCAACGGTCGCGACCTCCCACTCCTGCATGACGTGCGGATGGCTTCCCCAGACGATATCGACGCCCGCGGCGGCGAGTTCCCTGAACCATTCCCGCTTCGCGCGCCTCACCGTCCGCACGTACTCAGGCTCATCCAGATGAATCGCGAGCACGAAAAGCGCGTTAGGGTTTTCCCCGCGTATTCGCCTGACGTCCGCGAGGAACGCCGAGCGCGCGGCCTTCGTCGGGGGCACGAAGTACACCAAGTTCGCCGACGGGTCATGCGAATTGAGAATCTCGGTGATCGAGAGGAACACGACCTCGTTCTCTCCCGCGTTCAGGATGACCGGCCGCATCGGCTCGCCTTCCTTGGCGCGAAGGCCCGATGAGCCTATCTTCGGTGCCAGCGAATCAAGAAGCGCGCGCGTCGCGAGGATGCCCGCGGAACCTTGATCGTTCGAGTGGTTGTTCGCGAGCGAGAAGACGTTGAACCCGGCGTCGATCGCGGCGCGTATGTAGGGGGCATGCACGTTAAACCTAGGATAGGTCGAAAGGGGGAGGGCGTCGTCTACCGGAACTTCGAGGTTGCCGAAGCAGAGGGTCGCCGAACGGAGCAGGGGCTCGACGCTCTCGTAGATACGCGCGTAGTCGCGCATCGAGTAGTTAACCTCGTGCGCCATGATATCGCCGGTAAAGATAAGCTCAATCGGCTTTTCGGGATTGCCGGCAGGGCCCGCAGCGCCTCGCGCGCCCACGGAGGCGCACGCGCACGCGAGCACGGCAGTCGCAAAAAGCAGGAACGGTAAGGCTTTGCGGGGGGTACGTTTCATGACTTTAAAAGTATAACATTGACAGCTGGGAATTCACAAGGTACACTTTCCCCGGAACCAAGTCGGTAAGAAACGCAAAAAGGAGAATACAGACATTATGGCAAAAAGCAAAATGGTGTACTTTTTCGGCGAACGTAAATCCGAAGGCGACGGGAGCATGAAGGAACTCTTAGGGGGAAAGGGCGCGGGGCTCGCCGAGATGACGAAGATCGGGCTGCCCGTTCCGGCGGGATTCACCATCACGACGGAAGTCTGCGACCTCTACTACCGAAACTCAAAGCGGTACCCCGAAGGGCTCAAGGAAGAAGTAGCCCAGCATCTTGCCCGACTTGAAAAGGTCACCGGGAAAAAACTCGGCGATCCCAATGACCCGCTCCTTGTTTCCGTCCGCTCGGGCTCACCCGTTTCGATGCCCGGCATGATGGAAACCATTCTCAACCTCGGCCTTACTGACGCCTCTGTAGAGGGCCTCGCCCGAAAAACGGGCAACCGTCGGTTCGCGCTCGACGCGTACCGACGCTTCATCATGATGTATGGCTCCACGGCCATGGGAATCGACCGCGAGAAATTCGACCGCGCTTTCCAGAGAATAAAGGAAACCTCGACGGCGAAACGCCTCGGTGTTCCGTATGGCAAGAAGATCGCCGATACCGACGTCAACGAGGCCGAGCTTGCGGCCCTGCTCGCCGAATTCAAGGCGCTCTATAAAAACGAGATAGGCTCGAGCTTTCCCCAAGACCCGCAGGTTCAGCTCTGGGGAGCCATCGGCGCGGTATTCGGCTCTTGGATGGCCGACAAGGCCGTCACTTACCGCAGGGTCGAGAACCTCGTCGGCATCAAGGGAACCGCCGTCAGCGTGGTGCAGATGGTTTTCGGCAACAAGGGCGATACCTCGGGAACCGGCGTCTGCTTTACCCGCGACCCGAACTCTGGCGAGGACGTTTTCTATGGCGACTACCTCGTCAACGCGCAGGGCGAGGACGTCGTCGCCGGCATCCGCACGCCGATCAAGCTCTCCGAGTTCGCCTCGAAGGATCCGAAGGCATACCGGCAGCTTTGCGCGGTTCGAACGACCCTCGAGCGGCATTACAAGGACATGCAGGACCTTGAGTTCACCGTCGAGGAAGAGAAGCTCTACATGCTCCAGTGCCGCACCGGCAAGCGCTCGCCGAGCGCCGCCTTCAAGATCGCCGTCGACCTCGTCAAGGAAAAGCTTATCACGAAGGAGCAGGCCATCAGTCGCATCAAGACGAGCGACATCGAGGGCATCTTCTATCCGGCCATAGACAAATCACAGACGAAGGATCTCGACGAATCCTTTATCGTTCAGGGTATCGACGCCGTACCGGGCGCCGCGTGCGGTAAGGTGTACTTCTCCGCCGAGAAGGCCGAGGAATGCGCGAAGAACGGCGACAAGGTCATCCTCGTGCGTAAGGAAACGAGCCCCGAGGACGTCGGGGGCATGCACGCGGCGCAGGGCATCCTGACCGCGACCGGCGGAAAGACGAGTCACGCCGCGGTCGTCGCGCGCGGATGGGGAAAATGCTGCATCGTCGGCTGCGAGAAGCTCGAGATCGATTACGACAAAAAATCCTTCTCCGCGAACGGATACACGATCAAGGAAGGGGAGTACGTCACGCTCGACGGCTGCAACGGCAACGTCTACAAGGGCGCGCTCAAGCTCGTGGCGCCCAAGCTCCCCGATTCCTACGAAACCCTCATGAAGTGGGTCGACGAGACCCGCACCCTCAAGGTGCGCACGAACGCCGACACGCCCTACGACGCCGAGCACGGGCGAAAGCTCGGCGCCGAAGGCATTGGCCTTTGCCGCACCGAGCACATGTTTTTCGACTCCGAGGAGCGCATCCTCGCGATCAGGCAGATGATCATCGCGGAAACCGTCGAGGCGCGCAAGAAAGCCCTCGCGAAGCTCCTGCCGTTTCAGACGAGGGATTTCGAGGGTATCTTCGCCGCGATGGACGGCTTGGGCGTGACGATCAGGCTCATCGACCCGCCGCTCCACGAGTTCGTCCCCCACGACGCGGCGGGGCAAAAGGCGCTCGCGAAGGCGGCGGGTGTCAGCTTTGACTTCGTGAAGCAGCGCGTCGAGAAACTCCACGAGGCAAACCCCATGCTCGGTCATCGGGGATGCCGGCTCACGATTACCTATCCCGAGATTCTCGAGATGCAGGTAACCGCGATCATGACCGCCGCCTGCAACATGGCGCGCAGGGGCATTAAGGTTTTCCCCGAGATCATGATACCGCTCGTCATCGACGCCAAGGAGTTCGCGATCAACGAACGGCTCACCCGGAAAACGGCCGACGCGATACTCGCGCGGGAAGGCATGAAAGTAAGCTATTCCGTCGGAACGATGATCGAAACCCCGCGCGCCGCGCTCCTCGCCGACGAGATCGCCCAAACGGCCGAGTTCTTCTCCTTCGGCACGAACGACCTCACGCAGATGACCCTCGGCATGAGCCGCGACGACGCGGGAAAATTCCTTCCCGACTACGTCGACGAGAACAAGGCCGCCGTGTTTAAGGCCGATCCCTTCCAAAGCCTCGATCAGGCGGGCGTCGGGCTCCTCATCACCTCCGGCATCGCGAAGGGCCGCGCATCACGGGCGAAGCTTAAGGTCGGCATCTGCGGCGAGCACGGCGGAGACTCCGCGTCGGTGAAGTTCTGCCACCGCGCGGGAATGGACTACGTGTCCGCCTCGCCGTTCCGCGTTCCCGTCGCACGCCTCGCCGCCGCGCAGGCCGCGCTCGAGGCGAAAGCGCAAAAGAACGCGCCCGCAATAAAAACGGTGACGCCAAAAGCACCGATCAAGAAAGCGAAACCGTCAACGCCCGCGAAATCGGCTAAGCTGGAAAAACTCTCGCGGCCTTCCTCGAAGGCGACCACGAGCGCGAAAAAGGCTCCCGCGAAAAAAGTTGCCAGCAAAACTGCAGTGAAAAAAAACACGCCGAAAAAGACCGTGGCAAAAAAGCCTGCGGTTAAAAGGGCTGTAACGAAAACGCGGGCGACTCCGCAAGGGAAAAAGCCGATCGCGAAAGCAAAGCGATAAGCGCCGCTTCTGCATTTAGTATGGATGTGCCACTATCCCTTACCGAACTCTATGCCCTGCTTCTCGAATCATACGGGAAGCAGGGTTGGTGGCCGGTTTTATCTCGGAGCAATGAGCCCGGTTTCGATAGCCGAGGCTATCATCCCGGAATTATAAAGGTTTCGCTTGACGATTCGGATCGCTGGGAAATCGCCGTTGGCGCCATCCTGACGCAAAACACCGCATGGACGAACGTCGAAAAGGCTCTTTATGGACTCAGCGAGGGCTCATTGGAAACCCCTCGCGCGGTTCTCGCCGCCTCCGCGGAAACGGTAGCGCTCGCGATTCGCCCATCGGGGTATTATAACCAAAAAGCCCTGCGTCTCAAATCTTTTGCTCAGTTCTATCAATCCTTGAAGGGGAGAGTACCCACGCGCGATGAGCTTCTCTCGCTTTCTGGTATCGGCCCTGAAACGGCCGATTCGATGCTCCTCTATGCCTGGCAGCGGCCGTTTTTCGTCATTGACACATATACCATTAGGATTCTTAAGCGTTTAGGCTATACGAATGACTGCTTTTTCCAAAAACAACCCTCGAAACGATATGAAGATGTGCAGCTATATATAACATCCAAACTCAATTCGCCGCAAAAGCATATGCAATATCAGGAATTCCACGCGCTTCTCGTTCGTCACGCAAAGGAACATTGCGGCGCGAAGGCTCGATGCGAAACATGTCCGCTGGAAGCTCGGTGCCGAAAAATGCTATAATTTCCTCATGAAACGATGCTTTCCACCCATTCTTGGCCTTCTTTGCTTTCTTGCGTGCACACATGCTATCGCCGAAGAACGACTTGAAACGCTTAAAATCGGCATGATCATGGGCTCATCGGGCATCGGCATGGCACGGCTCATGGCAAACCCGCCAAGCATCCCAAACACGATAATTACCTTTGAAAAAGCGGGATCTATCGATATCTTGCTACCTAAATACGTAAACGGCGACATCGATATCGGCATCCTTCCGCCCAACGTCGCGGCGAAACTCTACCACATGGCACCGAAGTCCATCGCCGTCGCGTCGATCGTCGGCAACAGCATGCTTACCCTCGTCACGAGAGATCCCTCGATCGCCGCGTTACGCGATCTATCGGGAAAAACCGTATTCGTGGCGGGGCAGGGCTCAACCCCCGAATACGTCATGCGAACCCTTCTCGCGAAGAATGGCATCCCCGCAGGCTCGGTTCGCCTTGATTTCTCGCTCCCCGCGCAAGAGATCCCCGCGGCGCTCGCGTCCGGCAAGATCGAATACGCGCTCATCCCCGAACCCTTCACGACCGTCGCGATCATGAACGCCCCGAAAGGCGCCCCGCTTCGCCGTGCCTTTTCCCTTCGCGGCCTTTGGGAAGCGGCGGGGTTAGGGACGGACTTTCCCATGACCCTTTGCGTCGTCCGGCGCGACTACGCGAAAGCGAACCCCGAAAAGGTCGCGCGGTTTCTCGCAGCGTACAAAGAGTCAATAGCGTGGACTCAAGCGCATCCCGACGCGGCCGGCCCGCTCGTCGAGGCCGCGGGCCTCGGCCTCAAGGCCACGGTCGCCTCCCAGGCGATCCCTTCATGCGCGTTCGTCTGGATCGAGGCAAACGAGGCGAGAAAGCCGATTGAATCCCTGCTTGCCGTGTTTCTTGAGTATGCGCCCGAATCCATCGGGGGAAAGCTTCCCGACGAGGGGTTCTACCTCAAATGACGAAGCGGAACCTTCTCGCGGTAATGGTATCCACCGTAATCCTGTGCGCGCTGTGGGAGATTCTTTCCCTCAAAGCTTCATCTCCGCTTATCCTTCCCTCTATTCCAGACGTCATGCGCGATTTACTCAAACTCCGCGCCGATCCGCATTTTCTCCGCGATGCCCTCGCCACCTTTACGCGCGGCCTCATCGCCTTTGGCGTTTCCTTCGCGCTTTCGCTTTGCTTGGGCGCGCTTTCAGGGGTGTTTCCGCTCTTCGCTTCGTTTCTCATGCCCTGGATGTCGGTGATTAAGTCTACGCCCGTGGTCGCGTTTATCCTCATCGCCATCCTTTGGTTCGGGTCCGGAATCGTGCCCGTTTTCGTCGCCGTACTCATGACCCTCCCGGTCATGGCGGAAGCGACCGCGCAAGGGGTACGGAGCGTCGACAAAAAACTCCTCGAGATGGCCCGCGTCTACCGAATGTCGTGCCCGTCCATACTGATGAACATCCGCATCCCATCGGCTATGCCCTTCATCCTCGCGGGCGCCGCGGCGTCCTTCGGGCTTACGTGGAAGGTCGTCATCGCCGGCGAGATCCTTGGTTTCCCGGAGTCAGGCCTCGGCAGCGCCATGCAAACCGCGAAGGTGCATCTTGAAACCCCGCGGGTATTTTCGCTTACCATCGTCGCGATACTCATGAGCGTCCTCACCGAGCTCATGCTCAGGCGGCTCGCGCGACTCGCGTCCCGCCATGGCAGAAAGGCGACGCTCGCGCAAGAAGGGGCCACCGCGTGAAGTTTACCGGCATTACCCGCGCGTATGGCGAGACGGTGATCTACCGCGATTTCTCCCTCGAGCTCGCCGATAATACGGTTACCGCGATACTCGGGCCATCAGGATGCGGCAAGACGACGCTCTTAAACGAGATCGCGTCCCACTCAGGGGACATCGCGATATCCTTCGTGTTCCAGGAGCCTCGTCTGATTCCCTGGCGAACGCTTGCCCAAAACATCGAGCTCGCGCTTACGGGCGATTCCAGATCGCGCAGAGAGAGCGCGCGATTCTATCTCGAGCGGGTAGGGCTCGCGGGTAGGGTAGACGACTACCCCGAAAGCCTTTCGGGTGGCGAGCGCCAGCGAGTATCGATCGCGCGCGCGTTCGCCGTCCCCTCAACGCTCCTCCTCATGGACGAGCCCTTTCAGTCGCAAGACCCCGCGACGAAGGCGCAGCTCATCGACCTTTTTTCGGAACTCAAGCGCGAAGCGCGAAGGACTATTGTAACCGTCACCCACGACGTCAGAGAAGCGTGCGCCATAGCGGATCGCGCCATTCTCCTTACCGGGCGTCCCGTCTCCGTCGCGCTTGACGTCCCCGTTTCGAAAAATCTTGAATCCCAAATCGCCTGCGCAATAGGAACTGATCGAGCATTATGAACACCATTTGTTATTTACTTGGCCGCGCAAAGCGGTTTTTCTTCCGTGAGACGGTACTCTGCATCGCGCTCGCCGCCGCGCTCGTCTCAATGTTTTTCGTTCCGCCATCCCCTGGGTATGCGAGCTACGTCGACTGGAAGGTTCTTTCGTGCCTTTTTTGCCTGATGTCAGTCGTCGCGGGCCTTCGCGCCTCTGGCGCCTTCGAGATCTTGGCGTCGTCGATTCTCAGATTCGCGGGGAATACCCGAAGCCTCGCGGCTATTCTCGTCATCACGACCTTTTTCGTCGCAATGGCGATAACCAACGACGTCGCGCTCATCACCTTCGTTCCCTTCGCGCTCCTGTTGATGCGAAGCGGCGTCTCGTGGCGAACGAGGGCGCATATCATCACACTCCAAACCATCGCGGCGAACGTCGGCAGCTCCCTGACACCCGTGGGTAACCCGCAAAACCTTTACCTATTCGCGCATTACCACATGCCGACTAAGCAGTTTTTCTTAGGTATTCTTCCGATCGTGCTCGCCGGCTTCGCGCTTTTGATCCTCGGGTTTGCGCACATTAAGCAGAAACCGATTTACGCGCAGCACACGGGCCACAACTTTTCCCTGAAGAAAAAACGCTTTTTCGTGTTTATCGCGCTGTTCGCGCTTTCGGTCTTGACGGTGTTTCGCGTTCTTGATTACCGTCTCGTCACGGGGTTGGTCATCGTAGCAGTCTTGGCGCTTGATCGCGAGCTTCTCCTGCGTGTCGATTACTCGCTTCTTTTTACCTTTGTCGGGTTCTTTGTCTTCATTGGTAACCTCCAGCAAATCGAGGCGGTGCGCTCATTGCTTACCGGGTTAGTCGGCAAAAACGTGGTTTTGGTGAGCGCGCTCGCGAGTCAATGCATCAGTAACGTTCCGGCCGCGATTCTGCTTTCCCGCTTTACCGGCGATTCCGTCGGGCTTCTCAGGGGCGTGAGCATCGGCGGTATGGGCACGATCATCGCTTCGCTCGCGAGCGTTATCAGTTTCAAGTTCTTATCGCACGAGCATCCGGCGGAGGCCTTTCAGTATCTCGCGATATTCACCAAATGGAACGTGCTCTTTTTTGTCGTCTTGTATCTGGTAAACATGGTAGTGTAGGTCCATCATTGTAGCTTACAGTAACCCATAGTCAGCTGCGCATAATGTATGTTCTGTCGAGTACAATAGATTAATTACCTCAAACGTATCTAAACTAAGACACGCTAAGGACTTCTCTTGACCTTTTATCGCCGTTTTGGTAAGGTCTTACTATCGGGCGCTTAGCTCAGATGGTAGAGCGTTTGGTTTACACCCAAAATGTCGGGAGTTCGATCCTCTCAGCGCCCATCCTAAAAAA